>CAYFSZ010000019.1:0-20768 GCA_964346085.1 uncultured Mageeibacillus sp. | reverse complement strand
TATGAAGAATGTATGCGTCATAACTGGTGGCGGAAGTGGTATGGGATTAGCTGCTGCTAAATTTATGGATAAGTCGAAGATTATCGTTTTATCTGGGAGAACAGTTGAGAAACTTGAGAATGCAGTAAATGAGCTTTCAGAGCTTGGCTTTGAAGCACATGCTTTTGCTTGTGACACATCTGATCGTGAAAGTGTTAAAAAATTAGCTGAATATGCAGCATCTTTAGGAGAAATCAAAAATGTTATAAATGCGGCAGGTGTTTCTCCTGCTATGTCTGGTCAAGAGAAAATTTTGAGAATTAATGCATTAGGTACAGTTTATGTGAACGAAGAATTTGCAAAATTAATGAACAAAGGTAGCGTCATTCTTGACATATCATCCAACTCTGCGTATGTACTTCCAAAATTTTTAGTCAGTGAAAGAATTTTTGCACTTGCTGATACAGATGAGGAGAAGTTCCTAAAAAGATGCATTAAGAGAAGCAATCTAGCCAAGACAGATTATCAAAAATCTGGTTTTGCATATGCTTTGTCTAAGAGCTTCGTTAATTGGTATGCCAAGAAAAGCGCAAAGAAATTCGGAGCAAAGGGCATTAGAGTTTGCTCTTTAAGCCCAGGATTGATTGCAACTGATATGGGTAAACTTGAAGAAAAAGAAGGCGGAGAAATGCTAAAGTATGGAGCAGAGCAAAGAATGGGTACTCCAGAAGAACTAGGGTATGCCATCGCAACCGTCGCTGATGAGAGAAATGGATATCTTGCAGGGGTCGATGTTTTAGTCGACGGTGGTTGTACAACATTAAAAGAATTTTAAATTCAAATCATTTTAAAGAATCAAAAGGCAGTAGACTGAAATAAGTTTACTGCTTTTTTTTGCACCTTTATATGAGAAAATCTAGCGTTTGAATAGTAAGTACAGAAAATACGGAACACCAATAAAAGAAATCACTATGCCAACAGGAAGCTCTGCAGGAGCAATGAGAACACGCGCAACTATATCAGAGAAAAGAACGATTATAGCCCCGATGAAAATGGACAAAGGTAAAATTCTAGCATGCGAATGACCGACCAGTCGTTTGCTGATATGAGGGCCGAGTAAACCGAGGAATGTAATGCCGCCTCCGATAGCAACACAGGATCCTGCAAGTAAAACCGCTAAGAATAAGAATTTCTTTTTTTCTTTATTCAGAGAAATTCCAACACCGATAGCTGTGATGTCATTTAAGGCAATAATATCAAGGGTCTTTGCTTTTCGTAAAACCAAAGGAATAGTGAGAATCAAGATTGGCAGAATAAATGATAGTAAAGACCAACCAGAACTCCAAATCGAACCAGATAACCATGTTAAAGTCTTTTGAAAGTCATTGGGATTCATTTTCAAACTAAAAAGAGTAATACCTGCATTAAATGCAGCATTGATACCAATTCCAACGAGTAGCATTTTGGGAATAGAAATATTGCCTTTACGATAGGCAATGCTATAAATCAAAATAGTCGCAACCAAAGCTCCAATTAATGCAACAATTGGTAGTAGATATGTGAAAAGAATACCACTGTTGGAACTGAGATGACTAAAGAAATAGTTATATAAAACCACAGCAAATCCTGCTCCCGCATTAATTCCTAGAATCCCTGGATCTGCTAAACTGTTTTTGGAAACTCCTTGTAAAATAGCTCCAGACAAGGAAATTCCCATGCCGATTAGAATTGACATAACGGTTCTTGAAAGTCTGAACTCTATTATGGTCAAACGATTCTCTAGAGATCCTTGTCCGATAAGAGTTTGCCAAATTTCTCGGATTGGAATTTGGATTTGGCCGATAGATAAACTAATTCCACTTCCAATTAACAAAACTAAAGTCAGAATTACTAATAATAAAGGAAAAGGAAATTTTGTTTGTATCAATTTGTTATTCATTAGAATTTTCCTCCTTCCTTACGGGCTAAATACATAAAGAAGGGTAATCCAATGATTGCTGTAATGACCCCAACAGGTGTCTCGAAAGGTTTGTTGACGAGGCGCCCGAGCGTATCCGCTGCTAACAAAAGAATCGCTCCAAATGTTGCTGAAAACGGCAAAATGATTTTGTAATCTGAGCTGAATAACATTCTCACAATATGAGGGATTACCAAACCGACGAAGCCAATCATACCCGAAATCGAAACAGCCGTTCCGGTCATTAATAAAATAGCCAGTATCGATAAAAGACGAACGCGGGTAGTGTTTTGACCAAGTCCTTTCGCAACTTCATCTCCTAAACTCAAAATTGAAATTGATTTCGAAAGGAACATCGCAAGAATTAATCCACCTAGAATAAAGGGAATTGCGATGCGAAGATGCATTTTTTGAATACCGTGAACGCCGCCGACAAACCAATAACTTAAATTTTTTGCAATTCCAAACTTGATGCTAAGAGTAGTCGATAAAGAACTTAAAAGAGCTGAAATCGCTGAACCAGCTAAAACTAATTTAATCTGCTTTTCTCCACCACGAGAAATAGAAGATAAGCCAAAAACGAATAAAGTTCCTAAGGCTGCGCCTATTAATGCGGCTCCAATAATCAAATAAAAACTTGGCTGATTGAAAATGCTATAAGTAAGAGCAACAAAAAAGGAAGCACCTGCTGAAATCCCTAGTAATGAAGGAGAAGCAAGTGCGTTTTGGGTTATCCCTTGCATCATCCCACCTGAAACGCCGAGCGCGGCTCCTACCAAAATCAATGCCAAAGCTCTCGGAATTCTAAGTTCATGCAAAATAATATGTGAGGATTGATCTGCATCAAATTGAAAAATTGCAGCCAGAATATCTCTGAAACTGATATCGCTTGCTCCAAATAAAATAGACAAAATACTTAGCCCTAATATGAAGAGAATAGAGAAAATAAAAGTTGAAATATATGTATATTTACGTTGTTCTTGTTGCATTGTTTTCTTTCATTGTGACATATGCGCTGGTTCTTTGTCTGATATTTGACAAGAACTTTAATTCGGGTTAGCATTGTCTAACTTAGACATTATCACATAAATGGATGAGTTAATCAATATACAAGAGGTACAAGAATGAAACAATTAAAATCTAAATATACGATCGTATTTTTATTATTACTCAGCATGATGATTTCCGTTATTGCTTGTGGGAATGCAGGACAATCCGAGAGTAGCACAGAAGCGGTAACGACTGATATGAACAATGCCAGTGAAGAAATATCTGAATCCTCAGAAACAATTGAAGAAGACGAGACAGCGAATGAATCAGTAGAGACTGAAGTAGAAAACGAAGTAGCAGAATCTGAAAATACATCAAGTGATGCAATGCTGACCAAAACCGATGCGATGGGACATGAAGTCACATATCCTGAAAATCCACAAAGAATAATTGCTTCTTATTTAGAAGATAATTTGGTCGCCCTTGATGTTATGCCGGTTGCTCAATGGAGTTTGAATGATGGCGCAAGCGTTTTAGGCTATTTGCAAGACACGTTAAAAGATGTGCCTATTATTTCTTTTGACTTGCCATATGAAGCAGTGCAGAGTTTTAACCCTGACTTAATGCTTGTTGAATCAGCTGCTTCCGTAGAGGGTGAGAAATATGCGCAATATAGCAAAATTGTTCCAACTTATGTTATAACAGAAGAAATCAATAATGACTGGCGTACAGAGTTTAAAACGATTGCAGATGTGCTTAACAAAAATGAAAAAGCAGAACAAGTTTTAAGCGAATATGAAACAAAGGCTGATTCAATTAGAGAAGCAATCGAAGCAAAAGGTGAGATGCCTTCTGCTGCAGCAATTTGGTTAACCGGAGGAAATTTCTTTATAGTTAGCGCGAATACATCAAGTGGATCCGTTATGTATGAAGATTTAGGCTTGAAAGTACCAGCTGTTGTTGAAGAAATTACAGCAGAAGCTGCTGCCAATTGGAATCCTATTTCGTTAGAAAAATTAGTAGAGTTGGACGCTGACTATATTTTCATGGTCAATAGTATGGAAGAAGAAAATCCAGAAGTATTAAGTGATGCATTATGGAATGCTGTTAAAGCTGTTCAAAATGAAAATGTCATTTCTTATGAGCCTGATACAGCAGCATGGTTGTATCAAGGACCAATTGCGAATACAATGATTTTAGAAGATATTGAAGAAGCTTTAATCAAATAAAAAGAGAGAGTTAAAAAGGTGCTTTGTCTTCAACGAAGTACCTTTTTAAAATCAAGATGATAGATAACAAAATACAAGTTAATCATTTAAAAGTAGGGTACGAACAGATAGATGTCATCGATGATATATCGATACTAATTCCTGACCAAAAAATAACGACGATTATTGGACCGAATGGTTGTGGGAAATCAACTTTGCTCAAAGCAATGACAAGAGTTATCCCGCATGAAAAGGGTAATGTCTTATTGGATGGTGAGTCTATTTTTTCGATGGATACGAAAGAATTGGCTAAACAGATGGCGATTTTACCCCAGACGCCAGATAATCCGATGGGTATTACAGTAGCAGAGTTAGTTTCTTATGGGAGATATCCATATCAAAAAGGATTTGGCCGATTGACACAAGAAGATTATGAAACCATTGATTGGGCATTAAAATTGACCGACACGATGGACTATAAATTCAGAGAAGTGAATACTTTATCTGGAGGACAAAGACAGCGCGTTTGGATTGCAATGGCTTTGGCCCAAAAAACGAAAGTTATTTTTTTGGATGAACCAACTACGTATTTAGATATCGCTCATCAACTTGAAATTTTGAAACTTTTACAAACTCTTAACCAAGAACAAGGATATACTATTGTGATGGTCCTTCATGATATTAATCAAGCCATTCGTTTTTCGGACTATTTGATTACGATGAAAGATGGAGACCTTGTCAAACAGGGAAGTGTGGAGGAATTAATCAATCGTGAAATGTTAGCTGAAATTTTTTCGATTGATGCCGACATAATCATTGATCCAAGAACGAATAAACCAGTTTGTGTGGGCTATGATTTATTGGATAAGAACGAGTCATCAATATAGATTCTTAAGTGAGGAAAACATTTGAAAATTGTCTGTGTTGGAAAAATGAAAGAAAAAGGGATGAAATCTCTTGAACAGGAATATGTGAAGCGGCTTCAGCGGTTCAATAAATGTGAAATTATTGAATTAAAAGAAGCAAATCCGAGCTTTCCAGATCAACGAATTATCGATGATGAGAGTGAACGGATTTTAGCGGCTATCAAAGAGAGCGACACAATGATTTTGTTTGATGTTGCCAATGAACAAATGGATTCGCCTACCTTCGCCAAAGAATTAGAAAAATGGGGAAGAGATTTCGTACTAGTCATTGGGGGATCAATGGGTTTTAATGATCAAGTGAGAAGCAGAGCGAATCATATTATCAGCATGTCGAAAATGACGTTTCCACATTTACTAGCAAGAATTATGGTGCTCGAGCAAGTATATCGAGGATATAAGATCATCAATAATCAAACATATCATAAATAAAAAAGTTCCGGAGGTTTTTTCTCTTCCGGAACTTTTTAAATTTCACTCAATTCAGAAATAATTATTGCTCAATTAATTCAACAATTTCTGTTTTGTTTTTATAAATATGATTGGCAGGGACAACACCTCGAACCATAGATAATGGATAAACGCGGCTATTTTTTCCAATAATTGTTCCTGGGTTTAGGACAGCGTTACAGCCGACTTCAACATGATCACCAAGAATCGATCCGATTTTCCTTAATCCCGTTTCGATTTTTTCATCACCGTTTTTGATAATGATATTTTTACGATCTGCCTTAATATTTGAGGTGATTGAACCAGCGCCCATGTGACTATAAGGAGCGAGAATAGAGTCTCCAACATAGTTATAATGCGGAACTTCCACATTGCCAACTAGTACAGAGTTTTTTAATTCAGTAGAATTTCCTACAACGCATTTTTTACCGATTAAAACATTGCCACGAATAAATGCTCCAGGTCGAATTTCGGTGTTTTCATCAATAATCAATGGACCATTTAAGGTTGCAGTAGAAGCAACTTTTACACTTTTGTGTATCCAAATATTATCGCCAGTTTGATTGAAATCTTCAGTTGATAAAGTCGGTGCTAATTCTAAAACATAAGAACCAATATTAGCTAAAGCTTCCCAAGGATATTCCGCATTTTCTAATAAATTTTCGGCTAAAGTGCCTTCATAAGAAATTAAGTCTTTTGTTTTTAACATTTTCGTTCTCCTTTGTTATTTGAATAAGTTAAAAGGGAATTCAGAGGAATGATTTCTGAATATCATGATTTCATCACGAGTAGGATGTTTGAATTGCAAGAAGGAAGAATATAAAGCAGGGCCTTCTGACTCACGGTCAATATCAGTTAATTTGCCATACAAACGATCACCGACTAGAGGATGACCATGTGCTTTCATCTGACAGCGAATTTGATGACTTCTACCAGTTTTCAATTCAACTTCAACTAATGTAATTTTATTTTTTGCATCATAATCTTTGACTTGATAGCTTAGCTCGCAGGAATGATATTTGTCCGCATAGCGGGAATCTAAATTGGTATCAGCAATGTATTTACCTTTGATTTTGCTTTTTGAAATATGGTCTTTCCATACAGCATTTTGTGGCTGAATTTTACCATGTGTAACAGCTTCATATTTACGAATAAATGTATGTTGACGCATTTGTTCAGAAAGTCTTGAAGCGGCTTTTGAGGTTTTAGCAAAAGCAACAAGTCCACTCACGGGACGATCGATTCGATGGACTAAGCCGAGCCAAGCATCGCCAGGTTTATTATATTTTACTCTTAAATATTCTTTCATGATGGAAAGCAAATCAACATCTCCAGTTGCATCTTCTTGAGAAAGCATACCAACTGGTTTTTCGGCAATTAAGATATGATTATCTTCATAAAGAACATGAATTGTATATTCTTCGCTTTTATAATTGATTTTTTCTTTTGGCATTATTTTCTCCTTCGTTGTGTGCAATTGAATGATGACATGAATACTTATTTCAAAATTGTTCAGATAAAGTATACAAGTCTTAAACATATTTTGCTAAGAAATTTAGTATACTACAATTATCTTCTTGATAGGAGGATCTATATGTCAAAAAAAAACGAGAAAAAAATACCTCAAGTTAGCTCTTCTTTGCGTGCAGATGCGATTATTGAGGTCCCTTCCATCATACGCGAATGCTCAGGAATTAAAGTGTTTAATCGTCGATTAAAGTCTTTTTTGTTCACTACAGATGTAGCTACGATTGCTTATACTGATGCGGATGCGATTTTAGCAGTCTATCCACAATCACCCCTTCCTTCGATTATTGAAGCCATTACAACCGTCGCTAGCATGCCTGTTTTTGCAGGTGTTGGAGGAGGCGTAACAAAAGGCATGCGTAGTGCTTATATGGCTCAATTTTCGGAAGCGAGAGGAGCGATGGGTGTTGTACTGAATTCTTTATCTTCTGTCGATACGATAAATAAAGTGAATCATATGGTCGATTGTCCAATTATCTCAACTGTGGTTTCTTTTTATGATGCGATTGATGAAAAAATTGAAGCAGGCGTAGATATTTTGAATGTCGCAAACGGAAAAGATACACCCAAATTAGTTGAAAGGCTAAGAAAGAAATATCCCGAAATGCCAATTATCGCGACTGGAGGTCCAAGTAATGAAACAATACTTGCAGCGATTGAAGCGGGAGCGAATGCGATTAGTTGGAAACCGCCGACAAATGCTGACTTATTTGCTGAGAAAATGAAAAAGTATAGAGCAGAGAGAAGACAGGACTTTATGGATGCTCATGATGGGCTAACACTTAACCAATTTGAAGATTTACAAAAAAGAAACGTTGACAAATAAAGGAAATATCTTTATTGTGTAAATTAGTTAAAAATTTTTAACTAATAAAAATTCATTCGTGAAGGAGTTATGATGACAATTATTAAAGGAAAAGCTTATTTCGATATGCCCGTTTATAAGGATATCTCAGACTTGTTTGAACAGAGAGTTCAAAAATCTGCAAATCATGAGGCAATAACATATCGTGAAACTCCGAAAGATGAACCTATTACGTTAACCTATCAAGAGTTTTCAGATAATATCGATGCATTACGATTAGCTTGGTCCAATCGAGGATTAACCAATCAAAAATTAGCGATTGTTGGTGCGAATAGTTATTATTGGATTGCCTCGTATTTAGCTGCCGCAAAATGCCAGGATATGCTCATACCGTTAGATAATTTATTGACGGCTGAAGAGTTAGTGCAATTGCTGATTCGTTCGAAAGCTGACATGCTTTGTATCGACTTGATAACATTGCTTAAATTCTCTGAACACATTGATATTTTGAATTCCTTAAAATTAATTCAGGTCATGAATACAAAAGTTGCAACTAAATCCATGCAAGAGAATTATTTGAAATTGATAAAATCCTTAAGTGAAGACGTAGAAATAATAGAGTTTTCAGGTTTAATAGAAGAAGGAAAAATGGCTGCACAACAAGGTTCGTCATTGAAATATCAAGAAAAGGATGAGAATGAACCTAGTATCTTGATTTTTACATCCGGTACAACTGCGATGTCAAAAGGGGTTTTGTTAACACAAAAAGCAATTACCTCTGACGTAGCGGCTTTACATGGCATTATTGATTTTCCAAAACGAATGAGAACACTGAGCATGTTGCCTTTGAACCATGCTTTTGAAAGTACTTGTGGCATGTTAGGAGTTATCTCAGTTGGTGGACATATTCATATATATGACGGTTTGCGTTATGTACAAAAGAATTTGCAAGAGTATCAAACGCAAATGTTTATTGGTGTTCCAGCAATTTTCGACAGCTTTTATAACAAAATAATGCTGCAAGTCAAAAAGCAAAATAAAGTGAAAAAAATAAATTTTGCCTTGAAGTTGAGTGGGTTTTTAAGAAAAATAGGGATAGATATTCGCCGTAAATTATTTAAGGATGTGTTAGCAGCAATTGGGAATTTAGAAATTGCGATTATTGGTGCTGCACCGATGAAAAAAGACCAGATAGAATTTTTTGATGCAATCGGTATTAGAGTATATGAAGGTTATGGCTTAACAGAAACAGCTCCCGTAGCCATCGCGAACAATGATTTTGTTTTCCAACCAGGTACGATTGGACAGCCGCTGCCAACAGTGGAGGCGAAAATTGATTCAGATAATCCAGCAGAACCTGGTGAATTACTCGTTCGTGGTCCTATATTGATGCATAGTTATTATGAAAATGAAGAAGCAACAAAAGAAGCGTTTACTGAAGACGGTTGGTTCAGAACAGGAGACTTAGGCATTTATGATGAAAAAACCAATACCTTTAAAATTACAGGAAGAAAAAAATCGATGATAGTATTAGATTCAGGGAAAAAAGTTTTTCCTGAAGAAATTGAATCATTAATCAAAGCACAGCAAGTAGCTATTATCAAAGACTCAATGGTTTTCAGTCAGCCGACAGGAAATGAACAAAGTGTGCTATCTGTCAAATTCGTTTTGAATAAACTAGATGAAAAATTGCCAGATGACATTGAAATTCGAAAAATACTCGATAAGTTATTACAGGATATTAATGAAAAAATTCCTGACTTCAAGCGTATCAAAATATATTTTTACAGTTATAAAGATATGATTTCAACATCTACACTAAAGGTGAAGAGAGAAGAAGAAAAGAAACGATTAGAAAAAATGAAAGCTGCTTTAAATTTGAAATGGGATCAAATTAGCAAGCAAAATATCGATCAATTTGAGTCGAAATAACATTAATTAGAGTTTGTAAAATGATGAAACCGAATGACCAAGTCATTCGGTTTTTTTCATTTTATATAGCCCCATATATGCTATACTTATACGATAAATAAGAACAAATAAAGGGGGCATATATAAAAATGAATAAAGTACCTTTGATATTAATTTGCGATGATGAACCGATTGTCCATGAATCGCTGAGTATTTATTTAGAAGAAGAAAATTATAAATATATTTCTTGTTATGATGGTGCTGAAGCAATTTCCGTTTTTAAAGAGAAAAAACCAGATTTAATTATTTTAGATTTGATGATGCCAAATGTTTCGGGTATGGAAGTTTGCCGTGAAATCAGAAAAGATAGCAATGTTCCGATTATTATGTTGACGGCTAAAGGAGAAGAAATTGACCGTATTCTAGGTCTTGAACTAGGTGCTGATGATTATATTGTTAAACCATTTAGTCCTCGTGAAGTTGTTGCTAGAGTAAAAGCAGTTTTGCGTCGATCGGGAGACTCTGATAATGCAAAATCATCTTCTATCTTACGTTTTGAAGGCTTAGAAATTAATATAGATAATTATGAAGTGCTCGTTGATGATCAACCAGTTGCTTGTACGCCAAAAGAAGTAGAAATTTTATATTTGTTAGCCTCGAATCCTGGTCAAGTTATGGATAGAGAACAGATATTATCTCAAGTATGGGGATATGATTTTTTTGGGGATACGAGAACTGTTGATACACATATCAAAAGAATCCGTCAAAAAATAGACAGTGATCATCATAAATATGCTTTAATCACAGTCTATGGAGTAGGTTATAAATTTGAACCTGGACATTAATCATGGATCAGAATAAGCATAAATCAATGTCAGAAAACTTTCTTTTTCGTAGAATCTTTGTCACTTTATTGGTGGCATTGATTTTTTGGAGCGTTCTGACTAGTATTGCCTATTCACAAATTGCTAGACCAGCTTTTCAGAGAATGAAATCGGAAGATTTATTTGATCAAGCACAACTTATTTCTTATTTATTATCGGAAAATGATAATGTGGTTGATGATAATATCATACGAGTTTTATCTTTATCTATAAGGTTTTATGAGACGGGAACGTATATTACAGATGCTAATGGGCAAATTCTAGCATATAATTATCCAGAAAATATTCCTGATAATCTTTTAGACAATATTAATAATGATTTTAATGAAATGCTAAGAAAAGTCATTACAACGAATGAGAGAACGTCCAAAACACTTCATTTAGAAGTGATAGACCAAGATTTGTTAATGGTAGCTGTCCCTATCCTCGATAATAGTCAAAGAGAGGGTAATTTAGTTGGAACAGTTATGATGTTCCAAACAATGCAGGAGTTAAAAGCTAGTTATAATAGCTTAAATATAGCTTTGTTGATTTCTGCAATTGTTGTTGGTTTAATCGTTGTTATTCCGGTGCTCTTTTTTGCAAGTCGCATGGTGAAACCGCTAACTGAAATGCGTAATGCAGCATCAGCCATGATTGCCGGGGATTTTTCACATCGCTTAAAAACAAAAGAAGAAAACAATGAGATTTCTTATTTAGTCAACGCCTTTAATCATTTATCTTCAGAATTAGAGAATAATATCAATAAATTAACCAAAGAAAAAAATCAGTTGCAACTTATCATTGACGGTATCGCAGAAGGTATTGTAGCGGTAGATGAGAACGGAAATGTCACACAGTTTAACGATATTATTTGGCAATTATTCCACATGAATTCAAAATTGTATTCTGCCGATGAATTATTGCGGATTGCAGATATAGATAGTTTATTTGATGCTTGTATTCAAGAAAAAGAAATTATCATTGAAATTAAAAAATCAGGACAAAATAAAATCAACTGTATTATTTCGCCTTTGTTTGATAGTGAAGATATTCTAATAGGAGCTGTTGGCTTGTTTAGGGATGTTACGGAAACGGAGAAACTTGAACAAACCAGGCATGAATATGTGTCCAATGTTTCCCATGAATTGCGAACACCTATTACGGCAATGCGTGGCTTGTTAGAACCATTGAATGATGGACTAGTCAAATCGGAAGAAAATAAAAAACGATATTATGCGATTTTACTTAGAGAGACAATTAGGCTTTCACATTTAATAGACGACATGCTGGAATTATCTAGAATTCAAACTTCTGAGAAAACAACAAATCTTGGTCCAGTTAATTTACAAAATGACTTGATTGATATGGCGATTCGTTTTGAAGTATTAGCTGATCAGAAAGGCATTCATTTTGAAACGTCCAATCTGAACATTGAATATCCAGCAGTTTGGGGGAAAGCAGATAGAATTTCTCAAATTTTGACCATTATGATGGAGAACGCTGTGAAATTTACTGAACCAGATGGGCATATTTCAATGTATGTAATAGAAGAGGTGGACAAGCTTTCAATTTCTATACAAGATGATGGATGTGGAATCAAAACAGAAGACATTCCATATGTTTTCGAAAGATTCTACAAAGCGGATAAATCACATAATGAGCATGGTACTGGACTGGGTTTATCGATAGCAAAAGAATTGGCTACACAGATGGGACATTCACTTAGTGTAACTAGCCAGGTAAATGTGGGTTCCATATTCACTTTAAGCATGCCGTATGCGCAAGATGTTATGCGCTCTGAATTACATCTCAAAGATGTATATGAAAGTGATATTGAAAATGAATAGTAAAGATAATAAACAAAATCAGGCGATGCGCTTGAATAAATACATATCATCAAGTGGATATTGTAGTAGACGACATGCCGATCAATTAATTGAACAAGGGAAAGTTAAGATTAATGGTGAGGTTGCCGGTTTAGGGATGCAGGTGTACAAAGATGATTCGGTCGAGGTAGATGGACAAGTTATTTCTCCTCAAAATAAAGAAAAAGTTTATTTGGTATTAAATAAACCAAAAGGAATTGTATGTACTGCAAATCCCAAAATTAAGGACAATATCATTGATTTTTTGAATTATCCTGAACGTGTATTTACTGTCGGAAGACTTGACCAGGATTCTGAAGGGTTAATTTTATTGACAAATGATGGCGCTATTTTTAATCAAATCGTACGCGCAGAATTTGATCATGAAAAGGAATACTTGGTTGAGCTTAATAAACCGTATAATCAAAAATTCATTGAAAGAATGGAAGAGGGAGTTGAGATTCTAGGAAGAATCACGAAACCTGCAAAAGTAACACCCGTCAGTCCAACAAAATTTAGATTAATTATCACCCAAGGGATGAATCGTCAAATTAGAAGAATGTGCGATGCATTAGGATATCGAGTCATCTTTTTGCGGCGTTTACGAATCATGAATATTGCCCTGGGAAACCTTAAAATTGGGCAGTATAGAAAAATGACAGAAAAAGAAAAAAGAGATTTATTTTTGCTATTAGAAAAAAATAAAAATAAGCAAGCGATAGAGGAAAATGATGAAAAGATATAAAATATACTTGTTAATTACTTTGCTAAGTATTCTTCTCAGTTCTTGTCATTCTCAGCAAGCCAATGAGTTTGAAAAACAAAGTGAGACAAGAGAAGTTGCACAAACCGCTACAAAAACAGAAGAGATAATGGAATCTGAATCACCGACTGAAAATTTTGCATCAAAGAGTGAAGATGAATCGCAAACAGAAGAAAAATCAGCTGGCATTTCTGATAGTGAAGAATCGGCTAAAAAGAAAGATTCAACTTTAGAAACTTCAGAAAATACAGCAGAAGTGAATACAACATCAAAATCGACAACTGCCACAACACAAGCAAATCAAATAACGACAAAAAAAGCTGAGACGCAGGCACCTACTGAAAAGAAAACAACGTCGGCTCAAACGACAGTACAGACGACAACAGTTCCAACAACGATAAAAGTTAGTTTAAGTGTTGATTGCATCAATGCCTATAATGCAGGAAATGAAATTGCTGCAAAAATTTCGAACAATGGATATATACTTGGACCTACAGCCTATGAAGTAAATCAAAATACAACCGCTATGGATTTACTCTTGAGTTCTGGTTTGACTGTCAGTACGAATTCGGGTCCGTTTGGGACATATATTGTTTCAATTCAGTCATTGGCTGAATATGCTGTTGATGGGCAAGGTGGTTGGCTTTATTTAGTGAATGGGCAAATGCCAAATGTTGCTGCTAGTTCATATATTTTGCAGCCGGGCGATATTATAGAATTTAGATATACAGTAAAGAATGGAGATGTGTGATAGAGCGCGGAAATTATTCTTTTCTGCTTTTATCATTTATATTTGAGCGTTAGATGAAAAGTTTCAAAGATTTACATACAACAATCATTTTGTCTTATTTTGTAATAGTCATTGCTATTACCATGATGTCTCAAAATCCAATTTGGGTATTGAGTTCGTTTTCTTTTTCATCGCTTTACTATATTCAGAATCATAGTCTAAAAGCTTATTTGAAGTATCTTTTATACTTCATCCCGATGCTCTTTTTTATCATCTTTATGAATAGCTTTTTCAATGGATTAGGATTAACCGTTTTATTTTACTTAGGAAAGGGCAATCCAATCACATTAGAAAGTGTTCTGTTTGGACTATTTAATGGCTTGCTATTATGCAGCATATATTTGTGGTTTTCCTCATATCAAAAAGTTATCTCCACGGATGCTTGGATAACTGTTTTAGGCCGTCGTATGCCTACGGTCGGTTTGGCAATTGCTATGATCATGAAGTATATTCCTGATACTTTGAAGCAAGGAGAACAAATTTCCTATCAACAAAAAGCATTGCTGGCAAATGAAAAGATGACGGTTAAGCAAAAATCGAGTTTTGGTGCGCGACTGTTAACTATTCTATTGAGTTGGAGTATGGAAAACTCATTAGATACGGCAGATAGCATGGCGGCAAAAGGATATCCCTCAATTCAGAGAAAAGCATATCAACAACATCGAAGAACGAGAAGAGACCATTTAATTTTGATTGGTTTATTGATAATCTTCTTTTTGCATATGATTTTTCTAATCCAAGGAAATAGTAAATTCACATATTATCCTTTTTTGATATGGCAAGGAAAAGAACAAGGGAATTTATTGAATTATTTGTCAATTGCTAGTTTAATCTGTGTATATGCTTTTCCACTTACATTAGATTGCTTGCAAAGCATACAATGGTTTTTTCTTCGAAAAAAAGAGAATTGTAATTTATCAAGCGAAAAAGGAGGAATTGTGATTTATGAATAAGATTATTCAATTTGAAGATTTCTCTTTTCGGTATCCTGGTGCTGAGGATGATGCACTTAGTCAGATTAATTTTTCTATTAAGAAAGGTGAGTTAGTTCTTGTTTGCGGTATGAGCGGAAGTGGTAAAACAACATTACTCCGCCATTTAAAAAAGGAACTTACTCCTCATGGCAGCGCAAAAGGGAACGTCATCATCGCTGAACCCCTAAGTGATGACTCGACACAAACGAATAAAATCGCATTCGTCATGCAGAACCCTAAAACGCAAATTGTGATGAATACAGTATGGCATGAACTTGCTTTTGGTTTAGAAAATCAAGGCCTAGAAACAGAAGAAATCGAAAGAAGAATCGCTGAAATTGCTAATTTTTTCGGAATTGATGAATGGCTAGAAAAACAAGTTGATGAATTATCTGGTGGGGAACAACAGATTTTAAATCTTGCCTCAAATATCATTTTGCAACCAGAGATTTTGATTTTGGATGAACCGACAGCACAATTAGATCCAATTGCGCGTCGAGATTTTCTAAATATGCTGTATTACATTCATCATGAAACAGGAACAACGATTATACTTTCTGAACATCATTTGAATGACCTTCTTGAACATATGGATAAAGTTCTTTTTATCGAAGAAGGAAACGTTATTTTTGATGGACAGCCAAAACAATTTACGCAATATTTAAAGCAACAAAATCATCCTTATCTAATTGGTTTACCCACCGCTTCAAGGATGGAAGATGTATTATTGCGATATGAAGATGGCGATTATTCTAAAATGAAAAATCCTTTAAGTGTGCTTGAAGGTCGACGATTGTTAGAAGAATGGAAAAGGAAATCTAGCTACAACGATAAACCACATGAGACGAAACAATTAACAGGAGAAGGAATATCAGTTTTGCAGGCAAAACATCTTTGGTTTCGTTATCAAAGAGAAGAACCATTTATTCTTAAAGATTTAAGTCTTGAGATAAAGTCTAACCGTATCCTTTCAATATTAGGCGCGAACGGAAGTGGGAAATCTACTCTTTTATATATTTTGTGTCGTGCGTTAAAGGCACAAAAAGGGAAGTTGATCAGTGAAAAAAATTACCGAATTGCGATGCTCGGACAAAATCCAGAAGCGGTCTTTTCTGCGGATACTGTCGAAAAGGTGCTTCTCGAATTTCAAGAACGTTTTTCTTTTTCGAGAGAAGAGATGCTGCGATACGCAAATCGTTTTGGCATCACCCATTTGCTTTCTCGCCATCCATATGACCTTTCTTTTGGTGAAAAACAAAGAGTAGCCCTGATTAAAGCTTTGTTGACAGATCCTAGAATCTTATTATTAGATGAACCAACAAAAAGTTTAGATATGGTAAATAAACAGATTTTGATGGATATTCTATTGGAACTAAAGCAGGAAATGACAATTGTCATGGTGACACATGATATCGATTTTGCGGCTGAAGTAGCAGATGATTGTTGTATGTTGTTTAATAAAAAAATTATTTCATTATCACCAACGAATGACTTTTTACAAAAGAATACCTACTTCACGAGTACGATGGCTAGAATTACGCGAGGATATTTATCGCAATGCAATACACTAAATCAGTTTGTGAATAAATTAGAAAATCCTCAAAATGGAGAAAATAGCAGTGCGTAAATTTACTTGGCTCGGTTTTATTTTCTTATTCCTTGTGATGTATTTATGCGCACGTTTTCAAATCGAACAAAGTGCTTTGTTTATTTTTCTTGCCGCACTTTTGGCAATTGTGCCGTTTTTCCTTTCTTTTGAAAAAAGAAAACCTCGCCCGCGCGATTTAATGCCTATCATCGTATTATCGGCACTCAGTATTGCAGGTAGAATTATCTTGATGGCATTGCCAAATTTCAAGCCTGTAACTTCCATTGTCATCATTGCTGGTATTGCCTTCGGGGCAGAAAGTGGATTTATGACAGGGGCATTAACGGCATTTGTCAGCAATATTTTTATGGGGCAAGGCCCGTGGACAGCGTGGCAAATGCTCGGTTGGGGATTGATTGGTTATGTTGCTGGGGTTTTAGAGCAACATAGATTGCTTGATCGGTCATGGAAAATTATTGTCTATGGTGCAATTAGTAGTTTTATCTTTGGTATTATCATGGATTCCTGGACTGTTTTTGGTTTTGTTCAGCCGCTGACAATCAAGAATGCATTAATTGCTTATACAATGGGAATACCGTTTAATATTAGTCACTCAGCATCGACTGTTGCGTTTTTACTAGTTATTCAAAAACCATGGTTACGCCAATTGAAAAGAATCAAACTGAAATATAATCTAGACAACTAGTTAAAATATTTTAATTAATTGACATCTGTTTCGTATTTTCGTATATTAAATTTGTTAAATTTTTTTAATAGGAGTTAAACAAATGATTTTTGAAGAAGTAAAAGATATTATTGTTGAAACTATTGGGGTTTCAGCGGAAGAAGTAAAAATGGAATCAGAATTAGTTGATGATTTAGGTGCAGATTCGATTGATGCAGTTGAACTATCAATATCCATTGAAGAAGCTTTTGATTTAGATATTAGTGATGATGTCGTTACTCGTTTCAAAACAGTAGCTGATATTGTTTCATATATCGAACGTGAAAAAGGCGAATAATGAAGAGTCAAGAAAATACAAAATCAATTTCCAGAGATTTAAAAACAATCTATAAGAAAACGAAATTGTATAATTATCATCGTATTTTTCGAAAAATTCATAATGACGATGATGAAGATTCATTGACTGCACTTGATGTTCTTTGCCTTGATTTATTACAAGGATTAGGATCCCCGAGTCTGACTGAATTTGCCCGTTATATTAATATTTCAAAGCCGAATGCGACATATCGGATTAATACTTTGGAAGAAAAAGGTTTTGTGAAAAAAATCCAATCGGAAGAAGATGGGCGAATATATTTCTTAGAAGTTACTGAAAAAACGAAAGAACTTCTAGGAACTGGAGAACGCTATATTGATTTGATCACTAGGCGGTTAATCAGAAAATTCTCAAAAGAAGAATTAGCCATTTATGACAAAATTATGGCAACCATCGCAGACGAATTCATGATTGAAATGGATCGTTATTTGAAAATAGACTAAGTATTTAGCCCGAAGGAAGGTGAATTGTGAGTAAGAAGACAAATAAGAGACAAAATCTATTAGTAGAAACATTACATTTTAGTCCAGACTCAGCAACAGCTGCGACATTTGGAGTAAAAGATGGATTTCCGGTTATTGCTACTCCAGGTGGTGATGGCTTAAACATGGAAAATGAAAATTTTTGGACCTTTTTGTCCTGCTTGGTGCGATCATCACTGCCGTAAATTACATGAAGGGAAATAAAGCCAATAAAGTAACACATATTATGGGCTAGCCAAATCAATATTTTAAAGAAAAAAAGACATTTCGAATTTCCGAAATGTCTTTTTTTATGGTGACCCTAAGGGGAATCGAACCCCTGATTCCGCCGTGAGAGGGCGGCGTCTTGACCGCTTGACCATAGGGCCATATTGCCATGTAAGTATAGCTCATGAATTCTCAATTATCAAGAACATTATTATATGTTTCAATCCGATAAACTTTTAAAAATTCACTTTAAATGTTAAAGTTAAAATGTTGAAATTAAAGAGGAGAGAGTTAATACTCAGCAATTGCATATATGGATATTTATAATTTCATTGAACTCATAGGTGGATTATGCCTTTTCTTATACGGAATGCATGTTCTAGGAGATAGTTTAACAACAATTTCCGGTGGTAAAATGGAGCAGTTATTAAGACGTTTAAGCTCCACAAAACTCAAAGGGTTATTGCTTGGTACAGTCGTTACGGCAGTTATTCAATCATCATCAGCTACCACAGTCATGGTTGTTGCGCTTGTCAATTCTGGGGTAATGAAGCTTAAACAAGCGGTCCCAATCATCATGGGTGCAAATATTGGTACAACAGTTACTGGTTGGATTCTAAGTTTAAGCGGCGTTTCAGGAGATAGTTTCTTTGTCCAAATCTTAAAGCCTTCGACATTTACGCCGATATTATCTCTGTTTGGGATATTGCTGATCTTTACTTCGAAAATTGAAAGTAAAAAAGCAGCAGGCACAGCACTTCTCGGATTCGCAGTTCTCATGTTTGGCATGCAAACTATGTCGGGATCTGTATCTCCACTGCGAAGTGATCCTAATTTTTTTGAAGCAGTCAAAATATTTAATAATCCTATCATAGGGGTTGTTGTTGGTGCCATATTAACAGCAATTTTTCAATCATCTTCTGCAATGACAGGGGTTTTACAAGCATTGAGTACAACTGGCGCAATCTCATTTACAGCCGTGTTGCCTCTTGTTATGGGCCAAAATATTGGTACATGTATTACTGCGATTCTTTCATCCATTGGTGCAGAAAAGAATGCAAAGAGGGCATCAGTCGTTCACTTGAGTTTTAACGTGATAGGTACAGTTCTGTTCATGATTCTGTTTTATACGATTCATTTTTTCTGGCCGTTCCCGTTCATGGATAATACGGCAAATGAAGTGTCAATTGCAATCATTCATACGGTGTTTAATGTGTTTACTGTTGTCGTTTTATTCCCGTTTTCTAATCAGTTGGTAAGAATTTCAAAAATGATTATCAAAGATGATGTAGTCGTTCCTCAAGAAGATGAATTATCAAAAGAATTACGTATGCTTGATCCTCGTTTCTTAGAAAGACCGGGATTTGCTGTAGAACAAGCCTATACTGTAATCAACGAAATGATGAAAATTTCAGAAACATCATTACGTGAGGCAATTAATTTAATTTATGACTTTGATATTGACAAGTATGTAGAAGTTGAGCGTTTAGAGAATCAGGTCGATCAATTAGAAGATGCTTTGATGGAATATACGATGAATATTACTGCTCATACGTTAAATCCAGCTGATAATCAAAAGTTAACGATAATGATGCACTCATTAAATGATATTGAACGTATCAGTGACCATGCAATAAATATTGCTGATCAAGCGAAAAGGAAATTTCAATCCGATACATTGTTTTCAATTGATGCATTGAATGAGCTCAAAGTTTATACGGATGCAATTCTTGAAATCATGGAATTGGCAAAAGAGGCCCTTAGTAGTTTGGATTTAAATACTGCATTTGATATACAGCCACTAGAAGATCGTATTGATGAAATTAACAAAATGCTTTCTGATTTGCATGTTGAACGTCTTAAAAATGGACTTTGCAACGTTGATAATGGTATCACACTTGTAGAAATATTTACTTGTCTAGAACGAATCGCAGATCATTGCTGCAATATGAGTATTTGTATCATTCAATTTAGTGAACAGCATTTCAGACAGCATGACTTTAATGCAAGATTTACAAAAGACCATCCTAAATATCTAGAAAAGTACTCTGAATATTCTGTAAAGTATCAAATACCGAGTTCTTCATTAGCAGAAGCTAGCAATAAACAAGTTGTTTTAGAATCATAAAATCAATTTGAAAATTCTCTGTAAAACAAAAAACCTTGAAACATAAGTTTCAAGGTTTTTTTATTGGTCGAGGTGAGAGGACTTGAACCCCCGGCATCCTGCTCCCAAAGCAGGCGCGCTACCAACTGCGCTACACCTCGTCGTAATCAGCTTATATATAATAAATTCAATCAAGCTTTCTGTCAAGAGGGTAAATCAAAAATTTTTTAGTCTATCGGTGGAAGGAATAGGGGTTAGTCAGGACTATTAATTTCCTGTGACACGCAAAAAACGAATTGTTTTAGTTTTGCGTTA
>CAYFSZ010000018.1:0-21070 GCA_964346085.1 uncultured Mageeibacillus sp. | reverse complement strand
TTTACCCGTGTAAGCCACTGCACGGGTTTTCACCACTTTACTCGTTTACCCATGTAAAACGAACGGTATTATGGTAATAATAACGAGTGAAAGGATTTAGCTTTAATCGCAAGCAAAAAAAGTCCCACTTCCCATTTGGAAAGCAGGACTTTCTATTATCGAATAAAAACAGTAATTTAGAAAATACCGCCTGACAAAGCAGCTTTGACTAAGCGATCAACAGCGATTCGCATTGCAGCATGACGATACGTCACGTTTTGCTCTTCCTTTACGCGAATCACGTTTTCATAAGCAGATTTCATTTTTCGGAATAATCTCTCATTGACTTCTTCTTCTGTCCATGTGAAATGTTGCAAATTTTGAACCCACTCAAAATAGGAACAAATAACACCACCAGCATTACAAAGAATGTCTGGTAATATCTCAATTCCTCTTTCTTGTAAAATTCTTTCGCCATCTTGTGTCACAGGAGCATTCGCACCTTCGATAACAATTTTGGCTTTAATCTTATGAGCATTGTCGCCGTGAATTTGCTTTTCTAAAGCGGCTGGAATCAATACTTCACAGTCCAAGAACAATAATTCTTGTGCAGGTATTTGTTTAGCTCCTTTTTGAGCCAATAATAAATCTAAATTCTTTTGATCACCAAAATCAACAGACAACTTAGAAACATCAAAACCATTTTCATTATATACAGCACCTAAAACATTAGACAAACCAACAATCTTATAGCCTTCTTCAGCTAATAATTGGGCAGCAATCAAACCAACTTTACCAATTCCTTGAACTACAATTCTTGTGTCATCAGGATGATAGCCTAATTTATCTGTGAATAGATGGGTCACAATTTTTACGCCGCGACCTGTGGATTCTGCTCTACCAGGAGAACCTCCAAGTTCAAGTGGTTTTCCTGTCACGATGCCTGGAATACGTTTGCCAGCAATTTTTGCATATTCATCACTGAACCACCCCATAATTTGTGCATTGGTATTCACATCAGGAGCTGGAATATCAACCTCAACACCAATGAAAGAATAAATCTTTTCGGCATATCTTCTAGTTAAACGTTCCAATTCTCTTTTTGTTAATTCGTTAACATCAACTGCAATACCGCCTTTTGCACCACCATAAGGGATATCACTAACGGCACATTTCAAGCTCATCAGTAAAGCTAAGTTACAGACTTCACCAATTTCTACTTCAGGATGGTAACGAACCCCTCCTTTGCAGGGACCACGAGAACTGTTATCTTGAATACGATAACCTTCAAACACTCTGTTGGTTCCGTCTTCCATTGCGACGACCAAAGAAACTTTAATTTCACGTTCTGGACTCAATAAGCTAATATAGTCCGATTTTGTGTATCCAAGTTCTTCAGCGATTTGTTGAATTGAAACTAAATTTTCTTGATATTGAGATAAATTCCTATCTGCCATACTTCTCTCCTTACAAATATATTTTATTTGAAAAAAATTGAGAAAAATCTATTTAATTGGGAACAACGGTAATTTTTCTAAGAAAATAATGTCGTCGCGATCAGCTGCATCTCCCTCAGCTAAAATTGCCGCGCGGCAAACTACTTTTCCACCTGCTTGTTCAACAAGTTCTTCGAGTGACTTTAATGATTCTCCAGTTGAAATAACATCATCGATAATCGCTACTCTTTTGCCTTGTACCAAATATAAATCTTCACGAGGAAGATATAACTTTTGAATGCCAACAGTTGTAATCGAATCTACATCAACTGATAATGGCTCTTCCATATACGTTTTGATGCTTTTTCTTGCGACGACATAACGTGGAATTCCCATCACACGAGACAACTCATGAACCAATGGAATGCCTTTTGCTTCTGCTGTAATTAACACATCAACTTCTGGGATTTTCTCCGCTAATAATTTGGAACAATGGCTACAAGCTTCGACATCACCTAGAATGATAAAAGCAGCAATTGCTAAATCATCGGACACTTTGACAATATGTAATTGTCTTTTTAAGCCTTGAATATCGATCGGATAATATTTTGGTAATTCACTCATATTGAGCCCCTTATTTCATTAATCTATTTTTGGTTTTTCTTTGTCGAAAAACCACACAAATAGAATAACATTTATTTGAAATTTTGTAAGGGTTATTTAAATTTTTCTTCCTGATTTTCCAAAATTTCTTTGATGATAAAATGAGGTCGATGTTTTGATTCCATATAAGTTCGAGCAAGGTATTCTCCGATGATTCCCATACAAATAAGCTGCACCCCTGATAATAGTAAAATCAGACAAACAATCGTCGCATATCCTGGGACTTCGATACCGGTGATGAGCGTTCTAATCACGGTATAAAGGAAATAAATCGCAGCTGCAAATGAAGTGAGTAAACCAAGCACTGTTGCAATGCGAAGCGGAACAACACTGAAACCAAAAAATCCTTCAAAGGCGTACTTCGTCAAAGATTTAAATGACCATGTTGTTTTTCCGTGCAGGCGTTTCTCAACAGAATAAGGCATAAAATGTGTTTGAAAACCAACCCAGGAGAACAGACCTTTTGAAAAACGATGATATTCTGGTAATTGTAAAATTGCATCTTTGACATTTGCTCTAAACGTGCGAAAATCTGATGCATTTCTATAGAATTTTGTATCGCTCATTTTGTTGATGAGAGAATAAAATAAACCTTTAAAACCTGATAAGATTTTGCTTTCTTGACGGCGATCTTGATAGCAAGCCACCATATCAAAACTTTCATTGTTCTCTAAAAAAGAAACCATATCATTCACATAATGAGGATGTTGCTGTAAATCAGCATCGATTAGTGAAATATAATCTCCACTAGCATGTTTTAATCCTGCTAGAATCGCAGATTCTTTACCAAAATTTCTTGAAAAACGAATGCATTTTATGGCAGGCTCGGCGTACCGATGCATTAAATCTGAAATTTTTTCTGCAGAAGTATCTTTGCTTCCATCATCTACAAAAAGAATCTCATATTTATATTTTTTGTCCAAACTGGTCGCGCATAATTCAAAAAAGGGGAAAATATTTTCCTCTTCATTAAATACTGGAACAATGAGCGATATGGTTTTTGTCATGAACTTATTACCTCAATCATTTTTACATATTATAACAATATCAAAATTAGTAACAAATAGCATGAAAAAAGTTTCACAAATTCTGATAATAGATTATATAATAACGTATACATTTATTTTGGAGGGCGTTATGGGAAAATATTCCTTATCGATGATAAAAAAACTAGGTTATTTACGTGTTGCTGGAGCAACCACAGAATTAAAAGTAGCTGATGTTGATTTCAATTTGGAACAACATCTGGCAATGCTGGAAATTGCAGAGAAAGAACAAATTGATTTTCTTGTATTTCCTGATTTTTCTTTAACAGGTGTCACTTGTGGTGATTTATTCAAGCAAAATATCCTTCTCGATAAAGTGCAACAAGCTCTCGACAGCATTCGTGATGATTTAAAAGAAAAGCATCTCAATGTTATTTTAACTGTACCACAAAGAATTAATCATCATTTATGCAAAGTTCTTTATATTTTATCAAACCAAGAAGAAAAGGCGTTTGTTCTTCCTACGACAGGTTTATCTTCTATACATTCGTATTTTTCAGATCGACAAAAATTATCGTTTGCGTCTTTCGAAAATTATGAAGTACTTGATGAAGGTAGTGTTTTTACATTTGAAGATGAAAAAAATCATCGCTCCTTCGCCGCTGCTGTCTATCAGAATATCTCTGAACTATATGCCCATTATCCTTTAAAAGATACTCGCATTGATTTGAATTTGATTATCAGTGAACAAGCAGAATTGGCTGGCCAGCATGAACTTGTGACAAATCAAATCGCTGCATTTGCTTCTTTACATCAAACCAGTGTTTTATACAATAGCCCTTCTTTTGGCGAATCCACGACTGATTTTGTTTATTCTGGTCGCGGCTACATTTATGAAGGTAAAGATTGTTTAGCAAACACAAATTTATACGAATCTGATTTGATGATTGCTGATATTGATTTAGATATTATTCAAAACGATATCTCCCATAATCAAAAATTGACTTGGTTCCCGAATGGAGGATCTTCTTTCTCAGTTCCATATTCCATGAATAATGGGGCTGATTATTTTGATTATGAAATTCATAGAAATTTCCCAAAAAGTTTCTTCGTTCCTGCTGAAGAGAAGCATTATGATGAGCATTTCGAATCCATTATGAATATTGTGGCACATGGTTTAGCTAAGCGCTTATCCCATATTCATGATGAAAAAGTGGTTCTCGGTTTATCGGGTGGTTCTGACAGTACCATCGCGCTTTTAATTGCTTTAAGAGCACAAAAAATTCTCAATCAAACAAGCAAAAATATTCTTTGCGTGAGTATGCCAGGATTTGGTACGACAAGTCGCACTTTTAATAATACGAAAAATTTGGCAGAAGCTTGTGGGGCAAATTACTTGGAAGTTCGTATTCATGATGCGGTGAATCAGCATTTCATTGATATTGAACAAGATCCAGAAAATCATGATGTCACATTTGAAAATGCACAAGCGAGAGAAAGAACACAGATTCTTATGGACCTCGCTAATCAAAGAGGTGGTTTAGTCTTGGGTACAGGCGATATGTCTGAAGCAGCCCTTGGTTTTGCTACTTATGGCGGAGACCATTTGTCCATGTATAACTGTAATGCAGGTATTCCAAAAACATTAATTCGTCATTTGATTCGTTATGAAGCAAATCGATATGCCAATATGAAACCAGCCAATCAATTATTCGCACAGACTTTGTTGGATGTTCTTGATACTCCAGTTAGTCCAGAATTATTGCCTCCAAAAGAAGGCGAAATTGCGCAAAAAACAGAGAATATTGTTGGGCCTTACGAATTACATGATTTCTTCATTTATCAATTCATGAAATATCAACATACGCCGAAAAAAATGTTATTCCTTGCAGAGCAAACCTTTGCGGGAGAATATGATGATGAAACGATTCTCTACTGGTTGAAAATGTTCTATAAGAGATTTTTCAATAATCAATTCAAACGTTCAGCTTCTCCCGATGGCCCAGCCGTCAATGAGATTTCCTTCTCCCCAAGAAAAGGACTTGTCATGCCAAGTGATGCTGTCAATAAAGTTTGGTTAGAAGAATTAGAAGACTAAAAAATTGATTGGAAAAAATTCATGCCAGAGCTTCCAGAAGTAGAAACCATACGACGTTCCTTATTAGAAAGAATTGATAAATCTGTGATTACAGATATTATTATCTGTCATCCTGACGTCTTCCTGAATGTGGATAATTTACCAACTAAGAATTGGAAAATAGTAGACATTCGTCGCCGCGGAAAATATCTATTATTCGATTTGGAATGGGTTGAGGATTCTTCACGACAAGCTGTGATGATTATTCATTTACGCATGACTGGTAAATTACTATATGCCGATGAGCCAGAAGAATTTGCGAAACATACACATGTTCGTTTTCTCTTTGATCATGCGCATTTAGATTTCAATGATGTACGTCGTTTCGGTCGTGTGACCTTATATCAAAAAGGGCATGAATTTCAGGATCATGGTTATGCGACTTTAGGACCTGAACCATTGTCTGATGAATTTAGTGAAGATTATTTTTTGCAAACTTGTCAACGTTTTTCTAATAGTCAAATCAAAGGGCTTCTATTGAATCAACAAGCCATTGCTGGTATAGGTAATATTTATGCGGATGAAAGTCTTTTTCGTGCAGGCATTCGACCCTCCACTCGAGTGAAACGTATTTCGCAGAAAAAATTACGCATTTTGCATAAAAAAATCCGCGAAGTGATAGCCGAAGCTATCGGTCATCGCGGAACATCTTTTCGAGATTATGTAGACGGTTTAGGCAAAAAAGGCTTTTTTCAATTGCAATTAGCTGTTTATCAAAAAACTGCTGAGCCTTGTCCTATTTGTGGAGAACTAATACGCAAAACAAAAGTTGCTGGGCGCAGTTCCCATTTTTGCCCTCACTGCCAAAAATAGTCTTGATAATTAATCGCGGTATGGTGCAATCTCAATCCAGTATCCATCTGGATCTTCGATAAAGTAAACACCCATTTTATCATTTTCTAAGCAGACAACTCCCATTTCTTTATGGAATTTTAATGCTGCATCATAATCATCAACACGGAAACATAAATGAATTTCATTGTCAGATAAATCATACGGTTCTTCACGATCACGCAACCATGTAATTTCAAATTCAAAAGAATCTGTGTAATCTCTGTAATAGACAATAATATAGCTACCATCTTCTGCTTCTTTTCTTCTTACTTCTTTTAATCCAACAGCTTCACGATAAAACTTATCAGATTTCTCTAAATCCATCGTATTAATGTTCATATGAACCATTTCAAATTTCATGTTATTACTCGCTTTCTTTTTTTTTATATTATATATGAAGGCTTACGTTTGCCCCAAAAAAATGTCATTTTCGTAACAATTCCTTTTATTTCAGTTTTTTCAATGGAAATCATGTAGAATATATTTATGAAACATCGGAAAAATATAAATCATAGTCAAGTCAGAACTGGTGTCCCTGGTTTAGCGAATACATATACGGAATCTGTGCGAAAAGCGATTGATAAAAGAGCATATGCCATCAAAATTCCTGGTCTTATTCGTTTGTCTTTTGTTGCTTTGCTCGTGATTGGAATTATCATTGCCAATTTTTATCTAGCACAAATTATCAGTGATAATTATATTTATATTTACACTGGATTACGTGTCATCAGTGTCATTTTCGTTTTGTTTGTCATTCATAAAGATCGGAACACATCTTATATTCTTACCTGGACTGTCATTATTCTCGCTGTTCCGGTGGTTGGTCTTTTCTTATACCTTTTATGGGGAAGGCGTTCTCGCTTCAAAAAGCAAAAAAAACAAGCTGAAATCATCAAAGCAAGAATTGCCCCTTATATTCATCAGAACGAAGATGTGTTCACATCCTTCATCAAAAATCATCCAGAGAATATTTTGCAGGCAACCTTTCTGAAAACCGCTGGTTTTCCACCTTATCAAAATACCAAATGTACTTACTATGACCTAGGGGAGAAAAAATTTGTTGCTATGTTTGATGATATTCGTCGTGCAAAGAAATTTATTTTCTTGGAATACTTTATTTTGGCGGATGGAATCTTATGGCAAGAACTCGAAGATTTATTAATTGTTAAAGCAAGAGAAGGGCTTGAAGTTCGCTTGCTTTTTGATGATTTTGGAAGCATTATCAAAGCACCACGTCATTTAATGCGCCGTTTACGAGAGAATAATGTTCAGGTCATCAAATTTAATCCTGTTGCTAGATATATTTCCAAACTTTATATCAATTATCGGAATCATCAAAAATGTTGTATTATTGACGGCCAAATAGCTTATACTGGCGGAACCAATTTAGCAGATGAATACGCAAATCTTTATCCTCGTTTTGGTCATTGGAAAGATACAGCAATTAAATTGGAAGGTGAAGCCGTAAGAGGTCTCACCACCATGTTTTTGACAATGTGGGAAAGTGAATCAGAAATCGCTGCATCCAATTATCAAAAATATATGCCTTCGGTGAATCCAGATGCCAAGCAATTACCAGGTTACTTCATCCCTTATTGGGATAGTCCTTTAAATAACCCAAAAAATCCAGCAGAAGATATATACCGTTCAATCATCAACAATGCGAAAGAATATATTTATATTTGCACTCCATACTTTATTGTGGATGATTCAATGATTCGTGATATTTGCCGTGCTGCAGAATCTGGTGTCGATGTCCGTATTATCACTCCTGGACAACCCGATAAATGGTTCGCCTATGTTGTTACCCAATCTCATTATGAAAAATTAATGGAATCTGGAGTACGTGTATTCCAATACTCTCCTGGTTTTATACATGCTAAAACAGTTATCGCAGATCATTCGCATGTCATTACAGGTTGTATCAATTTTGACTATCGCAGTTTTCATTTGCATTTCGAAAATTCAGTTTATATTTGTGGAGATCCTGTGGTTGATGAGATTTATCAGGATTTTACAAATACCTTCGCAGTTGCTACAGAAATCGATTTGCAAAAATGGTATAATCGTTCAAAATTCCGTAAGGCAATCGAAGCGATTATGAGAATTTTCTCACCATTATTATAAAAAAGGAAAACAATATGTCTGAGCAAAAACAAATTTTTCAATCATACAAAGGTTTCATCGTACATTTTGGTCATCAAATTGATCATCAGTTAAAGGATCATTTCTTTCATTTACTCGAAGAACATGAATTGAAATATTATCTGCTTCATAATCATGAGTTTGATCAAACCATCGGTTCTATTATTCAAAAGCTCGAAGATAAATATCAAACAGAGAATTTTGTAGAAGAACATGATAAAATTGGCGACACCGATATTCCAGAGAATATTTTGTTCTTCTCCGGATTTTCTAGAGAAGAAGTGGAAGAATATTTAGCTATTTTACGTGATCCAAAATATCCTCGTTTTGTTTTGAAAGCTGCAGCCACAAGGAATAATCAAGAATTCACTTTTGCAAAGTTAATCAATGAGTTAAGACAAGATCGTACTGTGATTTCTCATGTGATTAAACTTCGTACATTACTGACAAAAGCATCAGAAAAACTTAAACATGAAGATAATCAAGAAGTCAAAAACCAACTTGCATCTGCTGAATTATTGTTTGCAGATATTGAAAATCAATTTGATATCAAAGCTTTTCAAGAGAACATCGCTTATTTCACGGAGTATTTAAAAGAGTCTTGATTAAATTTTTATTTTTTTCGAAAGAAAATGTAACAGAAAGAAAGCGATTGAAAAAGCAAAATAAATCACCACAAAGTTATGATTGAGATTTAATGCAACTTGGGCAGAATGGATTAAACCGATTCCTGCAGCAATTGTTGCCGTTACAAATGATAAACTTGCGCCAATCCATTTTCTGTCAATGATAAAACAAAGTGCAGACACATAAATAATTGCAATTAAAACTGAGCCTTGCCCAAGAATTTCATAGCCTTGAGAAATTCCAGCA
The DNA here is from genome assembly GCA_964346085.1 of uncultured Mageeibacillus sp. Classification (GTDB taxonomy): domain Bacteria; phylum Bacillota; class Clostridia; order Saccharofermentanales; family DTU023; genus UBA5436. The sequence goes on along the minus strand of CAYFSZ010000018.1, from coordinate 12,017 downwards.
GCATTCAAGTCGCTTTTTGAAATCATTATTTCAGAAAGATTCATATTTCCTGCCTTTGATGATAGCTCATTTAGTATCGTTGTCTTTGTCACATCCATTGCGTTTTGTATTTTGCCATATATTAATTCGAAAATTGGAATTGCCACTCCTAATGCCATCGCTGGGTAATACTTCTGCTGATTCGTTTCGAAAGCTTGTCCGATAGAATTAATGCCTGCATAGACAATGAGTACAATTGTTGCGGCTGAGGGTAAAGCAGCTGTTGCTATCGCCACCAAACCGGTTATACAAAGCAAAAAGTAAACAAGACCAACGAATGACATGTAGTTTTCTCCGGCCTTTGCTTTTTTCCATGCAGGATGTCCCCAATAAAAACAAAAGATAAAAGGATTTCCAAACATTGCGCCTATCAGATTCGTCACACCTGTGCTTAGTAAAGCTATTTTTGTATCATAATTATCGCCACCTGCTTCCGCTTGTTCTAGTGCCTGAATCGACGATATCATATCAGAAAAAGCAAACGCTATCACAATTGGAATATATTTTAGCGCATAGGTAAAGGCTTCCTTAGAAATGAACGAAAAGCTTGGCTTTGGAAGATAAAATCCGATTGATTGGAATGAATTTTTCACATCTTCAATCCTCATATATTGTCCGATCCACGCAATGAAAGTTGCAAAAAGAATCGCGACAATCGCTGGTGATAAACCTTTAATTTGAATCTTACCAAAATAAATTGTAAGTAGAATGAACAAAGCAGGTAGAAATATCGTCGGAAAATTGAAACCGTCTGCAAATGCTGATATCACAAGCCAAGCCATGGCTCCTCCCGCCAAAGAACTAAATATCGCTGCTCCAGGAATTAATTTCAATAGCCATTTGATGAAAAATGAACAGATAATTAATATTGTTGAATGAAATACATTTGCCCATAAAGCAACTTTCCAAGCGAGAAGATAATCATTCGTCGCTAAAAATGTAGGCAACATAATTCCATATAACCAAATAAAGAAAGATGCCGAGCCTATCCCTCCTGGAAGAGCAGTCATAGAAGAATTATTTGTTTTTTGACTTGTTCTTCGAGCAAAAAAAGTTGTCCAAAGCATAAATATTAATGCTGTTGCGCCGACAGCAGAAATGATTTTTCCAAAAACAAAAGACGTTGGTATATTGATTGTATTGATTAAAACAGTTATCCCAATAATAATCTTTGAAAATCCATCAAAGAAAACTCCAAAACCGGCATCAATATCACCTTTTGTAAATAGCATTTTATTCATAGCTACGAATAACTCCCAAACTTGATTCCTAACAATATATAATTAAAGACAACTTATGTTAAATAAAAGTACAGATAAAAACAACGATATTTTCTTAATATTTTTATCTATAAAAAATATTTTATTATTTATAAAAAACAATAAAGTATATTATTCAAGTAATTTTTTAGGTTATTCACATTAATTAACTGAGTTATTAACATTTTGATCATTGAAAATTGCCTATAGGCCAAAATAAAGTTAGGTTATTCACATAATTCACATTATTAACATTCATTTCAATGTGAATTTTAGCTGCTAAATCTTGCATTTTTGCTGTATTTTTATAGCTTTTAGTCCCCTCGTTTTTTTGATAGTATAGATGAACTATATGAATTATCATAGGTAAATATGGGAAAGAGGAAACGTATGCAAAGTCAAAATGTTCAATCAATCTGGCAAGAAATTTGCACGAAATATCTAGAAAAAGAAGTTCCTACTTTAACATATACAACCTGGCTAAAACCGATTGATCCAATACTCGTGGACGATCACACTTTTATTTTATCTGTGCCGAATGAAATCTCACGTGACTTTGTTAATCAATACAAAGACATGGTACAAACTGCATTGAAATTAACAACACAAAAAGAGTTCGATGTCAAAGTTGAAATCAATGCAAAAGAGCAATATTCCGTACCTAATGTGAGTATTTTGAAAAAAGATCAGGAAGCAAGTACAAAATCCAAAAAAGATAGTCTCAATCCGGCTTATACTTTTGAATCGTTTGTCGTTGGTTCCGGTAATCGTTTCGCACATGCAGCTTGTGTCGCCGTTGCTTCAATGCAAAACAGTATTAATTATAATCCCTTATTTTTATATGGTGGATCAGGTCTTGGTAAAACGCATTTGATGCATGCTATTGGAAATCATGTCATGCGTGAATTCCCTTCCAAAAAAGTTGTATATGTTAATTCTGAGAATTTTATTAATGAATTTATCGAAGCAATTCGTTTGAAAGAATTCGAACCATTCCGTAATAAATATCGCATGGCTGATTTACTTTTAATTGATGATATTCAATTTATCGAAGGTAAAGAAAGAATGCAGGAAGAATTTTTCCATACTTTTAATGCTTTATACGAAGCAGGAAAACATATTGTCATGACATGTGATAAACCACCGCAATCTTTAGTCACACTCGAAGAAAGATTAAAAACTCGTTTCTCTAGTGGGATTACAATTGACATTAATCCACCGGATTATGAAACAAGAATTGCGATTCTTCTTCAATTGGCACAAACTCATCGTGTGAATTGGCCAGATGAGGTTTTTGATTATATCGCTTCACATATTTCATCAAATATTCGTGAATTAGAAGGTGCTTTCAAAACTTTATATGCTTATTCCATGTTAGGTGGTGGTATTAATTTAGAAACAACTCGAAACGCATTGAAAGATCAAATCGATCCTCGTTCTGTGCAGAGTTTAACCTCTGAATTAATCATGAATGTGACATCTAATTATTATAATGTGACCGTTTCAGATTTATTATCGAAAAAAAGAAGTTCAGAAATTGTTATTCCTAGACAAATTTCAATGTTTTTATGTCGTTCTTTATTAAATATGACATATAAGGATATCGGAAAAGACTTTGGAGATAAAAATCATGCAACTGTTATGCATGCCTGCGACAGGATTAAAGAAGAATTAGAAACAAACATTGAACTGGAAAATGCGATTAAAGAGATTAAATTGCGTCTTTCACCCATTTAGTTATGCACAAAGTTTTTCTCATTTGTGAATAACTTAGTGTGAATAACAATTGAAAAAATGTGAGTAAAAAATAAGATGTGAATATTGTTCAAAAGTGATTTTTTATTATCATTTAATCCACATCTTTATTGACAGTCAAAAACCCTATCAAACAAAGCAATTGTGACGGTTTTTAACAGTTTTAACAGTATATAATAAGAGAACGAAGATTATTTAAGTTAAGTAAAAGAATATTGTTGTGAATTCGACCAAAATTTATTACAATTTTATGACAAAGAAAATGTTGATTTATAAATCAGAAAGGAACAGTTTATGAAACTTGTCTGCTCAAAAAATTTATTAAATGATGCTATCTCAATGGCCCAAAAAGCAATTGCTACGCGTTCCACATTACCAATATTAGATGGATTATTATTCGAAGCAGAAAAAGATTCTTTAACCATCACTGGCTATGACTTAGAAACTGGTATTGAATGTAAAGTTGATACAGATGTTTTACGAGAAGGTAAAGTTGTATTAAATGCCAAAATGATTGGTGATATCGTTCGTAAATTACCTGAAGATTTAGTCAACATCGAAGTGGAAGATAATTTCTTAATCAAAATTACCTCTGGCAAAGCGAAATTTAGAATTAAAGGAATGGAAGCTTCTGATTATCCGAAAATTCCAATCGTTGAGGAAGCACAACAATTAGAAGTTTCGCAAAAAGCTTTGAAAGATATGATTTCACAAACAATTTTTGCAACAAGTACTGATGAAAATAGACCAATTTTAAATGGTATTAAAGTTATTTCTGAAGGAAAAAGATTAGAATTAGTTGCAATTGATGGTTTTAGACTTGCCATTCGTAGAGAAGATTTTGAAAATGAATTACCTGGCATGTCATTTATCGTACCAGCAAAAGCAATGCAAGAAGTGGCTAGTATATTAGATCCAACAGATAAACCAGTCAAAGTTTATCCTTCTCATAATCATATTTTATTTGATACAGGTTCCGTGAAACTCGTTTCTAGATTATTGCAAGGCGATTATATGGATTATCACAAAGTTGTGCCAAGTGAAGTAAAAAGTAAAATCGTGTTAAATGCAAAAGAAATGTTAAAAGCAATTGATAGAGCATCTTTAGTGATTAATGTTGATCAAAGAAGATTCCCTTTCACATTAAAAAGTGAAGATCAAAGAACATTAAGTATTTCATCACAAACAGATATCGGTGAAGTTCATGAAGAAATTTCAATTGAATTATCCGGTGAAAATGTGGATGCTGATTACAATCCAAAATACTTTATTGATGCATTAAGAAATATACCAGATGAAAATATTATTTTAGAATTTTCTGGTACATTCGGACCTTGTTTGATTAAACCATCTGAAGGAGAAAATTTCTTATATTTGGTTTTACCTTTAAGAAGATAAGAGAAATAAAACAGTAAACACTGAAATAGATGATGTTTACTGTTTTTTATCATATGAGAATTAATAAATTAACATTAACAAATTTCAGAAATTATCAAGAGCAAAAAATTGAAGTTGCTTCCGGAACGAATGTTTTTATTGGGAAAAATGCCCAAGGAAAAACGAATATTCTAGAAGCAATTTACTTATGTACCTGTGCAAGATCGCATCGTACAGGAAAAGACATTGAATTAATCAAAGATGGCAAAGATTTTTATCAAATTGATTTAGAGTTTGAATCCGATCAAAAACTACAACAAAGTATCAAAATTCAATATTCAGTAAAGCCAAGAATGCAAAGAGAGATTTATTATTGTGGATTGAAACAAGATAAAATAAGCGATTTTTTTGGACTTTTTCATGCCGTAATTTTTGCTCCTGAAGATTTAATGTTAATAAAAGAAGGACCAGCAATCAGACGCCGCTTTTTAGATGTTTTAATATCCCAAATTAAACCGCGATATTTTAAGAATTTACAGGTTTATCAACATGCTTTGAAACAAAGAAATGTTCTATTAAAAACATTAAAAGAGATGGAAATTGAAAGAAAAACAAATCCTCAAAATTTCAAAGAAGAGATGTATTCTTTTAATGATATTCAATTAGATATTTGGACAGAAAAAATTTCTGAAGTACAAGCACAAATTATCAAAACAAGAGAAGAATATATTCAAAAATTAGAAGAATTAGCAAAGAAAGCCTTATTCAAAATATCTGATGGAAAAGAGATTTTTGAAATCAAATATAAAACTGTTTCAAGTATCAATACACAGGAAGATGAAAGTGACATATATCAATCATTGTTGTCTAGATATAAAAAACAGAAACATGATGATATATTTCGAGGAAACACCACCAGTGGTATTCATCGGGATGATTTAGAATTATTTGTGAATGAAAACTTATTAAAAGAAAGAGGTTCGCAAGGGCAACAAAGATCGGCTGTTTTAGCTCTTAAATTGGCTGAACTAGAAATTCTTGAGATGGAAACTGGTGAAAAACCAGTATTGCTGTTAGATGATGTTATGTCTGAATTAGATGAAAAAAGAAGAGAGCATCTTTTACAGGCTTTTGAAGAAAATCAAGTCTTTATCACTTGTACCGAATTATCACAAATTTATCCTTCGTTAAATAATGAATTAAAAGAAGCTGAAGAGACCAATTCAACCGATAATAATCTAACGCCAAGAGACGCCTATGATGAGGCAGAAGATCATTCGTATATCCACTTCTTTGAAGTCAATCAAGGTACCGTAAAACGCCAAATTTTGGTATAATAACTATGTTTGTAATAGTTTAAAAGTGAATCAAAAAGTTAGAGGAACAAACCATTGTTTATACATATTGGTGGCGAGTATACATTATCTGATAAATGGATTGTTGGTATTTTTGATATCGATCAAACCACAACTTATGGATCAGATACAATTAATTTTCTCAGAAAGCAGGAAGATATGGGACGCCTTGATATTGTGAGTCCTGATATCCCCAGATCTTTTGTTGTCACATTAGATCGCGTGTATCTATCCCCTATTTCTGCAAAAACCTTATTAACTCGTTTACAACAAAAATAAAACATATGTTCTTTTTAATAGAAAGGTGAATACCTTATATGAAAACCAAATTATTTTATGCTTCAGATGAATCTGACAGAATCAATCCGGATAATAAATTATCGGAATTATTAAATCGTGCTGAAAACGACGCAACAGATGAGGATGGTTTATCTGTTCAGAATTTAGCGGCGAATCCAAGAGCTCTTCTTGAAGATTTTGAAGAGAATAAAAATTCAGAAAATAAGATCAAGAATTTTAATACAAAAAATGAATCTGAATATAGAGAAAGTGAGATTCAAGTCTTAGAAGGCTTAGAAGCTGTTCGTAAAACACCAGGTATGTATATTGGTGATACAACACCGAGAGGTTTACATCATCTAATATATGAAATCGTTGCGAACTCTGTCGATGAAGCATTGGCAGGTCGATGTGATGATATTAAAGTAACAGTCTATCCAGATAATTCCGTAAAAGTTGAAGATAATGGTGTTGGAATTCCTGTCGGCATTCACCCACAAAAAGGGATTCCTACGGTTGAAGTTGTTCACACAATTTTACATGCAGGAGGAAAATTTGGCGGTGGTGCTTATAGTGTATCCGGCGGTTTACATGGAGTTGGTGCTGCTGTTGTTAATGCTCTTTCTGAATGGATGGAAGTTGAAGTTCATCGTGATGGAAAAATACATACAATTCGTTTTGAAAGAGGAAACACAGTAAGAGAATTGGAATACAAAGGTGAAACTGATAAACATGGGACAATCACCCATTTCAAACCTGATAAAACAGTATTTAAAGAAGATACCATTGACTTCCCTCTTATGATTAATCGTTATCGTGAAATGGCCTTCTTAAATAACGAAGCAAAAATCACATTAATTGATGAAAGAGATGAACCTGCGAATGTAAAAGAATTCCATTATGAAGGTGGTATCATTTCATTCGTCGAATACCTAAACAAACATAAAACGGTTTTAATTGAGGAACCAATCTATATTACAGCGGAACAAGATAATGTGTGGGTAGAAATTGCGATTCAATACAATGATTCCTATTCAGAAAATGTGTATACCTATTGCAATAATATCGCTACCCATGAAGGTGGTACTCATTTGACAGGTTTCCGTTCAGCATTAACCAAAACAATTAATGACTATGGAAGAAAATATAACTTAATCAAAGACAATGAGGATAATTTATCAGGTGAAGATACTAGAGAAGGTATTAGTTGTATTATTTCCGTTAAAATGCCCTCCCCTCAATTTGAAGGACAAACCAAAACCAAATTAGGAAATGCCGAAGTTAGAACGATTGTCGAAAGCGTTGTTAATGATAAATTATCTGCTTACTTAGAAGAAAATCCTTCTGTAGGCCGTGCAATTCTCGAAAAATGTCTTTCAGCATCAAGAGCAAGAGCTGCTGCACGTAAAGCAAGAGATTTGACCAGACGTAAATCTGTCTTAGAATCGAATGCATTACCAGGAAAACTTGCTGATTGCCAATCAAAAGAACCAGAATTCTGCGAATTATTTATCGTAGAAGGAGATTCTGCTGGTGGATCTGCAAAACAAGGTCGAGAAAGAAAATACCAAGCTATTTTGCCTTTATGGGGAAAAATGTTAAATGTTGAAAAATCAACCCCAGATCGAGTTTATGATAACGAGAAACTTTTGCCAGTTGTTTTGGCTGTTGGTGCAGGTGTCGGAGCAGAATTTGATGTCTCAAAAATTAGATACAATAAAATCATTATTATGGCTGATGCAGATGTTGATGGTTCACATATCAGAACATTATTGCTAACTTTCTTCTATCGTTTTATGAAGCCACTAGTAGAACAAGGCCATGTATATTTGGCGAGCGCTCCCCTTTACAAAGTGTTCCATGGACAAGAAGAAGAATATGCATATGACGATGAATCTGTAGAACTTATTAAACAAAGAAGAGGCTGGGAAAATCCAAGAGTACAGCGTTTCAAAGGTTTAGGAGAAATGCAACCTGAACAATTATGGGAAACAACGATGAATCCTGAAACAAGACATTTAATCCAAGTAACAATTGGAGAAGCTCAGGAAGCAGATTCAACATTATCCTTATTAATGGGAGATAAAGTTGAACCAAGAAGAGAGTTTATCAAAGAAAATGCAAAGTATGCGCAATTAGATTAACAAGATTTTCTTTTAAATATTTAAAGAACCCTTAAAAATGTTAAGGGTTCTTTTTTTGTTTCACGTGAAACAATCTCATATATTACATTTATATGTTAATCGAAGAACTTTCTCATTAATTTTACTTTTTCCCAATATTTATAAGAGTATTTATGATTCATATTTGATAAAATATAAAAATACAAAGCGAAAAGGTGAAATCAAACATGATTATTTCTATTGTAAATCAAAAAGGCGGAGTTGGAAAAACGACCACGTCAGTTAATTTGGCAGATAGCTTGGCAAGACGCAAGAAAAAAGTATTGCTCGTTGACATAGACCCTCAAGGGAATGCAACTTCAAGTTTCGGCATAGATAAGAATGCTCAACAAGTGACAATATATGATGCACTTATTAATCAAAAACCTTTAAATGAGGTTATTTTAAAAGGTGTAAGGAAGAATTTAGATATCGTCCCTGCAAATATACAATTAGCTGGTGCTGAAATTGAAATGGTAGACATTGTTTCACGTGAAACAATTCTAAAAAACTTGATTACTGATGAAATTAAAAATCAATATGACATCATATTAATCGACTGTGCACCTTCTTTAGGATTACTGACAGTCAATGCATTGACTGCTTCAGACGGTATTTTAATTCCTATTCAGTCAGAATACTATGCACTTGAAGGTGTTTCTCAGCTTATGAGTACATACGAAATGATTAAAGAGAATTTAAATCCGGAGTTAAGTATTTTTGGTGTTTTAATCACGATGTTTGATACTAGAACTCAATTATCACATCAAGTTGCAACTGAAATTAGAAACTATTTCAATGATATGGTCTTTGAAACAGTTATTCCAAGAAATGTTCGCTTAAGTGAAGCACCAAGCTTCGGTGTCCCGATTCAAGAACATGATAAATGGTCAAAGGGAGCAAGAAGTTATAAGGCGTTGGCCAAAGAAGTCATTAATCGTATTGATTCTAAATAATAAATTATAATGAGGAACTAAAATGGCAAATAAATCAACAAAGAAACAAACCGGATTAGGTAAAGGACTTGGAGCGTTGCTCGGACAGTCAGAACAGGAGTTTAAAGAAGAGAATCATGTTTCTGAAAAGGTTGTTAATCTGGACTTAGATGAAATTAGTCCAAATAAAGATCAACCTAGAAAACAGTTCGACCAAGAGTCAATAAAAGAGCTAGCCGATTCGATTCGAGAGAATGGAATATTGCAACCTATCATTGTTACGAAGAAGAAAGACCCAGATTATTATCTAATTATTGCTGGAGAAAGACGTTGGAGAGCCTCGAGAGAAGCTGGTTTGAAGAGAATACCTGCTATTGTTCGCGATATGGATGATCATTTGGTCATGCAACATTCAATTATTGAGAATATCCAGAGAGAAGATTTAAATCCTGTAGATGAGGCGTTAGCTTATCAACATTTAATGGATCAATATAATCTAACACAAGAAGAAATGGCACAACGATTAGGTAAAAGCCGTTCAGCGATTGCTAACATGCTTCGCTTAAATCGTTTGCCAAAGGAAATTCTTAAAGAATTAGCAGATGGATCAATTAGTATTGGTCATGCAAGATGCTTTTTATCTCTTCCTAATATTGAAGATCAGATTAATGCATGTGAAACCGTCATACAAGAAGGAATGAGTGTACGAGATACCGAGCGATATATCAATGGGATTTTGAATCCAGTTATAAAAACAAAGAAAAAAGCTAAATTATCTGATGCATATTTATTAAGTATTAAAAAAGTAGAACGCTCTTTATCTAAATCATTAGGAACAAAAGTTAAACTAAAGGATAAACAAGGAAAAGGGCATATTGAGATTTCTTATTCTAGTAATGATGAACTAGATCGTATCATTGAAGGACTAACTAAATAGGATAAATATTCATAAACACGTATATTTATAAACGCTAATTGTTGTGTAAAACCTGCATACTTTTTTGCAGGTTTTTATTTAGAATGAATTACGTTAGCTAAGATCCTACAAGCATTAACCAGAGAGGTAATGTAATCATCATCAATAGCATACTTTGAACGATGGAAATAGTCGTTATGCTGATATGATTATCATATCTTTGAGCAAATACGTTATTGAGAGATCCGACTGGAAGAGCTGTCAAAATAATAGCTATCTGAAAGACGAATTTATGCTGAGGGAAAAAGAGGGAAATTCCATACATTAAACCAGGTAAAATAAGTAATCTTGAAAAGGAAATAAAAAGTAAATTTCGATGCCTTAAAAGCTTATTAATCTTTATCCTAGTTAATGAAGCACCTAATAATAACATTGATAACGGCGTCATTAAATTTGCAATTAACTGAATGAAATCATACCCAAAGGCAGGAAGGCTGTAGGGTGATAAATACAAAATAATTGTAAGAATTGATGAGATGATAGCCGGGTCTTTGATAATGGATAATAATAATTTGGCATCAACACGATGTTCATTTCGGTAAAATGCCAATCCGATAGAATAGAAAAATAAGTTATACATTAAGTTATAAATAATTGCTAATAATACACCCGCTTTTCCAAAAATAGCACCAATTAAAGGAAGACCAAGGAAAATTGTATTTGCAAAGACGGTACAATTCGTAAAAACTTTCGTTGCGGCAGTATTTTGTTTATAGAATATTTTCCCTGAAAAATAGCCATATAACATAGCAAAAACATAATAACAAAAGGAAATGATAGCCATTGTTATTACAGACAATGAAGAATCGCTATTAAACTCATTATTTGAAGAAGCAAGGATTGCAAAAGGAACGACAATTCTGACGACAAACAGATTCAATTGTTTTTCAAAGTGATCATCGAAAAAATGTTTTTTCTTTAAAAGAAAACCTAATGCAATAAGGGTAAATATTTGAAACAAGACACCAATAATATTCTGCATACAGAAACCTCAAAAAATAACTTTACATTGAATACTAAACTATTTTTCGAAAAAATGGAAAGAGAGAAAGAGGATCCTCGACAGAATTTCTGTTTACAGAATTAATTTTATTATATTTTCAATCCGATTGAAGTGTGGCAAACTAAAAAGCAGAAAGCTGTGTGAGGTAAAGTGAATGAGTAAAAAACTACAAGAATGTATTGAGCAGGAACAACGCTTCCAATTTCCTCGTTTCAATCGCGAAGATGTATGGAATTTAGGTATGGAGCTTTTTGATACTTGTCGTCAAATGGAAGGTCCGTTGGCGATGGAAATTAGAGTGAATGGACTAATCGTTTTTCGCTATTTTCCTGAAGGTACTGAAGCGACAAATCAACAGTGGCTTGAGAAAAAATATAAAACGGTCAACACCTATGGAAAGAGCTCTTATCGGATTTTTCATGAACTAGAAGAAGCAGGAAAAACCATGGAAGAAAAGCTACTCATTTCAAGTATGGAATATTCAAACTTTGGTGGCGGTTTTCCAATTCGATTACAAAATGGAAGCATGATTGGCTGTGTTGCAGTTTCAGGATTACCACATGATAGAGATCATTTTGCCGTTATTCAAGCTTTAGAAAATTATTGGAAAAAATATATAGAAAAATAAAAAGGAGAAAAGACACAATGAGAATCTTAAATTTTGGCTCTTTAAACATCGATTATGTATACAATGTTGAGCATATTTTAATAGGTGGAGAAACGTTGACGGCAGATGATCGGAACATTTATCCAGGTGGAAAAGGCTTAAATCAATCTGTCGCATTCGCTAGAGCGGGTGCAGATGTCTGGCATGCAGGAGCAATTGGTCAAGCCGATGGAGCTATTTTGCTTGAAGCCTTAGAAAAAAACGGTGTTA
>CAYFSZ010000017.1:0-21954 GCA_964346085.1 uncultured Mageeibacillus sp. | reverse complement strand
TCAAGGTCTTAGGTCAAAGCCTATTTGTCCTTTCATTGGCTCATCATCTTTTTCCCTAATGATTTCCATTGTTTTAAAATTCTATACATGGTTTTGGCATATGTAGATTTAAGACTCGTAAACTCTGCTAACTCATAGACTGTAAAATTTGCAGTTAATTTATTTACAATGTATTCAAACTTGGAAGTAACCTCAACTTCTAACGTTTTTTCATCCCCTTTATATTCAAAATATGTAAACAAAGCCATTATTTTAAACGAGTTTTCATTAATCTCCTTGTATAATAAATTCATAACTTTTGTCGTAAATTTATCTAACATAGAAAACTAGTACGAGTTTCTTGTTTCTGTACCAGTTAAAACCTTTAATTCGTCAACTTCTAAAGTTACTAAAGTAGTTCCCTTATCGTTTGTTTTAGCTATGACAGCAAAAAATAAGTCCATTTCTTTTTTAAAAATGAGTTGTTCTTTTTTTCTTGTTGGTATTTGCTTTGACACGAACATAAACATGTTTCGAGTTAGGGGAGCCGGTGCCGGCATCACGAATATCAATTTCAAATTCATCCATTGCATCAAACATACTGGTTAATTTGTTAAAGCCATAGTTTCGAGCATCAAAGGATGGTTGTTTTTTGACAATCAAATTACCAACTTCCCCGAGATAAGCCCAGCCGTTATCGTCTTCGACATCTTTGATTGTTTGACTGATTAAGCGGATCGTTTTCTTGTTGATATTTTGAATAGCTCTTTTTTCTTGTTTAGGCTTAGCAGCACCAGGTTTGGTATCTTTCTTGGTTTTCGATTTGTTAGTAACAGACGCTTCAGTTTCAACTTCATCGTCATCATCTTCATCCAAAATCTCTAAGAAGATAAAACGGTCGCAAGCAGCAATGAATGGAGTCGGTGTTTTTTGTTCGCCAATCCCATAAACGGTTTTGCCTGATTCACGTAATCTAGTAGCTAATTTTGTGAAATCGCTATCGGATGAGACTAAACAGAATGCATCAACTTGATTTGAATACAGAATATCCATCGCATCAATTGTCATCGCTGAATCTGTCGCATTTTTACCAGTTGTATAGTTAAATTGCTGAATCGGGCTGATGGCGTAATCAAGTAATAAAGTTTTCCAACCGCCTAAATTTGGTTTGGTCCAATCGCCGTAAATTCTTTTGATGGTAGGTGTACCATATCTTGCTATTTCTTCCATCATACCTTTGATATAATGATGAGAAATATTATCGGCATCAATCAAAACCGCTAAGCGTATATCTTGTAAATTTTGAGGTGTTTCCATAAGTGTTTTTGTTTTCTTTCTTAATCTTTTCTTATTATTCTACCATACAAATAACATTTAAATATTGTATAATTAATTATTATCATTTATATAACTTGCTTGTTTTTAGCAAGATGGGAGGAAACTATGGCCTTAAAAGTTGGAATGTTAACAAGTGGTGGCGATTGTCAAGGATTAAACTCAGCAATGCGGGGTGTTGCTAGAGGACTCTTAAATAGTGATCAAGATGTCAAAATTCTTGGATTTTTAAATGGTTACCATGGATTGATGCATAGCAATTATCGACATATGTCAGATGTTGATTTCTCAGGCATTTTAACATTAGGAGGAACGATTCTCGGTACTTCGAGACAACCTTTTAAAGATATGAAAAAACCATTGCGTGAAGAAGAACCAGATGGCATTACAAAATTAGAAGCAATGCTTCAAACATACAATGATCTCGGGTTAGATGCATTAGTCGTTCTAGGTGGAAACGGTACACAAAAGACAGCGAATTTGTTAAGTCAAAATGGTTGTAATGTAATCCATTTACCGAAAACAATTGATAATGATTTGTCAGGGACGGAAAGAACATTTGGTTTCCAAAGTGCTGTGAACATTGCCACAGAAGTTGTTGATGGAATTCACACAACAGCAACGTCACATGGCCGTGTGTTTATTATCGAGTTGATGGGAAATAAAGCTGGCTGGTTAACTTTGTTTGCAGGAGTTGCTTCAGGCGCTGATGTTATTTTAATACCAGAAATTCCTTATGATCCAATCAAAGTTGTAAAAGCTTTAAAAGCTAGAGAAAAGGATAAAAAACGTTTTTCGATTATTGCGATAGCGGAAGGCGCAAAAACAATTGAAGAACATAATATGAAATCCTCTGAATTTGAAAAAGCAAGAAAAGGTGCAAGTTCAGTAGCTTATCATTTGCAACATCAATTAGAAGATATGATGATTCAAGAAGTTCGTTGCTGTGTGCCAGGACATTTCCAAAGAGGTGGTACACCATCAGCATACGATCGCGTTCTAACAACTGAGCTTGGTGTAGAAGGTGCAAATGCTGTATTAGAGGGTGATTTTGGAAAAATGATTGGTATGTCTTGCAATAAGCCGATTCGTGTTGATTTAGCAGAAGTTGCAGGAAATACGAAGAAAGTACCACTCGATGATGCAGTTTTACTTTCAGCTAGACAAATGGGGATTTGTTTCGGAGATTAAATGATTTTTCCGAAGAGAAAATTTGGAAAGTAGGGCATAATCATGTCAGAAAAATTTGCTTTCATTGCGGCGATTGAAGTTGGTTCTCATGAAACCATTCTTAAAATAGCTGAAATTACTAATCAAAATAGTATTAAAGAAATTGAATCGGTATCTCGAACAATTAATTTAGGATCCGACAGTTATCGCTATGGTTATATAACCAATGAAAATATTCATTTGCTGATTGAAACACTGAAAGATTTCAAAGGGATTATTGCCAGCTATCCTCATGCCAAAATTATAGCAGCTGCAACATCTGCTTTAAGAGAAGCAACGAATCAGTTATTTCTATTAGATCAGGTAGAAAACCGCACAGGAATTAAAATCAGAGTTCTTTCAAATCGAGAAGAGATGGCCGGAATGAATTCGGCGATTCGTTTTAAAATGCCTAAATTCAATGACTATATTAAAAAACCGACATTGTTGTTAGATATAGGAGCCGGAAGTACCCAATTAACTTTGTTTGATAAAGGCTTGTTTGTTTTTACACAAAATATTTTACTAGGATCTCTAAGAGTGAGGGATCGACTCGCAGTGCTAGAGCAACATACTTTAGACTTTAAAGCTCTGATGAAAGAATATATCACAGGTGATTTAGATTATTATCGTACTTTCGTGCCCAAAAGAATGGGTTATCATTACTTTATTTTAGTTGGCAATATGTTATCAACATGGCGGTATTTAGCAAAATTAGAATTGATGGGAACCGTTGTTTTAGAAAAGCAAAAATTTGATGAATTATATGAAGAGATCACGAATGCTTCCACATTTTTATTGATTCAAAAATATGAAATTAGCGAAGAACAGGCAAGTATATTGTTACCGATGTCAATGGTCATTAAGGAATTATTTGAGGTGACAAAAGTGGATTCGATTGTGATTCCAGACGTTTCACTGGCGGATGGTATTTTGATAAACATGGCGGAAGACTTGAAGATCATCCCTAAAAGTAATAGTAATGATTTAGATGCCATCAGCTTTGCAAAACATATTGCGAAAAGACATCACACTGATATTCGTCATATCAAACAAGTCGAACGTTTATCATTGCTTCTTTTTGATAAATTGGAACCTGAACATAAGCTTTCACCTAGATATCGATTTTTATTGCAAATTGCAGCGATTTTTCATAATATTGGGAAATTTTTTACCGTCAAACAAGACGGTGACATAGCATATCAGTTGATAAAAAGTACGGATATTTCTGGCATGACAGATGAAGAGGTTGAACTCGTTGCACAACTTGTTAAACATCATTCCAAGCCGATTCAGGCACTGGAACATCTTGATGCCTTTCATAATCAAGAAAGCATTATGGCAATGTATAAATTATCGGTTATCCTTTCAATGGCTAATGCTTTAGATACAGGCCATAAATTAAAAGTGAAAAATATTGATATTGAAATTAAAAAGAAAAAAGTGAAATTGTATATTGAATCCAATCAAGAAATTACATTGGAAACATGGAGCTTTCAAAAACCTGCAAAATATTTTTATGAAGTTTTTGGAAAAGAAGTGAACTTAATCAAAAAAGTCAATAATAAATAGATTTATAGAGGATACTATGCACAATAATATTTTGGAAATTGCAGAACAAATATTTTCAGCACCACAAGAGCTTTCTGGTTACGTGGATACAAATAATATTGACCGCGAATTAAGCTGGGTAGATTTTAATCAACGAGTGTTGGAGGAAGCACAAGATATTGAAAATCCTTTATATGAACGACTTAGCTTTTTAGCGATAACAGTATCGAATTTAGATGAATTTTTTATGGTGCGAGTTGCTTCTTTGTATAATGTATTAAAATCTATAGACAACGATATTGATTCTTATAAAGGAGTACTACAGCAGCTTAAGCAGCTGATGAAACGATGCCATCAGTTATATAAAGATCAATATAATACGTTTAATAAACAAATTCTGCCTGCACTTAAAAAAGAACAAATTCAATATGTTCCGATGGATCAAATGACGGAAGAGGAATATCAATATTTGGATCAGTATTATGAGCGTAATATCTATCCAGTATTGACCCCTTTAGCAGTTGATGCAGGAAGACCATTTCCGTTAATTCCAAATCAAAATTTGAATTTGTTTGTCACATTTGAAGATGCAGAAAGCAATTTACAACCAGAAATAAATTCTAGTTTTGCGATTGTTGAAGTACCTAATATTTTACCTAGAGTCATTCGTTTACCGGGGAAAGAAAAGCGTTTTGTATTGATTGAAAATGTTATCTCAGAGTTCTTAGATCGCTTGTTTTATAATCAAACGATTAAAACGATTTCCTGCTTTCGTGTTATGCGAAATGCAGATTATGAACTAGACGAGGATGAAATTTCTGACTTAATGATTGAAATGGAAGATATTCTGTGGAAAAGAGAACGTGGAGACGTTATTCGTTTAGAAATCGAGAAAAGTGCCGGAAAAGAAATTCTTCGTACTTTACAGGAGTTAATGGATGTAGAGAACCTTGCTGTATTTCGAATAAAGGGACCTATTGACTTAAAATTTGCTAGTAAAATAAGCAAATTGTTTCCAAATCGCTCATTGCAATACAAAAAATTTGAAGGGCAATTGTCGCCTGCATTTTCAAATCCTGATGAACAAGATTGTTTCTCGGTTATTCGACAAAAAGATCGTATTCTGCATCATCCTTTCGAAGCATTTGAGCCAACTATCAAAGTGATACAGCAGGCTGCAGAGGATGATAAAGTATTGGCCATCAAGCAAACCCTTTATCGGGTTAGTGGTAATTCTCCAATCATTAAAGCGCTGGCTACTGCGGCTGAAAAGGGGAAACATGTACTCGTCTTAGTTGAGTTGAAAGCTCGTTTTGATGAAGAGAATAATATTCATTGGGCTAGAAGATTGGAAAGGGCAGGATGCCATGTTATTTATGGATTGAAAGGGTTAAAAACACATAGCAAAATTACGCTGATAGTTCGTAAAGAAGAAAATGGAATCAGACGCTATGTACATCTAGGTACAGGTAATTATAATGATCAAACAGCAAAAATATATACAGATTTAGGTCTTTGGACTGCATCAGAACAAATTGGTCAAGATGCAACAGACTTTTTTAATATGATATCTGGATACTCAATTCCGCTTGGATGGAAAAAGATTATTCCTGCACCACGCTGGTTGCGTAAAGAAACATTGGCAAGAATCAAACAGGAAGAAAATCATGCTAAAGCGGGCAGAAAAGCCGTTATTATCGCGAAAATTAATTCTTTAGTGGATGAAGAAATTATCCATGCCTTATACGCAGCGTCACAGGCTGGGGTAAAGATCAAATTGATTGTTCGAGGTGTTTGTTGTTTGAGAGCAGGTGTTCCTGGTTTGTCAGAGAACATTGAAGTTCGTAGCATTATCGGAAGATTTTTAGAACATAGTCGGATTTTCTATTACTATAATGATGGACGTGGCGATATATTCTTATCTAGTGCCGATTGGATGCCTAGAAATTTAAATCGCAGAGTAGAGATTTTATTTCCGGTTGATGATGAAGAGTGCCGACAAAGAGTATTAGAAGTGTTGTGTTTGCAATTGAATGATACAGAAAGAGCAAGAATTATGTTGCCAAATGGCTCTTATTATCGCTTGCGGGACTTCGACTTTGAGAAAAAAATAGATTCACAAGAAACAATGATGAAATTAGCAAAGAAAAACGCAAATAAAATCAATAAATCTTTGTCAGAAATGAATCACTATGAACCACAAAAAGCGCCTAAAGAAATGTAATGCCTTTTATACAAAAGGATAATTAATTGTGATACTATACTTAGATGAAAAGAGATATAAGACATAGATTGTCTTGAAAAAGGAGATTTTATGAAAAAGGAACCGATTTTAGTCATTTTAGCAGCTGGTATGGGCTCAAGATATGGTGGATTAAAACAAATTGATCCATTGGGTCCAAACGGAGAAGTTGTTATTGATTATTCACTATTTGATGCTTATGAAGCAGGTTTCAGACGTGTCGTTTTTATCATAAAAAAAGAAATTGAAGAAGATTTTAAAGAAGTTATTGGAAATAAAATTGAGAAACATTTTGAAGTGCAATATGCGTTCCAAAATATTGAAGACTTACCAGAAGGTTTTCGTAATCCAGAAGACAGAGTAAAACCTTGGGGGACTGGACATGCCTTGCTTGCAGCTAAACATATGATAGATGCTCCTTTCTGCGTCATTAATGCCGATGATTTCTATGGTAAAGAAGCATATCGAATTGTATATCAAGAACTGTTGAACATGCAGGAAACTGACAAAGAAACTCCTGAGTATCTCATGATTGGATATCAATTAATGAAAACGTTAAGTAAACATGGACATGTTGCACGTGGTATCTGTGACCTCAATGCCCAACAACACTTAACAGGCATTATTGAAAGAACGAAAATTATCGAGAAAGATCATTTAGCTTTCTTTACAGAAGATGAAGAAACATGGAAACAATTACCTGAAGATACTACTGTTTCAATGAATTTCTGGGGGTTTGATGTCTCGGTCTTAGATTTTATGGAAGAGCGTTTTCCAGCGTTTTTAGAAGTGGCCATGCAAGAAAACCCACTGAAGGCAGAATATTTATTGCCTAATATTATCGGAGAATTAATCAAAGAAAAGAAAATTGAAGTTGCTGTTAAAACGAGTCATGACCAATGGTACGGAGTGACATATAAAGATGATAAACCGCAAGTTCAAAAAGCAATCCAAAATATGATTGATGAAGGTGTTTATCAAAGTCCACTTTGGGAGAATATTGAATGAATTATAAAATAGAGTTAGCAGAAATATTATCTAGCATTACGCATATATCAAGTGAGGAATTATCAGGGATAATTGAAATTCCACCTAAATCAGACATGGGAGATTTTGCATTTCCATGTTTTCGATTGGCGAAAGAACTAAAGAAAAGTCCTCAGCAAATCGCTGCAGATATTAAAACTGAAATTGATAAACAACAACCTGATTGGATTGAAACAACATCCTTGGCTGGTCCTTACTTAAATTTCTTTATTAAGAGAAGCGTTTTTGCGACAAATTTATTAAAAGAAATTTATGCACAAAAAGAACAATTTGGATCTGTGAACAAAGGGGAAGGAAAGAATGTTATTGTTGAATATTCTTCACCTAATATTGCAAAACCATTCCATATCGGTCATGCATTTACGACTATTTTAGGCCAATCAATTGCGAATATCTATGAAGCAATTGGATACAATGTCATTCGCATGAATCATCTTGGAGATTATGGGACACAGTTTGGGAAACTCATTGTGGCATGGCGCCTTTGGGGAGATGAACAAGCTCTGAAAGAAGCACCTATCACAGAATTAACTAGAGTTTATGTCAAATTCCATAAAGAAGTGGAAGAAAATCCTGCATTAGAAACCGATGCGAGAGAGGCGTTCCGTCTTTTAGAAAATAAAAGTGAAGCTGAAGTTGCTTTATGGCAAAAATTTAGAGATATGAGCCTGGTCGAATTTAATCGTGTTTACGATAGAATGGACATCCATTTTGATAATTATAACGGAGAGAGCTACTATTCTGATGCGATTCCCGAAGTTGTTGAGATGTTACAAGACAAAGATTTACTTGTTGAAAGCGAAGGAGCTCAAGTTGTTGATTTATCTGAATATAACTTGAATCCATGTATTGTTCTCAAATCTGACGGGACAACAATTTATGCATCGCGTGATTTGGCAGCCATTTTATATCGAGCAAGAACATATGATTATGACAAGAATATCTATGTTGTTGGATTGCCACAAACAAATCATTTCCAACAAGTTTTTTCAGTGTTGAAAAAAGCGGGATTTGAAAAAGCAAATCAAAATATTCATGTTGGCTTTGGAACAGTAAAATTTAAAGATGGTGATTTTTCAACACGAAAAGGTAATATTATTCTGCTCGAGGATTTGTTAAATCAAAGTGTTGCTAAAACGAAAGAAATCATTCAGCAAAACAATCCAGAAATGAATGAAGATGATATTGCAAAAACAGCAGAAATCGTTGGCTTAGCAGCGGTAAATTATACATATCTGCGTAATGGTCGTGAAAGAGATATCATGTTCGATTGGGATGAGATGCTCGACTTTGAAGGTGATACAGCTCCTTATCTTTTGTATACATATGCAAGAGCAAAAAGTATTCTTGCCAAAAGTGGAATTAACCAAGAAGAGTTATCAGAAGTCAATGCAGAGTTATTAATTGAAGATGATGAATATGCTTTGCTCAAAGAAATGTATCAATATCCAGATGCTTTATTACAAGCAGCGGCTGAATATGAACCAAGTATTCTTTTGCGTAAAGTGAGTCAATTAGCAAGAAGCTTCAATAAGTTTTATCATAATACACCGATTCTCAAAACGGAAGGTGAGAAAATTAGAGCAGCTCGTCTATCCTTAGTCAAAGCGGTTAGTATCGTGATTGCAAATGGACTAAAACTAGCAGGTATAAAAACTGTAGAACGGATGTAAAAATGACTTTGAACTTTTCTGATTTAACGTATGATAAGCCGAATTTTGGTCAACTACATACCGCTTATCAGAAATTGATGAATGAATTGCGTCGTGAAAAAATTGATGAGCAAGTTTTATTTCAGGACTTTGAGAGTTATTCAAATTTATATTTAGAATCAATATCAATGTACCATTTATACTTGCTCAAAAATGCTTTGCACAATGAAAAAACAGATGATGTTGAGTTTACTGCATTACAAGATGCTATTTTCCAAGCTGAAATTCAGTTGAATACATTGTTCACTCTGATTGCTGACTTGAATGCCTCCATGGCAGACGATTCATTGGAAAATACAGCAATCTTAAATCAAGCGCGTCGTATTGCTAGGACGATGGGAAAAGTAAATCCTACTTTGTTGAAAGAAGAACGACAAATCATTAGAGAATATGCTCAATTCATCAATCAGATGAATGTGACTATTGAGGCCGAAAAGCCAGCGTTTTATGCTGATCTTGAAAAAGGAGAACAGAAAAACTATAAAGTTAATATTCGTGAATTTGAAGTCTGGTTGAAACAAGCCAAAGGAAAAACTAGAACAAAATTATATTATTTATTTAGTAGTTTATTACAGTCTTATTCTTATGATAATCATAAAAATTTTGCTCGTTTGATTGAGCTGAGAAAAGAACAAGCTAAACAATGTAATTTAACTTACTTTGATTATTTATATGAACAAAATAAAGGGTATGGCTATTCGAGAAAAGATTTGATCTCGTTTAAGCAACATATGGACACTTATTTTGTTCCACTCGTGCATGAAATTAAGGATTTGCGAGAAAAAAGATTTCAAAATCAAAAGAATTATTTTTTCAATGATTACAAAATAAATAAAATTAATCCGGTAAATCTGATTTGCACGGAAAAGCCAATTCGAAAAGTATTTTTAGAAGCAATGGAGAATATTTTTAGAGACACTGAGTCAGATGTTTTTAATACAATCAAAGAAGATTTTTGGAGTGCGGATGTTGAAGCGTTTCATTGCATCGGGAAGCACGTGGTTTTATTGCCTTATTGGAATCGTTTGTTTTTGTTTTTAATGCTTGATGAAGATTATATAAATGTTGAAGATGTCTTTAATCAAATTGGAAAGGCTTTAGCTGATCTATCTGGTTTGATGAATTTAAAAGGGATTACAACATATGAACAGCCAAGCATCATACGTGAAGTATCCGGAATGGCAATGCAATTTTTAAGTATGCGTCAATATCATCTGTTTGCTGAAGAAAATCATGAAGTGTTTAGAGATATTTTTATCAGTCAACAGGCTTTACGTATTCCTTTACAACTAGCCGTTGATACTTTTGAATCTACAATTTATGATGATACCTTGCAAAATAAAATGGACTTTTCAGTTCTATGGAAACAAATTGAGAAGAATTACAATATAGACTTTGATTTTGTCTCTGATGGATTTTTCTCTCAAGGCCATCGTTGGCAACTGCTTCAAAGCTTGTTCGAACAGCCATTTAGCTCCTTAGAAAATTGTATTGCTTTTATTGTTATCCTAGCGGAACAACCGCATAGAGATAAACGAAATAGCTTAGAGAATAAATTAAATCAACTGTTAATTTCAAATACAGATTTGCCATTTGTGAAACGTCTGGAAATTAGCGGTTTCTCATCCCCGTTCGAGGAGAATACGATTCGAAGAGCAGCTTTTGCACTTTGTGAATTTTTAAGATTGTAACAAAATGTTTTGCATAGAATTAATCATTTGTGCATTTTATGGTAGAATTTTCTAATGGATATTATTTTAGCAACACATAATATTGATAAAGTGAAAGAGTTTGAAGAACTGCTAGATTTACCAGATGTATCTGTTCGTTCAATCGCTGATTATCAGGTTCATTTAGAAGCAGAAGAAACAGGTGATTCTTATCTTTCCAATGCACAAATCAAAGCGCGTGAAGCAGCAGAAAAGTTACCTGGGAAATGTGTTTTGGCGGATGATTCAGGACTCTCTATCGATGCACTTGATGGATATCCGGGGATTTACTCAGCGCGATTTGCGGGTGTTGATACGCCTTATGAAGATAAAATCAATCAATTATGGTATTTATTAAAAGATATTCCTGAAAATCAATGGCAAGCAGCATTTCATTGTGCATTAGTTTTAATTTCTTCTTCGGGTGAAGAATATTCATTTGAGGGAATTTGTCGAGGTGAAATAATTGATGAGATGAAAGGTAAAAATGGATTTGGTTATGATCCAATCTTTTATATGCCTGAATTTCAAATGACAACTGCCGAAATGGAAGCAGAACAGAAGAATAAAATTAGTCATAGAGGCAAAGCAGCTGCTTTGTTAAAAGAATTTCTGAAAACAGAAATTCTTAATGGAAATAGTGATGAAATTTAAGAAAGATAAATTTTTTTTAGTTGAAAAAAATGCTTTGCCAGAGGTTTTTCAAAAAGTGATGCTGGTGAAAGAGGGAATTAAGAGAGGAAAATATCCTTCTGTTAACCAAGCCGTAAAAGAACTTAATATTAGCCGAAGTGCTTATTATAAATATCGAAATTCAATTTTCACCTATCAAGGAACAGATTTTGAAGCAGTTGAAATTTTTAATATTATCATTGAAATTGATTTGATTAGTATTATGAAAATTATTAATCTTCTTGAAGAGTATCAGATACAAATGCTTCATTTTCAACAATCTGTTATTTCTAAGGGGATATGTTCATTGCAAATAGTCTGCCGTAAAACGGCTACTAAAGAAATCAAGAAAATTGTTGATTATTTAAAAAAAGAGAATGGTGTTGTGCAAATCACACATACTGCCATACGAGAATAATAAAGGGGAATACATGAATTTACGTTTAATAATAGAATCTCTGAAATTTCATAAATTAAAATCGTCTAATTTTGTAAAAGTAATTTTTTTACTAATTATTTTAATGCGTGCAGCAGTTACAATGCTGCCAGTAGGCGATCGTAAGTTTGCATTTTTAGACTATTATTTTCAAGGAAAAATGCATGAAAATATTGACAAAATTATGCCAACTAAAGGGAATTGGATAATTATCGGTATTTATTTAATTGGGTTATTTTTATCCGTTTGCTTTGGCCTTTTGTATGCTGAAATTTTTGTTTTAGAAAATGAATCAAGTAGAAAACCAAGGATCACTTTAGGGCGAGATGAGTTGTTTCTCGTTCCGATTAAAAAGAATATTCCTCGTGAATTAATGACTGAAGACAAAATCGTTCAGTACATAAAATCTAGCTTTTTTCCATCAACATTCAAAAGAATTTCTACCTCAGATGAGGAGAAACAATCTATCTTTGGAATAGCATTTGTCGATTTACTTCGAAAGTTTCCTTTGATAGTGTTTTTTAGTTTTTTAGTGCTAGTAACTTTTTCATTATCTTCTACATTATTTTTTATACCGTTTATTATTTTTATTTTATTATTTATGTTCACACCAATGAATTTTTTATATGCTAGAAATAAGTTTTTTAGGTCAATGGAATTAAGCATGGCACAAACGAATGGGTCTAAGATTTCAATTTTGATAAGCTTTATTATGCAAAACTTTGTTTTTAGCTTGTTAATGAATTTGTTAGATGTGACTATCGTTGATTATCATTATAGCTACTTGATGATTGAAGCATTCATTTACGCATTTAGGGTTTTATCAATAGCAAGAATGTATGGACTTTTATATCAAATATTAGCGTTAAGACAGCCGTATAATGTAAAAAAATAGTTTGAGGAACACATGGTAGAAATAGAACAAATTTTGATTGATATAGGAAAAGAACAGGAACCATTGCAATTGTTAAGCAAGTCCTTGCATCTTGATGAGGCTACTCGAAAAATTTCTGAATTGGAATTGATGTCTTCAGAGCCTGGTTTTTGGGATGATATCGAAAAAGCACAGAAGATTCAAAAAGAAATCACTACTTTAAAGAAAAAAGAAGAAAGATTTTTACATGTTGAAGAAATGCTTGATAATATAACTGTTCTTTGCGAGCTAGCGATTGCAGAAGAGGATGAATCGGTTTTACCAGAAATAAAAGCTGAATTGCAAACATATAATCATGAATTCGAAAAGTTAAAAATGGAAACGCTTTTCACAGGAGAATATGATCATACGAATGCAATTCTTACCTTGCATCCTGGTGCCGGTGGTACAGAAGCTCAAGATTGGACACAAATGCTGTTTAGAATGTATTCACGTTGGGCAGAACAGCATGAATATTCATTGAAAGTATTCGATTATTTGGATGGAGACGAGGCAGGAATCAAAAGTGTGACATTTTCTGTTGAAGGCGAAAATGCATATGGATACTTGAAATCAGAGGCCGGTGTTCATCGTTTAGTCAGAATTTCTCCGTTTGATTCTTCAGGACGAAGACATACATCTTTTGCATCCGTTGAAGTGATGCCTGAACTAGATGACTCGATTGAGATTGTCATTAATAGTGATGATTTACGAGTTGATACATATCGCTCATCAGGAGCTGGCGGGCAGCATGTTAATAAGACTTCTTCCGCTGTGAGAATTACGCATATACCAACAGGTATTGTTGTTTCTTGTCAAAATGAACGTTCACAGATTCAAAATAGAGAAACAGCCATGAAAATGTTGAAGTCAAAATTGTTTGCTTTAGCAAGACAAGCGCAAGCTGAGCGTATTGAAGATTTAAAGGGAGATCAATTAGAAATCGGTTGGGGCAGTCAAATTAGATCCTATGTTTTTATGCCATATACAAAAGTAAAAGACCATCGCACTGACTTTGAATCAGGTGATGTACAAGGTGTCATGGATGGCGATCTAGATGGTTTTATTAATGCCTATTTAACAGACTTAGCAAAATAAGATTAGATGGAGTAAAAGCATTGAGTGAAAAATATAAAGTAGCAATTTTTGGTGGATCATTTGACCCATTTCACATGGGTCATAAAAATGTGATTGATGGTTTGATTAAATTGAAAAAATTTGATCAGATTATTATCATGCCTATTGGACTTGCACCACATAAAAATTCTTATATGACTCCAGCCAGTTATCGTTTTGAAATGACGAGATTAGCTTTACAAGAAAATACACAGATTTTACTAAGTGATTATGAAGTAAATCGACCTGGAAAATATTCATATACGCTAGATACCATCAAATATTTTAAGCAAGAAATAAAGTATCAACTGCTTTTGCAAAAACATCTGAAACTGAGAAAATCAAATTCAAAAAGAAAAAACAAGCGAAATAGTCGAGAAGAAAACTCTTTTCGAAAATCATTGTTAGAAGAGATGGAAAAAACGGATATTCGTGTAAAATTTGCTTTGGTGTATGGTTCTGATGCATTGGATACAATAGAAAATTGGCATGAGCCTGAAAAATTAATGAATAGCGCTACATTATACATTTGTCGACGCGGGAATGATTCCAAACAGCACATGCAAGAAAGAGCAGAATATTTAAAGAAAAAATATAATGCAAAGATAAAATTTTTCGATATTGAAGAAACTGATTTGTCGGCAACAGACATTCGAAGTGATTTAGATGATGGCACATTCGATAAAACGGAATTACCCAAAAACGTAGCAAAATTCATTCAGAAGAATGGGGTATATGAATTACGCGAATCGATGGCAAAATTAACAAAAGAAGACTTGATTCAGCTAGCTAAATATGAAAATGAAGTACGTGCACAAGTTTCCAGATCGAGACTGATTCATTCACTAAACGTGATGCGATATTGTGTCCATTTAGCAGATAAACATCATTATGATTTGATGAAAGCAGCAACAACCGGAATATTGCATGATATTGCTAAACAAATGAAAATTACGAAACAATATCAATATGCGTCGAAAATGGGTGGCCTTGAACCGCTCAATAAAAATATTGCACATGGACCTGCTGGAGCATTTTATATTCGCAAAAAGTTTCATATTGCAGATGAAGAAATTTTAAATGCCTTGATATATCACACAACTTCAAGAGAAAATTTAACAACGTTAGATAAAATTATATATCTAGCGGATAAATTAGAATATGGAAGACCATTTCAGAATTTAGAGAAAATTAGAGAAACAGCCGATTATGATTTGGATGAGGCAATGCGACTTTGCTTAGAGGAAGTACGCTTAGCTCTTCAACGTAGAAAACGCAAAGGCCATCCAAGCACAATGAGAGCAATGAAATATTTGAATAATGTAAAGGAGAACTAAGTGGAAATTAATGCATTAAAAGATGTGATCGTAAAAGCGCTAGACGATAAAAAAGCGATCGATATTGAAGTACTGGAAGTAAAAGAGAAAACCGTTCTTGCAGATTATTTTATCATTGCAAGCGGAACTTCAAACACACAAGTAAAAGCTTTACGTGAAGACGTAATGTTTGAAGTGGAGAAAGAATTTGGTCTTTTACCAATCAGAAGAGAAAACGATGAAAGAAATCGTTGGAATTTACTGGACTATCAAGATGTAATCGTTCATATTTTCTTGCAAGAAGAAAGAGAATTTTATCAAATCGAGAAATTATGGCGTGGACCACTTTCTAGAGATAGTGTTGATAAATAAATTCTAATTTTTACAATTTTTCACAAAAAAACAAGCGTTTTTGCAATTCATAATATTTATGATTTCAATAGGAGGGAATCATGGATAGATCAAAGCCCAAAATCCTTGTTTTTTTGATTGTGCTCATTGTCTTAATTGCAATGTATCTTTTTAATAAAAAATTTGAAGACCAAGATACAACAAATCAAACATTATCAATTCATCCTCAAAGTACTAATGTTCAAGAAGAACATGTTGTTAAGCATGATGCAAAAGAGATAACTGAAAGTCAATCATTGCAAGATCTAGCTCGTGAAACAATACCAATCCACATTATGGGAGAAGTTAAGCAACCAGGTGTTTATTATATGAATGAAGGAGATATCGTCGAAGAAGTTATTCAAAGAGCTGGGGGCTTAACCGACTTGGCTGATTTGTTCTATATCAATTTAGCAGAATCAATCACCTCGAATCAGAAAATATATATTCCTAGTAAGGAAGAAGTAAATCAAAGTTTTGAACAATATAAAGATTTGATTGTTCAAACAACAAGCTCATCATCACAAGAAAAAATAATGATTAACATTAATAAAGCTGGTGAAGAGGAACTGCTACAACTCAATGGTATAGGTCCCAGTAAAGCAGCCGCAATTATCCAATATAGAAACGAATATGGAGAATTTTCGAATATTGAAGATCTAATGCTTGTTCCCGGCATTAAAGAGAATAGTTTTGAAAAAATAAAAGACCAAATCACCATACGATGATTCTGTGTACTTTGTAACGTTTTGCATTTGCTCTGTTTTGTAGAATATAATATAGAAAACAAGTTGATGAACGGAGAATGAATAGATGAGTATAGCAGATAAAATTTTTATAGATAATTGCAAACAAATTCTTGAAAAAGGCGTTGATATGACGGGGCAAGATGTTCGACCTGTCTGGGAAGATGGAACTCCTGCATATACGATGAAAGCGTTTGGTGTTGTTAATCGTTATGATTTAAGCAAAGAGTTTCCAATGTTGACCGTTAGACCAATTAACTATAAAGCAGCGATTGATGAGTTGTTGTGGATTTGGCAAAGAAAATCAAACAATGTTGATGATTTAAATAGTAAAATTTGGGATCAATGGGCTGGAGAAGATCATACAATCGGTAAAGCGTATGGTTATCAAATGCAAGTAAAACATCAATACAAAGAAGGTGAGTTTGACCAAGTTGACCGTGTTCTTTATGACTTGAAACACAATCCTGCTTCAAGAAGAATTCTTACTTCGATGTATAATTTTGAAGATTTGCATGAAATGAATTTATATCCATGTGCATATAGCATGACATTTAATGTGACAGGCAATAAGCTAAATGCGATTCTTAATCAAAGATCACAAGACATGTTGGTGGCAAATGGCTGGAATGTCACTCAATATGCGATTCTCGTACATATGTTTGCACAAGTAAGCGGTTTAGAAGTTGGCGAATTCGTTCATGTTATTGCTGATGCCCACATATATGACCGTCATATTCCAATGGTGGAGGAGTTAATTAAACAAGAACAATATGCTGCTCCAAAGTTAATTGTCAATCCGGAAATTAAGAATTTTTATGATTTTAAAGTTGAGGATTTCACATTTGAAAATTATCAGCATGGTCCTGCAGTAAAACGCATCCCAGTAGCGATATAAGAGGTCTGAAATGATTGCGATTGTTAATGTTGATAAAAATTGGGGAATCGGTAAAGAAGGTGCTTTACAAGTTCATATTTCTGAAGATTTAAAGCGTTTCAAAGAAATGACAACTGGTAAAGTGATTATATATGGCAAAAATACATTGCAAACATATCCAGGAAAAAAAGTTTTACCCAATCGACAAAACATCATACTTTCTCGTCAACAGGATTTTGAAATTGAAAATGCCATGATTTGTCATTCGCTAGAAGAGCTATTTGACATGATTTCGATTATTCAAGACAAATATGATTATATAGATGAAGATTTCATCGTTGTTGGTGGTGCATCTATTTATCAACAATTGATCGATTATTGCTCTGACTGTTATGTTACGTTTATGAATAAAGAATTACCAGCCGACAGTTATTTCCCGAATCTTGATGAACGATTTGATTGGGAAATGATTGATGAATTAGAAGAAAGATATGATGAAAGAAGTAAGATTTCATACACGTATCGGCATTATCAAAAGAAACGTTAAATATTAATTAAATTGGAGGTAGATATGTACGCTTATGAAGTGATTCCTTGGAGACAAAAGTATTTGAATGTCATTTGGGAAGCGGGTCTGCCTTCGGATTTTTTTAGCAACAAATCGCAGTTAACTCAATTGATACGTTCATATCGAAAACATTCTTACGCGGAAGTGTATATCGTGTCAAAAGAGCAGAAAAAAATAGCATTGCTCTTTGTGGAATCGGTTTTTTTAGATAAAAAAACATTGGTTGGGAATTTATTGCAATTCGAAAACTTTTCTTTGAATACTGAGAGAAATACACAAAAAATTCTTTTGGAAATAGGGGCTGCTTTCTATCGGCTTGAATCAAATTTTGAGCAATTGCTTTTAAGAATTCCAGATCGAACTCAAAAAGTAATTCCGGGCAATGAACCTGGAATGTTCTTTGGAAATTCTATTTATCCGAATAAAGTTGAAACAAGACAATTTGCTGCCGCGGATTTTAATCAAGAAAACTTTATCCTTTTCCATTTTAAGAAGCATCATATTGCGGTGAAAATTGTGAGTGATAGTATTCAGGAAGTGCAATTTATTAAGCCGGATCAAACAATCGAAGATGATGCTTTGCGAAAAGCTTTATTACGAGGATGTTTTTTGAATGATTCTGGAGTGCTAGAAACAAATCGTGATATTATCCGGATTCATTCAATTTTGAATCCGATCGATCCACAACTAGAAGTCAAAATCATTCAGCAGTTTACAGAATATTTTACAGGACAGAGATATAATTTTGATTTACCTTACCTCATCGTTCAAGGTACTGATTTCCAAAAGCAAGTATGGAAGATTTTAGAAACGATTCCTTATGGTAGTTTGATTTCTTATGAAGAAGTTGCATTGCGTATGACAGGTGATAATGTGAAAGCAAGAGATTTCTCTCGGGCTATTGGCTCAGCTTGTGGAAAGAATCCATTAGGTATATTGATTCCATGTCATCGTGTCATCGGGAAAGATAGATCTTTAACCGGATTTGCGGGAGGAATCGCTTTGAAAAGTGCTTTGCTTGATTTAGAGTTTGTAAATAATGCGAACAGAAATTCATCTTGAATCAGGGGGTATGAGTAAAACTAATTCTAAAAAATCTTGTTAGAATTTTGATAGCTTGTTATAATGATTTGTCTTTTACCAGCGTTGGACTACTTAGATAATAAGTAAATTTCAGCTGTGTTTCTACCAAAAGAGACTTTATATTTTTTAGGGATACGTTTAAATGAGGAAAGGGAAACATTGCATAAATGTTTGTGTGTTTATATGAAAAAGATTGCCTTTGATAATGAAAAATACATGAAGATTCAATCACAGAAAATTTTGGAAAGAGCAGAACAATTTTCCGGAAAATTATATATTGAATTTGGCGGAAAATTGTTTGATGATGAACATGCTTCAAGAGTTTTGCCTGGATTTTTACCAGATAGTAAACTAAGAATGCTACTACAGGTGAAAGATAAGGTTGAAATTGTTATTTCCATTTCCGCAAATGATATTGAAGATAATAAACAACGAGGAGATTTTGAAATTGGTTATGATTTGGAAGTCATTCGTTTAATTGATGCTTTCCGTAGTGTTGACCTATATGTTAGTAGTGTCGTTATTACTTTCTTCGAAAACCAAGCGAGTGCTTTAAAATTTAAAGAAGCTATTGAAAAATTAGGTGTTAATGTTTACTTGCATCATCTAATTGAAGGCTATCCGCATCAAGTGGAAAAAATTGTTAGCGATGAAGGTTTTGGAAAAAATGAATACATTGAAACGAGTAAAGAAATCGTTGTCGTAACAGCTCCAGGTCCTGCTAGTGGAAAAATGGCAACATGCCTTTCGCAAATGTATCAAGAACATAAACGGGGAATTTCTGCTGGATATGCGAAATTTGAAACATTCCCAATTCATAATATTGCTTTACAGCATCCCGTCAATTTAGCTTATGAAGCGGCAACGTTAGATTTAAATGATGTTAATATGATTGACCCATTCCATTTAGAAAAATATGGAGTTATTGCCATTAACTATAATCGTGATGTTGAAGCATTTCCGATTCTACGCGCAATTTTCAACAAGATTTCTGGATCTTGTCCTTATTATTCACCAACAGATATGGGTGTTAATATGGCTGGGGATTGCATTATTGATCATGAAGCTGCTTATGCCGCAGCTAAAGAAGAAATTGTACGTCGTTACTACACTGCTTTATGTGAACAAAAGTTAGGCAGAGCAACGAAAGCAATGATTGAAAAGGCTGAAACTTTAATGGGGTTAGCAGAGGTCAATGCTGACTCAAGACGTGTTGCGATTGCAGCAAGAGAAAAAAGTGAGGAATCTTCAGAGACTGCCTTTGCAATTGAACTAGATGATATGATGATTATCACTGGAAGAAGAACAAAATTGTTAGGTGCTCCTGCGGCAGCTCTTCTTAATGCATTGAAGTATTTGGCAAAGATTGATGATCATATTCCTCTCATTTCAGGCAATATCATTGAACCGATTTCTAGATTGAAAATTGACACATTAGGCCATAGCTCACCTCGATTACATTTAGAAGAAGTGCTAATTGCATTATCAATTTCAGCTTTGACAAATCCACTGGCAAGTGAAGCGATGAAACAACTCGATAAATTAGCACAATGTGAATGTCATTCAACCATGATATTAGATCAAGTAGATAGAAATACTGTTAGAAAATTAAAAATGAATTATACATCAGAGCCTACAGTGAGGGCGAAAAGATTGTATCAACCTAAATGAAAAACTTCTGTGAGTACTGATGATTAGGTACTCACAGGATTTTATGAGAACATAAAAATAATGCTTGACAAACAATGAATTAGTCAATATAATCTCTCTTGTGCCTTTGGGAAGGCAACCTCAAGTTTAGACAAATTTGGTGGAATTAGCTCAGTTGGTTAGAGTGCCAGATTGTGGCTCTGGAGGTCGTGGGTTCGACTCCCATATTCCACCCCATTTTAAAAAGTGTGAACTTTGAAGAGATATTGGGATGTCGCCAAGCGGTAAGGCACGGGACTTTGACTCCCGCATGCGTAGGTTCGAATCCTGCCATCCCAGCCAATATGATCCACTAGCTCAGTCGGTAGAGCACTTGACTTTTAATCAAGGGGTCCGGAGTTCGAGCCTCCGGTGGATCACCAAAAACCTTGAAACTTCGGTTTCAAGGTTTCTTTATTTTGTTTGGATGTGTAGAATAATAGTATTCATTAATTTTACACAGTCAGGGGTATTATGTTTTGTCCATGACATTTGTAAGAAAAAAGGATTAAACTATGAGTGTCATGAAAAAAATCGCGATTATTACTGGTGCATCAGTAGGACTTGGTAAAGAGTTTGTTCAACAAATTGATGCCTTTGAAGATATAGATGAAATCTGGCTTTGTGCAAGAAGAGAGCAAAAATTAAAGGAATTACAATCTTCTCTAAAGCATCCAACTGCTATTTTGGCAGGAGATGTATCTCATTCGCTATTTCAAGAACAATTGAAAGAGTGTTTATGGAAACAAAGTGTGCAAATTTCGATTTTAGTCAATTCTGCGGGCTTAGGAAAACTTGGAAAGTTTTCTACGATTGGTTACGAAGACAATTCTTATATGATAGATGTTAATATCAAAGCGCTAACACAAATTTGTTCAATTTGTCTTCCTTATATGGCTGAAAATAGTCGAATTTTAAATGTTGCATCGGTTGCTGCCTTTTTACCACAAGCTAATTTTGCGGTATATGCTGCAAGCAAAGCCTATGTGTTAAGTTTTTCGCGAGCTTTGAATCAGGAATTAAAAGAAAGAAAAATCACTGTTACAGCTGTTTGTCCTAATCCAATGGAAACAGAATTTTTTGTTTATGCTGGAAAAAAGGAAAAGACACAATCTATTAAAAATCTAGGTTTAGAAGAGCCAGAAAAAGTTGCTAGCAAAGCATTGAAAAGATCAATAAAACACAAGGATATTTCAGTGCTTAGCTTCACTGCTCAAATGATTCGCTTTGCATCAAGGATTCTTCCACATCCATTTGTTTTGAGAATTGAAAAACTTCTTGGCTTATAATCTAAAAAAATTGTAAATACTTAAATAATGATATAAATAAGAACAATGTAAAATTAGAAAGTAAAGTAGAATATA
>CAYFSZ010000016.1:20792-22566 GCA_964346085.1 uncultured Mageeibacillus sp. | reverse complement strand
CTGAAGGATCAACAGGAACTGCCTCATGACCTGTATAAACTTGTTTAAACATATACACATGTTGATTGTCGAGAGTAATCGTATCTCCCGATTGTGTCCAAGCTGCTCCATGATCTGGAGTTCTTGCTTGATAGCCTTCCGGCATTGTATATTCTACTTTGTAATCACCCAAAGGAACGTTATCGATTTCAATATGAGCTACGTGATTTGATGCGACAGATAATTTTCCAGTATATTCAGTTCCGTCAGTCACGCTTACTAATTTAAAACTGAACCCAGCTTGAAACTCAGCAAATTCCGGAGATGTGTCGAATAAAGTGTTGATGTTTATTTCAACTTTTCCGACAGCGGCTGCTTGAACACTTCCTGTAGGGAAAACTAAAACGAACATCATTGCGATTAAAATAATTGCGATTAGTGAATTTCTCTTTTTCATTTTGAACTCCTTATTTCGTGATGATATTGTGCATTTTTATTTGTGAAAAGATACAACAGTATGTTTTTGTTATATTCTGAAAAGCTATATTAAATATAAAATTAATAGTTTTTTATATGATTCGCTGAAAATTATTACCATTCCATAATAATTATTAGAATTTTTTTCATAAAAAATGATGTTTAAGTGAAATTGCAATGACTGTAAACTACGAAAATTTCTTCTTAAAATCCATTGACAACATTAGCTAAAGAGGGTAGTATTGAACAGCTATTTAATAGTCAATAACTCGTAGCGCATTCGTGATAGGAAATTTTTACGGGCGTTATGGCATGTGAGGTGAAAAAAGATGAAAGACGGAATCCATCCAGATTACAAAAAATGTGTTGTACGTTGTGCTTGTGGTGAAACTTTTGAAACAGGTTCAATTTTAGAAAACATCACAGTAGATATTTGTTCTAAATGTCATCCATTCTATACAGGACGTCAAAAATTAGTTGACACAGGCGGACGTGTTGATAAATTTAATCGTCGTATGGGTCGTACATCAAATAAATAGAACATTTGAAATGAATAAAAAAGAAGGAGTGTGTACTTGGTGTGCAAACTCCTTTTTTCATAGCAAAAAACTTTTTTCTCGAAAAGTCTGAAATTCGACGCGTCAAGTTGTAGTTTATGATAAGAAGAGGGAAAAACAGAAACTGCGGAAAAACATGTGAAGTTAGAGTAATTGGAAAAAATAATGAGTAAGCAAGTAATGAATCAGGAAATAAGAAAAACAACAATTGGTGGACAAGCTTTGATTGAAGGATTAATGATGATTGGTCCGGATAAAAAAGCGATGGCGGTGAGGAATCCAGAAGGAGAAATTATTCTGGAGTATTTGGAATCACAGAAAACTTCTAAATTAGAAAATGTTCCGTTTTTAAGAGGCCCCATCAAAGTATTCAAACAACTCATTCTTGGCACAAAAGCCATGATGCGTTCCGCTGATATTGCAGAACCCGAAGAAAATAAAGAACAAAATTCCGAAGAAAATAAAGAAGAAAAAGGCACAAATCAAACAAACAAAACCGATAAAAAGAAAAAAACTTCGCAAATCGGATTGTATATTTCTGTCATTGTAAGCTTGTTCTTCTCGGTGTTTCTTTTCATGTTGCTTCCGGGGGTCATTGTCGATGTTGTTAGAACATTATTAAAAATTTCTCCAGATGCTGAAAACATGAGCTTCTGGCTCACTCTTGTCGAAGGAATTGTCAGAGTTGCGATTTTTATTTTGTATCTCTGGTTAGTGTCCAAGATGGACGATATCAAGCGCGTTTGGCAGTATCATGGATC
>CAYFSZ010000016.1:6782-20692 GCA_964346085.1 uncultured Mageeibacillus sp. | reverse complement strand
CGTATAGTGGGAAGATATGACAATTTCCTAACGAGACTCATCAGCAAACCAGGACTTGCCATGCAAAAACTAACAACGGCAGAACCTGACGATGAAATGATTGAAGTAGCAATTGTTGCGATGAATGCAGTTTTACCAACAGTTGAAGGAAGCGATAAATGGTGACATTATCCGCCTTAATAAAAGAAGCAGCCAGTCAATTACAAGAAAAGCAAATTGAAAATGCAGTCCATGAAGCTCGTTTGTTATTCGAACTTGCAACTGGAATGAATATTACAAAACAATTGATTGAGCCGAATCAAATCGTCCCGGAAAATCAAACACAGAAATTCAATGAGCTACTCGAGAAAAGACTTCAACATATTCCGTTTGCTTATCTTAGTGGAGAGCAGGAGTTCTTCGGAAGAACATTCAAAGTTGAAAATTGTTTGATTCCGCGACCTGAAACAGAATTGTTGATTGAAGAAATCATCAAACATGAATACAAAGAGCCGATTGGTATACTCGATCTTTGTACAGGCACCGGATGCATTGGCATTACATTATTTTTAGAATTAAAAAAACAGTATGAAAATATCAGTGTCACGATGACGGATATTTCAGAAAAAACAATAGAAACTTGTCAAAAAAATATAAATGAAAATATTCCGCAGGGCCATGCTCAATTGATAAAAACGGATCTGTTTCCAGCGAAAGCAAAACCGTATTCCATTATTGTTTCGAATCCACCATATATTAATGCAGCCGACATCGAAAATTTGCAAGAAGAAGTACAGGGCTTTGAGCCACATACGGCACTAGATGGTGGAGAAGACGGCTTGGTTTTTTATCGCCGAATAGCTGCTGAAATCAAACCTTTTTTGCACGAATCGCAAACATTTTTGTTGATGGAACATGGACAAGGTCAAAGAGAAGCGATTAAGAAAATATTTGACCAAGCGGATTTGAACATAAAAGAAGTGATTGAAATAGATGACTTACAAGGGATTGACCGTTGCATTGGCTTTTTGTTAACCCGATAAAATGCAAATGCCAAAAGAGTGCGGCAAAAGAAAGTTAGCAAAAAAGATAATTTACGATAAAGATAAAAAATGAAAGATAAATAATTGGGGGAACGATGAACCAAAATTTAGAAAATTCACTGAAACGATATGATGAGTTGAGTATGATGATTTCTGATCCGAGCATTATGAGCGATCAGAGCAGATATCTTAGTTATCTCAAAGAATTTGGTGAACTCGAACCGCTTGTCAAAAATATAAAGCGCTTGAAAGAAGTCACTGAACAATTAGAAGAGAATAAATACTTATTACATGACACGGAAGATCAAGAATTTCGTGATTTGATTCGTGAAGAAATTAATTCCTTGGAAGAAGAAGAGGAAAAATTGAGCAATGAAATTCAAATCATGATGATTCCAAAAGACCCGAATGATGATAAGAGCGTTATCGTTGAAATTCGTGGTGGCGCAGGTGGTGATGAGGCTGCCTTGTTCGCTGGCGATTTATTCCGTATGTATACGGCTTATGCCGAAAAACAAAAATGGGAATATGATATCATCGATGTTTCGGAAAATGAAATTGGCGGTTTCAAAGAAATCGTTTTTGAAATTGATGGTCAGGGTGCTTATTCAAAGTTCAAATTTGAAAGTGGTGTGCATCGTGTTCAAAGAGTACCGGAAACAGAAGCCGGTGGACGTATTCATACTTCAACCGTTACGGTAGCTGTTTTACCGGAAGCGGAAGATGTGGATATTACAATTAATCCAGCAGATTTACAGGTGGATACATATCGTGCATCGGGAGCAGGTGGTCAGCACGTTAACAAAACCAGTTCGGCGATTCGTATTACCCATTTACCGACCGGTATTGTCGTAACTTGCCAGGATCAACGTTCACAGCATAAGAACAGAGATAAAGCGATGCAAGTTTTGCGGGCTCGTTTGTTTGAAAAAGAACAGATGGAACAAAATGCTGCGATTGCAAGCGATCGCCGTGATCAAGTTGGGACTGGTGACCGTAGTGAGAGAATTAGAACCTATAATTTCCCACAAGGACGTGTCAGTGATCATCGGATTAATTTAACTTTGTATCAATTAGATAGCGTATTGGCAGGTGAGCTTGATCCATTCATCAATGCATTGCAAGCTGATGCACATGAAAAAGCGATGGGAGAGAGTATTTCTCAATAAAAAATCGTCAAGCATGACAAAAATGGTGTGCGAAGACTATTTCATATGAAGAAGGCTTTGATATGAAAACTGAAATCATTTCAGTCAAGAATAAACAGAATTATGAATTGCTAGATCCAGCAGCAAAAGCAATTGCAGAAGGAGCATTAGTCGCATTCCCGACAGAAACTGTATACGGTTTGGGAGCGAGTGCTTTTCTTCCTGATGCGATTAACAAAGTTTTTGAAGTGAAAGGAAGACCACAAGATAATCCCCTGATCGTTCATTTAGCAGAATTAGATGAAATTAAAAAAGTAGCGGTTGAAATTCCTACGATTGCGTATCAAATTCTCGAACAGTTTTCTCCAGGCCCATTAACTGTGATTCTGAAAAAAGGGACTATTGTTCCCGATGAAGTAACAGCTGGACTTGATACGGTTGCGATTCGCTTCCCTGAAAACGAAATCGCCAGGGAGTTTATTCGAAGAGCAGGAGTACCGATCGTTGCTCCGTCAGCCAATATATCTGGTAAACCTTCACCAACGCAGGCTTGGCATGTGGAGGAAGATTTTGATGGAATCATCCCTTTTATCATTGATGGTGGCATATGTGATGTGGGTGTTGAATCAACAATTATTGATTTAACAAGTGACATCCCAGAAATCTTAAGACCAGGAATTATTTCAGCACAAGATATTTATAATAAAACTGGAATTCAGGTTAAAGAGTATCAAAAAATCACAGACCCTAATATTAAACCAAAAGCACCTGGACAAAAGTACAAGCACTATTCTCCAATGGCTAAAGTGATTATTCTAGAAACACAAGATGAACTAGGAACAAGAATTGAACATTTCACAAAAGGCTTACATGAATATTTAGACAAAAGCCAAAAAGATGAAGTGAGAATTGGTTTATTCTTAGCAAAAAATTTCGTAGATGCTATCATGGAGAAGAAGATTTTGGACCAGATAAATAAAGACTTTTCTGACAAACAAATCTTCTTTATGATTAGCGAATATGATTCATCAAATGCGGCAATTGATGCAAGCCATGAGCTGTTTAATCAATTCCGATTATTTGATAAGGAGCAGGTTGATTTGATTATTTGTTCTGCTGAGCCTGAAATCAATCAAGGAATTGCCTACATGAATCGACTGGGGAAAGCAGCTGATCGCAGAATTTAACTAGGGGTAGTTATGAATAAAGAATATACATCACGAAATTTATTATTATTTGTTTGTACGGGAAATACTTGTCGTAGCCCGATGGCAGCGGCAATTTTCAATCATTTTGCCGAAAAAATGCAAAGCAATTGGTTTGCGATGTCAGCAGGTATTGCAACAGAATCTGGACTTCCCGTTTCAGTCGAAACGAAAGAAGCACTGCGTGAACAAAATATCTATTTAGAAGATCATTCTTCACATCAATTAGAAGAGCGCATGCTAAAAGACGTTCATTTCGTTTTAACAATGACGAGGACGCAAAGAGATTTGTTACATATTTATTTTCCTGAGTACAAAGCAAAAATCAAAACATTAGCCGAAATTGCTGGATTAGAAGAAGATATCGCAGATCCATTTGGAGGCGATTTAGACGAATATCGCCGAATTGCAAAGATTTTTATGGAGATTATGCCGGTTGTTGTCAAAAAATTGACGGAACAACAGGAAATGTGATAATTTTGTTTAGTCTAATAAAATTAAATATATGGACTGATCCTTAAGTGGATCGTGCACTTATCAAGTGCATTCCTCGCTCAATTCAATTAGAGCCAATAGACCGGGAGGAGGTGAACTACGTGTCAAGACAATATGAATTACTTTATGTTCTTAGCCCATCAATTGGGGAAGAAGCGTTAGAAGCTTTAAACACAAAAATCCAAGATATGATTAATAGTCAAGCTGAAGACGTTAACATTGATGTATGGGGACGCAGACGTCTCGCATATGAAATCGAAGATGAGACTGAAGGTTACTACGTTTTAGTTAATTTCAAATCTGAACCTGATTTTCCACTTGAAGTAAACCGTGTCTTAAAAATCACAGATCATGTATTACGTTACATGGTTACATTGGTAGAAGAGTAAACGAGAAAAGAAAAGAAAGGTCGAAATTATGAACAAAGCGATTTTAATGGGAAGATTGACAAAAGACCCAGAACTTAGAACAACACAAAATAACGTTTCAGTATGCTCTTTCACACTCGCTGTGGATAGAAGATTCAAGAATCAACAAGGTGAACGTGAAGCTGATTTCATTCCATGTGTAGCTTGGAGACAAAATGCAGAATTTGCAGCTCGCTATTTCAGCAAAGGTGCAAGAATGGCATTAGTTGGATCCATTCAACCAAGAAGTTGGGATGATGAAAAAGGCGAACGTCATTATATTACTGAAGTCATCGCTGAAGAAATCTATTTTGCTGATTCTAAGAGACAACAAGATGATTATGGAAATTCCAATTATCAACAAGGTCAAAAGTCAAATTATCAATCGCAAAAAGAAGATAAATCAGGCCCAAGTATCCCGCAAGGCGATGGATTTATGCCTGAAGTTGATGATACATCGTTACCTTTTGATCTTTAAATCAGATTAATTTTCTTTATTTTTGAAAGGAGTTTGACTAATGGCAGAAAATAGAAGAGGCGGTCGTAAGAATTTCCGTCCACGCCGTGGTCGTAGAAAAGTTTGTCATTTTTGTGCTGAACACATTGAACATATAGATTATAAAGATGTAAATACTTTACAAAGATATGTGAGTGAAAGTGGTAAAATTTTACCTCGTCGTATGTCCGGCACATGCGCTAAACATCAAAGAGAGTTAGCAACAGCAATTAAACGTGCTCGTCAAATGGCATTACTTTCCTATACGGGAGAATAATTTACACTTAATTAGTAGAAACGTTGAAAAGTCAACGAAGATCAGAATTATTTATCTGGAGGATAGTAGATGAAAGTTATTTTAAAAGAAGATATTAATAACTTGGGTCAAGCCGGCGATGTTGTTGAAGTAAAACGTGGCTATGCTAACAACTTTTTATTACGTCAACAATTAGCAGTTAGAGCAAATCAAGTTAATTTAAATGAATTAAAAACACAACAAAAAGCGATTGAAGCAAAACGTGCGAAAAACTTGGCAGAAGCTAATGAAAAAGCAGATCAAATTAGAGATAAAGAATTCACCGTAAAAGTTAGAACTGGTGAAGCTGGACGTTTATTCGGTTCAGTTACAACGATGAATATTGCTGAAATTCTTGAAAAAGAAGGATTCACAGTTGATCGTAGAGATTTATCTTTATACGACAGTATCAAAGAAATTGGTACATATCGTGCAAACATCAAGTTGCATCCAGAAGTTGACGCAGATTTCATCATTCATGTAGAAGATGAAGATGCTGAAAAACAAAAAATGTTACTTGCTGCGAAAGAAGCTGAACAAGCTAAAAAAGCACCAAAAGAAGAAGCATCTGTTGAAGCTGAAGTAGAAGAACAAATTGAAGCTGCTGCAGCAGAAGAAACAGAAGAAGCTGAAGTATCTGAAGAAGTTGAAGAAGAAGCTTCTGAAGAAGAGTAATATATCACTCAAAATAATAATGCAAAATTGTATTGATTGAATCCGGGAATATGGCTAGAAGTAGAATACCAGAAGAAATTAGAAAAAAGATTTTGGAACGGACGCCTCCCCATAATAAACAAGCAGAACAAGCTGTTTTGGGAAGTGCCATCATTTCTGCTGAATGCATTCCGGATTTAATTAATACGTTAACTAAAGAAGATTTCTATTTCCCAAGAAATCAAATTATTTTTGAAGCAATTTATACTTTATACCAAGATCATAAACCAGTTGATCTTGTTACTTTATCCGAATTATTATCTTTGCATGGGGAGTTAATGGAAGCTGGTGGCTATGAGTATTTAACTTCCTTAGCTAGCTCAACTCCGTTACTTAGGAATTATTCCTATTATGCAGATATTGTCTTAGAAAAATCTAAATTACGCCAAATTATTTTGAATTTAAATGATGTCATCGCAACGAGCTATGGTGATAGTGAAAATGTCGATGAGATTATTGATTTGGTTGCCAAAAAATTATTTGAAATTCGCGAAAATCAAGATTCTAAAGGCTTTGCTAAATTAGGTCCTGTTCTTGCTGAGCGATTAAATGACTTGGACAGTGCAGGCAAAGAAGGCAAGGACGATATGATTCGTTCAGGTTTTCCTTCCATCGATGAAACACTTGGTGGTCTAAAGAAAGGCGGATTATTAATTGTTGCAGCTAGACCTGGTATGGGTAAAACTGCATTGGCTTTGAATATTGCACATAAAGCATCAATGATTTATCAAGTGCCAACGGCAATTTTTAGTTTGGAAATGTCAAAAGAAGAATTGGCGAATCGTTTCTTGGCAGCTCATTTATCGATTGACTCTAGACGTATCGGTTCCTCAAAATTGACACAAGATGATTGGGATAAAATAACAAATAATTTTCAAGGTTTGTATGAAGCTCCTATTTATATTGATGATCGTTCTGGTGTTTCTCCAGTTGAAATGCTTGCGAAAGCAAGACAATTGCAATTAGAGAAGAATTTAGGGTTAATTGTCATCGACTATTTACAGTTGATGTCAGGTGATCGTAATCGCTCGGATAATCGCCAGCAAGAAATTTCAGATATTTCTCGCCAGCTTAAAATTATGGCAAGAGAATTGAATGTTCCTGTTATCGCGATTTCACAGTTGTCGCGTGCTTGTGAAAGTAGAAATGACAAACGCCCAATTCTATCGGATTTACGTGACTCTGGTGCAATCGAGCAGGATGCTGACGTAGTTATGTTTCTTTATCGAGATGATTATTATAATAATGAAGAATTGGACAAAAAAGTCGAACCAGCTGAATTAATCATTGCGAAGAATCGTCATGGTGATACAAGAACAATTCATTTAGGATGGCGCCCAGAATACACAATGTTCTTCGAGCCTGAGAAAATTCCAATGCCTGAAGCTCCTTCGCGCGGTGGTGCTGCTGGTATGGACCTACCTTTTTAATATGATTGAAGAATTTTCTGGACAATTTATTACACTCAAAAATTTCTGTTTAGAAAAAGATTTATTTGAAGATGATTGCATCGCACTGATTGCTTTATCAGGCGGGGCAGATTCTGTTTATTTGCTGCATTTTTTGTTATGGCTACAGCAAAGAAAAATTTATCAGAATTTTAATATAGTAGCTGCCCATGTAAATCATCAAATTCGCCAAGAGGCAAATAATGATCAGCACTTCGTTGAGTCGCTCTGTGA
The DNA here is from genome assembly GCA_964346085.1 of uncultured Mageeibacillus sp. Taxonomy (GTDB): domain Bacteria; phylum Bacillota; class Clostridia; order Saccharofermentanales; family DTU023; genus UBA5436. Next base: position 13,228 of record CAYFSZ010000016.1, on the reverse strand, counting down.
TTATTATCAAATCACTCTTTATACAAAAAAAGTTGATGTTCCAGCACTAGCAGTTCAAAGAAAAAAAGGAATCGAAGAGGCAGGGCGTTTTGCTAGATATTCTTTTTTTTCTGAGATAAAAGAAAAATTAATTTCTGAAAAAAACTCGAAAGTGATGATTGTACTTGGCCATCATCAAGATGACCTAGCAGAATCGGTTGCAATCAATATTGGTCGAGGAAGTGGGATTTCTGGCCTGAGCAGCCTCAAAGCCAAAGAACAAGATTTTCGTAGACCTTTACTTTATATGACGAAAGAACAGATTTATTCTTTGTTGAAAGAAAAACAATGGCAATGGATAGAAGATGAGAGCAATCAATCAGATGATTATTTAAGGAATCGCATCCGTAATGAATTATTACCTAAGTGGACCGATGTTATCGGTTATGATATAAAGCCAATATTAGCTCGACTAGCCATGAATTTAGAAAGTGATGAAGAAGCCTTTCAATTTATGGTAGAAAAGGCATTTCAAGAATGCAAAACCGAAAATGGGGAATTGCTCTTGAAGCGCATTCAAAATTTACCTTTAAGTTTATTGAAAGCAGTGCTTGATTTCTGGCTAAAAAATTTAGGATATCCTGAAAAGGTGATTACTGCGATTCAGTTTGAGCAGATTAAGCATATTATTCATGGAGAACATGGTAATAAACGTGTGCAAATTGGTGATGGGTTGGAAATGAAAAGACAAAAGAACAGAATAATTTTGTTAAGAAATCAAGAAAGATGAGATTATTTTTTAGAGTAGAAATAGCAATCGTCTCTTGTTATAATAAAAATGTTATTTAAAAATTGAAAACTAGAATGGAAAAGTGTAGAGTATGAAAATTTCTGATGTTTTAATAAGCAAAGAAGAGATAGATGAAATTTGTAAGCGTCTAGGCAAACAAATTACAGAAGATTATCAAGGAAAAGATATTGTATTAATTTGTGTTCTAAGAGGCGCAATTGTTTTCTTGTCAGATTTGATGAGAGAAATTGATGTACCATGTGAAATTGATTTTATGTCCGTTTCCAGTTACAACGGGACAAAAAGTTCAGGGGATGTCAAAATTGTGAAAGACTTAGAAGATTCAATTGAAGGCAAGCATGTTTTGGTTGTTGAAGATATTATCGATTCAGGATTAACATTGTCTCATCTATTGGCATTACTTGAATCCCGCAATCCTGCGAGCCTAAAACTTTGTACATGTTTTGATAAACCAGATCGCAGAAAAACAGAAGTTAAAGTTGATTATATTGGCAAACAAATTCCCGACAAATTTATCGTCGGTTACGGCCTTGATTATAATGGCCATTATCGTAATTTACCCGGCATTTACATTTTAGAAGAAGAATGTGAAAACGCTGATTAGGAGGAATAAATGAACAATAAAAAAAGAAATCGCGCTTCAGGGATGTCTTTTTACATCATATTACTTGTTATTATTCTTGCTTCGTCATATTTTATGTCAAGATTTGAAAATCCGAACCAAAGATTTTTGTCAGATTTTCAAGAACAATTAGCTGATGGCAAAGTAGAATCTGTGAAGTTAAATGGTGAAAACTTACAAGTAACTTTGAAATCTGAGAAAAAGGATGAAACAGGTGAAACCTATACAAAAAAAGTTCATCCATATATGGTGAGTAACCTTTTTGATAGTTTAGAAAAAGCATATCAAAATGGCGATATCAAAAATTATGACTATACAAAACCAACAGATTTCTATGGTGTATTTAATTTAATCTTTGTGTTGCTCTTAGTTGGTGGCATGGGTTTCTTCATCTGGTTTACCTTCAATCGTCAAGGCGGTGAAGGCAGAAATACCATGAATTTTGGACGTAGCCGTGCCAAACTCAGTAACCCTGATGATAATAAAATTACATTCGAAGATGTTGCTGGCGCAGACGAAGAAAAAGCAGAATTACAAGAAGTTGTTGATTTCTTAAAAAATTCTGACAAATATTCCAAACTTGGTGCAAAAGTTCCAAAAGGAATTTTGCTCGTTGGTGCACCTGGTACTGGTAAAACATTACTCGCCAAGGCAGTCGCAGGAGAAGCTGGTGTTCCTTTCTTCTCCATTTCTGGTTCTGACTTTGTAGAAATGTTCGTTGGTGTTGGTGCATCTCGTGTACGTGATATGTTTGATGAAGCAAAAAAACGCTCTCCATCCATTATTTTTATCGATGAAATTGATGCGGTTGGTCGTCAACGTGGTGCTGGCTTAGGCGGAGGCCATGATGAAAGAGAACAAACCTTAAACCAATTATTAGTTGAAATGGATGGTTTCGGACCAAATCAAGGCGTTATCGTCATGGCGGCTACAAACCGTGTGGATATTTTGGATCCAGCTTTACTTAGACCAGGTCGTTTTGATCGTCGCATCACTGTTATGCGCCCTGACTTAAGAGGTAGAGCAGCGATTCTGAAAGTACATGCGAAAAATAAACCATTAGACAAAAATATCAATTTAGAAGAAATTGCAAAATTAACACCTGGATTTACTGGTGCTGACTTAGCGAACTTGCTCAACGAAGCGGCTTTACTTGCAGCTAGAAAAAATGCTTCCGTCATTACGTATAGTGATATATCAGAAGCTGTTTATAAAGTTACAATCGGCCCTGAGAAGAAGAGCAATGTGATGAGCGAGAAAGAAAGAAAATTGACTGCTTATCATGAAGCTGGACATGCGATTGTTCTACGTGCAGTTTCTGATACACAAAGAGTTGAGCGCGTGACAATCATCCCAGCTGGTGGTGCAGGTGGGTACACAGCATCCAAGCCGAATGAAGATTTCAACTATATGACCAAACAACAATTATTCAATGATATTTGTTATACATTGGGTGGGCGTGCTGCAGAAGAAATTATCTTTGACGAAATTTCAACAGGCGCTTCTTCTGACTTGCAATCCTGCAATAATACAGCAAGAAATATGATTACAAAATATGGTATGAGTGATGAACTCAAAAACTATATTTTACAAAGCAATGATGAAGTATTCCTTGGCCGTGATTACGGACACTCAGGTCAACATAGTGAATATCTCTTGGCACAAATTGATCAAGAGGTCAAAGCAATCCTTGATGAAGCTTATGCAGAAACTTTGGGTATTTTACGCAGAGAATCAGCTGTATTAGAAAATGTCACACAGAGACTTCTCGAAAAAGAAAAAATCGAAGGTCCTGAATTTGAAGAAATTTACAAAGAATTTGCTGTTGATTTCAAAGAATTAGCAAGCAATAATAATCAATACATTTCTGAATTAGGGTCTGAACCTTTGCAACCGGAAATCGTTGCACCGGAAGAAACACCAAATGTGATTCCTCCATCAGTCGATACACCGGATAATCAAAATCAAGAATAATGTTGGCGCTGATAGTGAACATTAAATCTTTGTAAAACAATCAATCCTCCTTGGCGAAAAATGCGAAGGAGGATTTTTTATTTTGAAAATAGTGCTAGAATGAGTACATAAGTAAACGTTAAAAGAAAGTATGAAAGAGATTTATGAACGGAGCAAATATGCGACAAAAATTTCAAATCGAAAAACATCTAGATTTATTAAGTGAACATTATCCGACAATTGAAGCAGCCAGAGGGAAAATTGTGTATTTAGAAACGCTATTATCCTTGCCTAAGGGTACAGAGTTTTTCTTCTCGGATTTACATGGAGAAGCGGATGCATTTATTAATTTCCTGCGCAGTGCTTCTGGGAGTATTCGAAATAAAATTAGAATTTTGTTCGAAAGAACTTTGACGGTGAAAGAGCAGAATGATTTGGCTTTCTTAGTTTTCAACCCTCGCTTGGCTTTGGATAATATGGAAGAAAATCATCAATTAACCGAAGAAATTGTCAAAATTACAATTTTCCGTTTAATAGATTTGCTCAAATATGTTTCCTCAAAATATCCATTGCAAAGAGTGCAAGAGAAAACGCCAAAAGAATATGCTGCGATTATCGATGAACTTTTGAACACGATTGTTGATGAAGAAGATAGTGATATTTATAATCAAGCAATTATTAATGGAATTATTCAACATAATGCGAGCAAGTCATTCATCGCTGCTTTGTGTGAGATGATTCAAAATATTTCAGTTGATGAGCTTCATATTATCGGTGATATTTTTGACCGTGGTTCTGGTCCACACAAAATTATGGATGTTCTCATGGAGTACAAAAACGTCGATATTCAATGGGGAAATCATGACATTATTTGGATGGCAGCCGCCGCCGGTTCTGAGGTTGCTATCATGGCTGTTTTACGTATCGCTTTGCGCTATAACAATTTTGATTGCTTGGAAGATGGCTACGGAATCAACTTACGTCCGTTATATAGCTATGCGACGCAAGTGTATGCTGATGATCCATGCGAACAATTTATTCCTAGAAACTTTGAAAACAGTCAAATCGCCCGTATTGATCCTGAGATTGCAGCCAAAATGCAGAAAATGATTGCCATTATGGAAGTGAAACTTGAAGGACAACTCTATGAGAGAAATCCTGATTTTCACATGGACGACCGTAATGTTTTACGCAAAGTTGATTTTGAAAAGGGCGTGTTCGTTGAGAATGGAAAAGAATATTCACTATTAGATACGAGTTTCCCAACAATCGATCCAGCAAATCCGCTAGCTTTGAGTGATGAAGAATCAGATTTAATGGAAGCGCTCAAGATTTCCTTTGCATCTTCACCGCGCCTGCAAAAACACATTGATTATCTTTACAAAGTTGGTTCAATGTACAAAATTCATAATAATAATTTGCTCTATCATGGCTGTATTCCGATGGATGAAAACGGGGATTTACAGATAGTTCGTCTGAATGGCAAAGAGCTCAAGGGCAAAGAATTGATGGATTTCATTTACTATCAAGTTCGCGAAGCTTGGTACAATTCTAAACATTCAGCAGAGCGCCGCAAAGGTTTAGATTTGATGTGGTATCTCTGGTGTGGAGCCAAATCTCCGCTGTTTGGCAAAGATAAAATGGCAACATTTGAAAGATACTTTTTGGCAGAAAAAGAATTACATAAGGAAAATAAGAACGATTATTATAAATATTCCAAAATGGAAGAAGGCGCCGTCAAAATTCTTGAAGAATTCGGTCTTAATCCAGAAAAATCTCATATTATTAATGGGCATGTTCCTGTCAAAATCAAAGATGGCGAAACCCCGATTAAAGCGAATGGCAAATTATTCGTCATCGATGGTGGCTTATCAAAACCATATCAATCCACGACAGGAATTGCAGGGTATACTTTGATTTTCAGCTCGCATGAACTCGCTTTGGCAGAACATCATCATTTCGAAGGTGTGCAACAAAGCGGAAGTTATCTACCAGAAATTCATGTTGTTGAAAAAATGCCGCATCGTTTGCGTATCTCCGACACCGATGAAGGAGAAGATATCCGTTCCCAAATCGAAGACTTGAAAGCCTTAATTAACGCCTATAGCAGAGGTAGATTAAGAACGAGAATATAACGTTCAAACGATTTTGGAGAAGAAAATGAAATACGATGTATTAGGGAATTCAAATATTCAGTCTAGTCGCATTATCCTCGGATGCATGAGGATTTTTGACATGGAATTAAGTGAAGTTGAATCACTTATCCGTGAAGCCGTGGCACAGGGAATAAACTTATTTGATCACGCTGACATTTATGGAAAAGGAAAAAGCGAAGAAGTTTTTGGCAAAGCGTTTACTGCATCAGGAATCGATAGAAAAGACGTCATCATTCAATCGAAATGTGGTATCAGACCTGGTTATTATGATTTTTCATATGATCATATCATGAAATCGGTTGAAACAAGCTTAGATAGATTAAAAACAGATTATCTGGATATTTTGATTTTGCATCGACCCGATACGCTTATGGATTTAGATGAAGTTGCGAAAGCTATGAATGATCTTATAGACCAAGGTAAAATCTTACATTATGGTTTGAGCAATATGAATTATTTACAGGTTGAGATGATTCAGCAAGCTGTTGGAATCGCACCCGTGACAAATCAACTGCAATTTGGTCCTGCTCACACAGGACTTATTGATTCGGGGATTAATGTCAATATGTATCGACCCAAATCATATGAGCAATCTGGAATGATCGAGTATGCAAGATTGCATCCGATTAGCATTCAGGCATGGTCCCCATTCCAAATCGATTTACAGCAAGGTCCATTTTTTAATCATGAGGCTTATTCTGAATTAACAACAACTATTCAAAAAATAGCAGCAGAGAAAAATAGTTCTTTCGAAGCAATCGTCACTTCTTGGGTACTCAGGCATCCTGCTAAAATGTTTATGGTTGCGGGAACGACTAATATTGAAAGATTGAAAAGAATCTGTTCTGGGACGGAAATTGAACTAAGCAGAGAAGAGTGGTACGAAATCTATCGCTCTGCAGGAAATCCTATTCCATGAAAAAAG
>CAYFSZ010000016.1:0-6682 GCA_964346085.1 uncultured Mageeibacillus sp. | reverse complement strand
TTACGCGAAATGGTCGGTACGTTCAGCTAAGCTGTCGGCAACATTTCTGACATCAGAGCCCATGATAATGGCAAGATCATCTTTTTCTAATGTCTCGCGCAAATAAGTTTCCAATTCATCAAGTGTCGAGAAGAAGAGAGCATCAATGCCTTTTTCTTTAATTCGATCAGCAATATTTTTGGAAGAGAAGCTATGATCATTTTCTCTATCATCATAAACTTCCATCAAAATCGGATGCTCGACAGCTGCTAATGCTTCGACAAAACCATCGGCCAAACCTTTGGCACGGCTATAGGTGATAGGTTGGAAAATAGCATACAGTGTTTTGTGCGGGATGTTTTGTGCAGCTTCCAAAGTCACTTTGATGGAATCTGGATGATGTGCATAATCAGCAATAATTCTAGCACCGTTATATTCTCCTACTTCGGTAAAACGTCCTTCTGCGCCAGTGAATTCTTGCAAAGCCTTTTTAGCAGAAGACACATCAGCACCATTGAGATAGGCACAAAGAATAGCTGCCATTGCATTATCCACATTGAACTTTCCAGGAATTCGTAAATTGAATGAATCGAGTAATTCGCCTTTGAAATACAAGTCGAAATGAGGATAACCTTCTTTGAATTCTAAATTGCGGCAGCATAAATCAGGAGCTTGGTCAGCAAAAGTATCTTCCTCATAACCGAAAGTATAAATATTAAGTTGGCCTTTGAGCGATGGATTTTTTTCATATGCTACTTCAATCGTTCGCGGAATTAATGGATCGAAAGCGGGAACGACTAGATTAGTTCCTTTGTCCAAGCCAGCGATAAATTCTGCGAACACATCGATGACATCTTCGATTGTCGGATAAATATCGACATGGTCGTGATCAATGTTCAGCACAGTTGCTGTTGTGGAATAAAAATGCAAAAAGCTGCGCCCAAATTCACATGCTTCAGACACCATCAGATTTTTTTCTTTGCCAGCTCGAACGGTGGAGTGGAATTGCTTCAACTCAGCGCCGAGATGAACGGTAGGATCAAGGTCTGCCTCCATCAAAATCACGGAACACATTGCAGTCGTTGTTGTTTTTCCATTGGTTCCAGCGATGTTTATCGATTTTTCAAATTGACGATTAATATAGCCAAGATAAACGGCACGTTCAACTTCTGGAATACCGAGTTCTCTTGCTCTCTGACGTTCTGGATTATATTCAGGAACGGCGAGGGTATAAATAATTGCATCAGGCTTTATAGTATCGATGTTTTCAGCTTTTTGACCGATTTGAATTTGAATACCAAGCGTTTCTAAATAATCAGTACGGCCATTGTTATGCGTATCCGAACCAGCCACCTTCATGCCTTGATGATTCGCAAGTTCTGCCAAACCACACATTGAAATGCCGCCAATACCAACAAAATAAATCGTATTGCCAGGTGTGAATAAAATTGTATTTAAATTATCTTGTGTCATAAGTCACTCCGTTTTTTATTAATGGCTCTATTTTACCATAAGCGACAACTGTTGAATTTACTTTTTGATTTCTTTTCACATCGAACCTTTGATAATGTATAATAATGAAATCAAAAAAATACATAGGAAAATGAAATGAAATCAGTTTTAATCACAGGGGGATCAAGAGGAATCGGGCTAGCGATGACCAAACTATTTTTGGCGCATGGCTATCGCGTATATGCGACATATTTTCAAACCATAACTTATTTGGAGCAACTCAAGAAAGATTCTCAATATGCTGAATTGTTAATTCCGCTCAAAGTTGATTTGAGAAATAGCGAAGAAATTGATCAGATGTTTGCGCATATTGAGGAACCGCTAGATGTTTTGATTAATAATGCAGGCATCAGCGAGTGGAACTTTTTTGACAAGATTAGTGAAGAAGAATGGGATAGCTTGATGGCTTTAAATTTAAAAGCTTATTTCCTTTGTGCCCAAAAAGCATTTCATGGCATGCTATCTCAAAAATCAGGTTCCATCATCAATGTGAGTTCCATTTGGGGAACAACGGGTGCTTCCATGGAAGTGCATTATTCCACTGCCAAAGCAGGTATCATCGGTTTGACTAAGGCTTTAGCGAAGGAGCTTGCGCCGAGTGGGATTTTGGTGAATGCAATTGCGCCTGGTGTGATTGATACAGATATGTTATCGATTTTTTCAGAAGAAGATTTAGAAAATTTGAAAGATGACATTCCTTTGCAGCGTTTTGGTGAGCCACAAGAAGTGGCTGAGCTGGCGCTCTTTTTAGCTGAACAAAAATATATTACTGGGGAAGTCATCAATATCAATGGAGGATTTCATATTTAATGACAGAACAAGCTTATCAAAATTTTGTTTTGCCTTATTTAGAGCAATATGATTATGCAAGCGAAGGATTTGCTGAAAAATATCATTATGATGATGAATTAGGGGCGATTTTTTCACAAGAGAAAACAATCTTTCGTGTTTGGAGTCCCGTCGTCAAGCAAATCGATATTTTGTATTTTGGCCAATGGGTCAAGGACAAAATGGTGTCGGATACACCTGCAGAAATTTGGCCGATGACGCGTGATGAAAAAGGTGTTTGGGAGCATGAACAGCCGGGGAATCTTGAGTTTGGAATGTATCTTTATCAAGTTACGTATTTTTCAGGAGAACAAAAAACTTGTAATGACCCTTATGCCAAAGCTGTGACGATTAATGCGAAACATACGGTCATTCTTGATTTAGAAAAAACCAATATTGAAACTTGGAAACCTTATTCAAGCACAGCGCAAGGCACGGATATCATTATCTATGAAGCGAGTATTCGTGATTTTACATCCTACCCGGAAACAGATATTCAGCACAAAGGAAAATTCGTAGGCATTGCAGAATCAGGAAGAAAAAACCGTAAAGGACAAGCGGTCGGCTTAGATTATTTAGAAGAACTTGGCATCACACATTTGCAATTGATGCCATTTTTTGATTTTGCAACAATTGATGAAGAACATCCGGAGGCGGGCTACAATTGGGGCTATGATCCGATGAATTTTCAGGTCCCAGAAGGCAGTTATGCCAGCCAACCGGATCATCCTTTGAATCGTATTTTTGAACTCAAAAAAATGATCCAGGCATTGCATGACAAAAACATCGCCATCATTATGGATACCGTTTTCAATCATGTATACCAAGTGGAAACACATCCATTTACAGTACTTGTTCCTGGTTATTATTTCCGTCATCTAGAAAATGGAAAACCTGCGAATGGTACATGGTGCGGAAATGAAGTTGCCTCGGAACGTAGCATGGTGCGTAAATACTTATTAGATACCATCGAGTACTGGGTAAAAGAGTTTCATATCGATGGTTTCCGTCTCGATTTGATGGGTATATTAGACTATGAAACAGTCAATTTGATCAAAGAAAAAGTTGATGCATTACAGCCGAGCAATATCATTCTCGGCGAAGGCTGGAATATGGGGGAGGCATTGCCTGAAGAGTTACGTGCATCTTCACTGAATGCGAAAAAAATGCCTGGCATCTCTTTTTTCAATGATCGATTCCGCAATGCAGTCAGGGGCAATGTATTTAACTTAAGAGAAAAAGGTTTCATCACTGGTGGAGGTCAGGACTTTGATTTTTTGAATGTCGATTCCTGGAAGCAGAATTATGTTGATGCAAGCCAAATGGTACAGTATGTTGCGGCTCATGATAATTACACATTGTTCGATCAAATCTCTGGAGCCGTTCCAAATCAAGATTTTTCTTTTTATGCGAGGATTCAAAATTTAGCGAACAGCATGGTTTTATTAATACCAGGGATTCCGTTTATCCACGCTGGACAAGAATTTATGCGCAGCAAATATGGAGAAGGAAATAGTTACAATTTGCCTGATTATATAAATCAAATTAATTGGGATTTGATTGATCGAGAAACAGTTGACTATATGAAAGCGCTGATTCGTTTTAGGAAATCACATACATTGTTTAGAATGAGTGATTTTGAAGAAATATCACGTTGTATTGAGTTTCATTTTCTTTCAAAACAATTGCTAAAAATGCGAATCAAAGGCAAGAGAGAAGATTTTTGGTGTTTCTTTAATGCTTACGATAGAGACAGTTATACTTTGATTGATGCTGCGAACTATGAGATGAGCTTTGAAGATAATATTGAATTTTCGAATAAAAGAAATCAAAAATCATTTCACGAAGGCGGAAACACTATTGAAATAAGGCCATACAGCACTTTTGTCATGCGTAAAATTTAATTACTGAAAACGTTTACAACAAACGTTTTATTTGTTAGTCTAGTTATGTGTGAATCACGATTAAAATTAAATTTTAAATAAGGAGGACTTTTCACGATGAAAGGTTACGCAATGTTAAGTATCGGCAAAACAGGTTGGATTGAAAAAGATCGTCCAGCATGCGGTCCAGATGATGCGATTATTCAGCCATTAGCATTATCTCCATGTACATCAGACGTACATACAGTATGGGCTGGCGCTTTAGGCGAAAGAGAAAATATGATCTTAGGACATGAAGGTTGTGGTGTTGTTGCTGAAGTTGGTTCTAACGTTAAAGACTTCAAAGTTGGTGATAGAATCATGGTTGCTGCTATCACTCCTGACTGGCAATCCGTTGCTGCTCAAGAAGGATATCCTATGCACTCCGGCGGAATGTTAGCTGGTTGGAAATTCTCAAACTTCAAAGATGGTGTTTTCGGTGAATATTTCCACGTTAATGATGCTGATGGTAACTTAGCTCATTTACCAGAAGGTTTATCTCCTGAAGAAGCATGTATGTTATCAGATATGATTCCTACAGGTTTCCACGGTGTTGAATTAGCTGATGTTAAATTTGGTGACACAGTATTAGTAATTGGTATTGGTCCTGTTGGCTTAATGTCTGTTGCAGCTGCAAACTTACGCGGTGCTTCAAGAATTATTGCTGTTGGTACAAGACCTAACTGTATCGAAGTTGCTAAAGAATATGGCGCAAGAGAATTCGTAAGCTATAAAGATGGCGACATTGCAGAACAAGTTTTAGCAATGACAAATGGTCAAGGTGTTGACAAAGTTATCGTTGCTGGTGGTGACAATGACACATTCGAAACAGCAGTTAAAGTAGTTAAACCAGGTGGAACAATCGGTAATGTTAACTATTTAGGCGAAGGTACATACATCAATATCCCACGTGTTGAATGGGGCGTTGGTATGGGACATAAGAAAATCGTTGGTGGTTTGATGCCAGGTGGTAGAGCTCGTTTAGAAAAATTAGCTACATTAGTTACTTCTGGTCGTGTTGATGTTAACTTAATGTTAACTCATAAATTCCAAGGCTTTGAAAAAGTTGAAGATGCATTAATGTTAATGAAAGACAAACCAAGAGAATTAATTAAACCAGTTGTTACATTATAATAATGACTTTCGAAGTGCGTATGAATTTTGCTCATACGCACTTTTTTTGTCCTTTTTTAGAGGTATAATGAATAGGTGAATATGAGACTCGTATTCAGGTATTGATTCTACATCTAGTTTTTAAAGAGGTAATATTTTGAAAGTTCTTATCATTTCAATTAAGAAGAAATCATTTTGAAAGTTCTTATCATTTTAATTAAGAGGTAATCACATTGAAAATTCTAATCATTTCAGGTTTTTTAGGCGCAGGAAAAACAACATTTATTAAAGCCATGGCAAAAGCCACTGGTCGTGAATTCGTCATCGTAGAAAATGAATTTGCTTCTGAGAATATTGATGGACAAATTCTTGAACAAGACGAAGCAATCGCCCAAATGGAAATCGTTGAATTATCCGAAGGGTGCATTTGCTGTTCTTTGGATCTGGATTTTTCTTTTTCCGTTATGACAATTGCCAATACACTAAATCCGGATTACTTAGTCGTTGAGCCATCCGGCGTTGCACAACCGACAAATATTATCGAGAGCTTACAAAAAATTCAATACGAGAAAATTCAATTACTTGCTCCAATCACCATGATTGATGCAGAACATTACGCTTATCAAAATCGAGATTTCAAAAATTATTTCCAAGATCAGTTGATTGCGGCTGGTACCTTGGTTTTGAGCAAATCGGAAGGTTTAGATCCTGATTCGTTTTCTGCGATTGCGGAAGAATTAGAAGTGCCTTCGGATGTTGATTTCCCGTTGGAGCATTATTCCAATTGGCCAAAAGAAAAATGGCTCGATTTATTGCAAAAAGAATTCACAGGAGAAGATATCAAACGCGTCGGGGAACGTTTCACCCAACGCCAAATCAAACGTGAAGCAGATCAAGATTTGACCAACATGACTTTGAAAGACATTAAGTTTATGAATCCAGATCAAGTCTACGCGTTCATGGAAGAAATTTTGAATGGTGATTTTGGCTACATCATTCGCGCCAAAGGTTTTATCCGTGCGAAGGATGAAATTATTCATGTTGAATTAGTACAAAATCGTGTTGAAATAACAGGTTTAGTGGAAGAAGATGTGCAGGCAATTGAGGAAGACAATGCAATTGCTAAAGAAAATGATAAAGAACCCGAATACGAATTGAATAAATTCATCGTTATCGGTAAAGATTTGAAGAAACAAAAGTTGAAGGCTCGTGTCAATCCTAGTAAACGCGTGTTTAAGTTGAAAAAGTAAGATTGGGATGTTTTCGTTAGGGAAGATTTTCATAGTTGTTGTTACCTGAATGGTGGCAATTGGCCGAAATTTGAAATA
>CAYFSZ010000015.1:1582-23618 GCA_964346085.1 uncultured Mageeibacillus sp. | reverse complement strand
CTTATATTCAAAATCAGTTAGTAAAATCCAAGAAGAGTCGCCAAACATAAAATGACCTCCTATTTAATCCCCGAAGTACTAAATGTACTGATAATTTGTTTTTTGAAAATGATGAATAAAATAATGGGCAAAATTATCGTGATAATTGATACGCTCATAGCAATTGTGAAATCAGTACCACCTTCTGAGCTGATATACATTTGTAAAGCAAGAGATAATGTATAATTGTTTTCACTCTTTAAGATTAATACCGGCCAGACGAATTCGTTCCATGAATTGATAAAAAAGATAATTCCAGTCGAAATGATATGTGGACGAATCATTGGAAATAGGATATCTTTTAGCAAATTAAAATGGCTAACATTCTCAAGTCTCGCATATTCGATTAGAGCTTTTGGTACAGATCGCATGCTTTGTCTTATCAAAAAAATCCCCAGTGCATCAGCAAATTGTGGCAACATCACCCCAAACAAAGTATCACGCAGACTCATTTGTGAAATTGTTAAATAATTCGGAATCATCGTCACCGAAAACGGGATAAACATTGTACTAATCATCAAAAAATAGATGATGTTTTTTCCTTTCATTTCTAAAAAAACAAATGCATAAGCAGCGAGAATACTCGTCAATAATTTAAAAATCGTCACGCCGCTTGCGACTTTGAGTGTATTTAAAGCAATATTGACAAAATCTTGGCGAGCAAAAATGTGGCGATAATTATCCAGCGTAAATTCTTTGGGAATTAATGAAAAAACATTATTATATGCATCAGATAATGTTTTAAAGGAATTGCTTGCTGCATAAATAAGAGGAAATAGAATCAAAACAACCCAAATAATCAATACAGTATGCCATATCCAGGCAGATTTATTAGTTTTCATAGTACACTCTCTTTTCTACGAATTTAAACTCGAGAATCAAAAGAACTGAAAATAATAACATCGTTAAAACAGACAAAGCAGAAGCTGTTCCTACGTCAAATATATTAAATGCATTATGATAAGCATGATAGGTTAAGTTTGAGCTCCCGTAATTAGGTCCACCCTGCGTAACAACTTTAATTGGCACAAAAACTTGTTGAAGCCCTTGAATGATTGTAATGATAAGAATGTAGATTCCAGTTGAAGAAGTCATTGGTACAATAATATCTTTAAAAATTTTAAAATTCGAAATATTCTCCATTTTAGCCACTTCGAGAATTTCTTTCGAAATACCGCTGACTCCAGCATATAGAACCAAAAAGTTATATCCAAATGTTTTCCAAGAAGTGATAATACTCAAAACAACTATGACGAGTCCATCTGTTTTTGACCAAATAGGCAATTGTAGACCAATTTTTCCGGCCATCAAACCGATCGGTCCCGAAACGGGATTTAGTATCCACATGTATAAGATTGAACCGACCACCAACGAAATCACACTTGGCAAAAATAAAACGGTTTTATAAAATTCCTGTTTTTTTCGAATGATATTAATTAATACATAACTAACGATATAAGGGAGAATAAAGTTAATTACCAATAGAATAATGATATAGTACAGTGTATTGGTAAATACTTTTGCAGTAATCGGATCCTGAAACAATTTGATATAATTCTGCAATCCTACAAATTTCATCTTCGGACTGATAAAGTTCCAATTAAAAAAACTATAATAAATCGTTTTTCCCAATGGATAAAACATAAAAATAATAAATAGTATAGCGGAAGGAGCAATGAACAGCATTGCCCTTCCTCTCTTTTCAATAAAATTTCTCATTGAAGATTTCCTTACGGCAATAATTGATTAATTTCATCTTGAGCCGAAGTTAACGCCTCTTGTGCGCTTGTTCCTCCGCCTAGAATTTGGTCACGCACATCCAATAAAATTTGTTCTGCCTGCAGTCCGCTGTCTCCAGGGAAGCTTGTCCAAGGAACGATTTTATCCATTTGTTCATTAGCAGCACGCATCATTTCATTTTCTGCATAAAATGCTTTTAATCCATTTTCAGCTTCTGCTACACCTTTTCTAGGAGGCACATATCCCGTTCCGATCGTCCATGTAGCCATTGACTCTACTGAATATAGAAATTTTTCAAATTCCCATGCCGCTTAAATTTGCTCTTCATCTTGTGCAGTGATAGCTAAGAAACATCCTCCTGCTGGAATCCTGATATCTTTGCCTTCCCATGCGGGAGAAGGAACTGTTGCCGCATCAAATTTTGCGCCAGATTGCACCTGCGCTCTTCTTGCAATTGTTGTATAGAGCATTCCGACATTTCCATCAACAAACGACTGAACCCCTTCATCCCAGCCGATATGCAATGCGGATTTGTCAATATTTACCATGTCAGCAAGCATTTGATAAGCTTCGATTCCTTCTTTGCTGGCAAAAGCTGCTTTACCATCTTGTAATAATCTTGCTCCATTACTTTCTAACAATGCTTGCGTCGCCCAGTTATCAGCAGGTTCTTGCATATAAAAACCATATTTTCCTGTTTTATCTTTGATTGCTTTTGAAAACTCGCGTAATTCTTGCCATGTTTCGGGACCTTCCTCAGAAAGACCTGCTTCTTTTAATAAATCTCTATTCAAATATAAAACTGGATTAGAAACAGAATATGGAATACCAACTTGTTCTTCGCTGCTATTGACTGCTAATTCTAGAACGTTCGGTAAAAAATTATCCGTTAAATAGTTTTTGTCATCAGGAAAATATTGATCAATAACTGCTTGCGGTTGCTGATATGCAAAATTATTGGAGAAATAATCTAAAAATGCCCAGCCAACTTGTACGAGAGCAGGATAATTTCCAGAAGCAGCCTCAGCTTGTAAATTCTGCATTAATCCTTTGTACATATCTGGATTATATCTGGCTATGACTTCTATGGTATCGCTTTGCTGATTGAATGTATTGACTAATTCCTCAACTGCGATTCCTCCTTGTGTTTCCGCATTCACGTATCAATATTCAATTTTAATTTTGTCTTGATTTGATTCGTCTGTAGATTGTTTATCTGATTTTAATTCTGTATTTGATTCAGCCTGTAATGTAGTATTTTCTTTTTGTGCTGATTCAGAAGTATTGTCTTTGGATTGACAAGCACTTAGAAATAAAGTGAAAGCAATCACCACAGCAAATAATCTTATAAATGTTTTCATATTCTCTCCTAAAATTAAATTTTGAAAGTAGCAATTGATTTTTTCAATTTGCTAACATGACGCCGTTTAAACTGCAATTTAATTTTATTGAGGATCGTTTATGAAAAAATAAAGCCTATGTAAAAAGAGTGTAATTCTAAATGGACATATATTCCAGGAATGTAAAATAAATTAATAAAGAGACCTATTATTCGAATATTCTTCTGGCTACGGATAATCTTTCGAGGAGCCTATCATTTCCACTCATACTTAAAATTTGAATTTCACTTTGATTTCCTTCAGCATACAAAATATTATCATCAGCTAGGTAAATCGCAACGGAATTAATCTCTTTTTCATTGCCACTAAAAAACAGTAAATCACCAGCTTTAAAGCCATTGATATTAGGAATTCCTTTTTCATCTTTTTCAAAAGAAATATTTGTCCCTAGTTCCGCTTGGTCTTCAATTCTACGAGAAAAGGATAATCCATTCGTGATGCCAGCTAAGTAGATAACTCCTGGCATATCAATATTATCTAATCCCAATCCGCCCGGGATATAAGAAATATTCAAAAATTTCAAAGCACTTGAGCAAAATATATCTGCTTGTTTGCTATCAGGTTGAGGAATTTTTTTGTTGAGAGGAACGACAATTAAATTCTCCCGATTCAGCCACCCTATTTCACCTCCAGGTAATACGACTCGAATTACCTGCTCTGTCACATAGTCGATATAAAGAATACAACCCATCGGTGCAATCGCAACAATATCTCCATTGATGGTATCTGACGAAATCGCTTTTTCGCCATTAATGATAATTGCCCTGTCTGTAATAGCTGCTGAGTCAAAGGATTTTGTACTTATGAGAATATCCGCTTCATCTACATATCCTGAAATTCCCTCACGCAATTGAATATGATAGAAGCCATTTTCGGGTTTTTCTGTCAAAAGGATAATCGGTTCATTGTAAAGTGCTGATGTAATGCAATCTCCATTTTTATCAGCTCGATTGAAAATTCGAGCAGTCTTCACACTGATGACAGCATCTGCTTCTTCTAAAAATGAATCCTTCATCGTTGTGCTTTCTGCCGAGATATTTTCTGTTGTACTTCCAGATTGAAAAGAACGAATAATTTTGGGTAAGAAATACAAAAGTGAAAAAGCTAAAATACTGATGATTAGAGCAGGAATTAGCCATGCTGGAATTTTACTCTCTTTTGTTTTCTCTAAATAAAAATTTTTATTTTGTTTAGGCTGATTCATTACAATATCCTTTGTTCCAAAATCTCAAATGTCAATCAACACAAGTTAAAATAACACATGTCGTCATTGCATACTTTTTTTCATGACTAATACTGATGTCTATTGAACAAGCATTTATTTTATCATAATACTCTTTGGTTTTTCCTGAAAAGTTTACTTTCGGTTTTCCATAACGATCAAAGCTGATATACATATCATGCCATGAAACACCTTCATTCCCTATACCTGTTCCGAGAGCTTTTGAGATTGATTCCTTCACAGAAAATAATCCTGCTAAACTTTGCACACGATTTTGGGCATCCTTTATTTCATCTACGGATAAAAAGCGTTCCAAGAATCGTTGTCCTTTTTTCTTCAGAATTTTTTCAAATCTTTCGATGGATAAAATATCGTTTCCGACAAGTACTTGCATCATATTACCTTCATCACTGTTTCGAATGCTCTTTAGTTTTTAATCCGGCAATTCGATTTCTAACATCTTCCCCCTCGAACATGATCAAATCAAAATTCCCTGTTATTCGGCTACGAATTCTTTCATCATATTCATCGCCTAAATCTTTTGGTCTTAAATTGCTTGTAATAATGGTCGAGCGATGATGATCCATTCTTTCATCTAGCAAAACGATGAAATCCGCATATGCACTTTTATAAGCATTTGCTTCCATGCCCAAATCATCGATACAGAGAAGTTCTGCGTGCCTAATGCTATCTATAAATTGTAAAATACTATCTTGTTCTTCAGGATCTGGACTATAACTGTTTAATAATGTATTTCGTTTAGCCATAATCTCAAATAAGCGTACCGCTTTAAGATAAACGACATATTTTCCTTGTTCCAATAACTCATTCGCAATGCATCCCATAACGAATGTTTTACCTGTTCCTGGCGCTCCAAATAAATAGATATTTTTGCTACTTTGATTGAAACGATTCGTAAAGGTTTCCGATAATTGTCGAATTCCTTTGATTGCTTCTTGAGGGGAGAGCTTTCCTTGGAAATAATGGGTATTCTTCTCATCAGAAAAAACACTCACATCAAAATTATTAAAATGACTGTCTGGTGGTGGCATAAAGTTCGTATTATTGTTATTTAAACGAGTTAAAACCTGATGTACACATTGACAATAATCTCCTTGATACCAGCCTGTATCTTCACATTGGGTGCAATAGTAATGAATATTTTCATAATCTACAGGAATATTGTTTTGGTGCAAAAACTCAGCGAACTGTTCCCTCACCTGATCTAATTGTTGATTAATTGACTCAACATCTTGTGAGCGATTGATTTTGCTTTTCACAAGTTTTACTTTCAAATCAATCTTCTTTTGTTCAAATTCTCTTATACACGGAAAATCTTGATATAATTGTTCTAATTCTCGTTGATGATTTTTTTGCGCTTGTGTGCGAAGTATTTCATAATAATTCTGTAATTTTTTTCGGGTTTGGCGATCTAAGTATCTCATTTCATATCATCCTTTGTTTCTTCAAGGAATTGCATAAGCTGAGCATTGTATAGCTCTTCTTCTTGAACATCAAGGTCTTTTAATTCATCACTTTTTAATTTTCTATGTTGCGTTTGTCTCTTGCTATTGTTTGCTTCGTTTTGCTTATTTTTCTTATATGCAAGAAGATAATCTGTCACTTCCTCTACCGAATGCAATTGAAGTTCATGCCAATTCGTCAAAATCCGGTCTATGTATTTTAAATTAGGGTTATTCAAATTAATTGTGGATTTAAGAGCGAGTTCAATAATGGAAAAATCATATCCAAAATCATTTTTCCACTTTGCAATTAATTCTTCTTGATAAACAGAAAAATTCCCTTTTGCATTCAACTTAGATTTCACTTGGTTGATAAGCTTTCTAAGCTCTTCATATTGCTTGTAATAGAGATTTAGTTGACGATATGTTTTGACTCCGTTTTTCGCCCAATTATCAGCGATTCCTGCTACGTATCCAGGACCATCCAGTTTGTTCTTCCCTGCAGCCTCCGAAAAAATAGCATATAGCACTTCAGGTTCAAATTCATATTTTGTAAACCATTCATCTATTTTTGTATAAAAACCTAAAGACATCATTCCTTGAAAAAAAGTATCATTGATTTGTTTGATAATTAATTCTCTTTTGGAAATATCTTCTTTCGAAACATTCGAGTCATGTTTTCGATTCGTTAGTAATTTTTCAATCTCACGATACTTAATGTCGACGATTTCTAGATATCCACTCTGAATTAGAATTAAATTTAGAAATTGCAATTCACTTAAAGCCTTTTCAACGCTCTTTTCTGTACAGTCTAGCCTTTGTGCTAATTCCTTCATCGTCATTTTGCGATTACCATGCTGATAATTCTGTGTAATGAATAAATAAGCGCGAATTGCATCTCCACTTAATTTGCTCATGAATTCAGAAATAAATACATCTGGAATCAATGTATCTGATAAATGTAACGATTGGTTGAATTGAACTTTCACAAATGACTCCCATTCTATCATCGTAAAGATAAAAAATAAGTCCCCGTAGAATAACCATGGGGACTTATTATAACATATTATGATTGATTTACTTTCAGTAGTTTTAAGATTTATAAACTACTAATAGATTTGAAGAAAATTATTCTTCATCTTCACCATATTTTGCTTCTGCTAATCGAACATAGGTATTGTAACGATCTTTAGCAGCTTTTTCTCCTTGAGCAAAGATAGCATCAACAGTTTCTTCATCATATTTTCTTCTTAATGATGTGTAACGAACTTCTTTTTCAACAAATTCACGGAATGCTCTTGTTGGTGCTTTTGAAGTTAATGTGAATGGGTTTTCACCATTTTCTTCTTTTCTTGGATCATAGTTCCATAAGTGCCAGTAACCTGTTTCAACCGCATCTTTTTCACGTGTTTGTGAAATTGTTAAGCCGCCTTTGATACCATGTGAAATACATGGAGCATAAGCGATGATGATGGATGGTCCTGGATAAGCTTCTGCTTCAGCAATCACTTTTAATGTATGAGCTTGGTTAGCACCCATAGCGATTTGTCCAACATAGACATAACCATATGTTGTAGCCATTAAGCCAAGATCTTTCTTTCTAACTGGTTTACCACCAGCTGCGAATTGAGCAATCGCACCTAATGGAGTAGCTTTAGAAGCTTGACCACCAGTATTGGAGTAAATTTCTGTATCTAGAACAAAGATATTGATATCTTCACCAGACGCTAAGACATGGTCTACACCGCCGAAGCCGATATCGTATGCCCAACCGTCACCACCGATAATCCATGATGAACGTTTCATTAAGTAATCTTCTAATTCTAAAGCAGATTCGATGAAAGCTTTTGCATCTGCATTATCACCATCATAGGCTTTTAATGCATCTACTAAATTATGTGTTAATTCACGAGAAGCTTCGCCGTTTTCATAATTATCAACCCAAGCTTGTACTGCTTCATTTACGCTTGCATCTGCATCTAAAGCAACTAAGTCTTCTAATGTTTTACGAGCTCTATCACGGATTTGTTTTGCACCTAAATGCATACCCAAACCATGTTCTGCAGCATCTTCAAAGAGGGAATTTGCCCATGCAGGACCATTGCCATCTTTGTCTGTTGTATATGGAGAAGAAGGTGAAGATCCACCCCAGATTGAGCTACAACCTGTTGCATTAGAAATCTGCATTCTATCACCAAATAATTGAGTGATTAATTTGATATATGGAGTTTCACCACAGCCAGCACATGCGCCTGAGAACTCGAGTAATGGTTGTTCAAACTGTGAACCTTTTACTGTTGTTTTCTTCATTGGGTTAGCTTTAGGAGCAACTTCTTCTTGAACAAATGTCCAGTAATCTGCTTGATGCATATGGTCTTCGATTGGTTCCATCACTAATGCGTCTTTAGGACATACATTTGCGCAAGATCCACAACCAGTACAGTCTAATACGGAAACTTGAATTCTGTATTGGAATTTATCATATGGTTTTGAACCACCAATTGTGATAAATCCTTCAGGAGCTTTTGCTGATTCTTCGTCATCTAATAAAACTGGACGGATAACAGCATGTGGGCAAACAAATGAACATTGATTACATTGAATACATTTGTCTGGTTGCCATGATGGAATATTAATTGCGATACCGCGTTTTTCATATTGTGATGTACCAACAGGGATTGTACCATCTTCACGTTCTACGAAAGCAGAAACTGGTAAAGAGTCTCCTTCTTGACGATTCATCACATCAGCAATATTTTTCACGAAATCAGGAGCTTCACGAACTGGTAATGCTTTATCTTCAGCATTTGCCCATTCAGCAGGAACTTCTACTTTATGAACATTTTCAATACCTGCATCAACAGCTGCATAGTTCATATTAACAACTTCTTCACCTTTTTTTCCGTATGATTTTACAATCATTTTCTTCATATAATCAACAGCTTCTTCTACAGGAATAACTTCTGTAATTTTGAAATAAGCAGCTTGGCAAATTGTGTTAATTCTTGAACCTAAACCGATTTTTGCAGCTAAGTCAACAGCATTGATTGTGTAGAAATTAATATCATTTTCTGCTAAGAAACGTTTCATTTTACCAGGTAAGTGTTCTTCTAATTCTTCTACACTCCATTGTGTATTCAATAAGAATGAACCACCTTTTTTCAAAGGAGCAAGCATGTCATATTTATCAACATAGGATTGATTATGGCAAGCGATAAAGTCTGCACTACCTACTAAGTAAGGAGCACGGATTGGTTGGCTACCAAAACGCAAGTCAGAAATTGTGATACCACCAGATTTTTTGGAGTCATAGCTGAAATATGCTTGTGCATACATATCAGTATGGTCACCGATAATTTTGATGGAGTTTTTATTTGCACCAACTGTACCGTCTGAGCCTAAACCCCAGAAACGTGCAGCAACTGTGCCTTCTTTTGTAACATCAATAGATTCTGAAATTGGCAATGATAAATGTGTTACATCATCATTGATACCGATTGTGAAACGATCTAATGGTGTTGCATTTTGTAAATTTTTGTATACAGCATTGATTTGATCAGGTGTTGTATCTTTTGAACCTAAACCATAACGGCCACCAACGATTACTGGAGCATCATTTTCGCCTTTGAATGCGCTGATAACATCAAGATATAAAGGTTCGCCTTGTGAACCAGGTTCTTTTGTACGATCTAAAACAGCGATTTTCTTAACGCTTGCAGGAATTGCTTCACGAATTCTTTCGATGGAGAAAGGACGATATAAGTAAACATGAATAACACCGACTTTTCTACCATTTGCATTTAAGTAATCAACAGTTTCGCAAACTGTATCATAAACAGAACCCATACATACGATGATTTCTTCAGCATCTTCTGCTCCATAATAAACGAATGGTTTATATTCACGGCCAGTTAAGTTACTAATTTCTGTCATGTAATCTTCTACGATTGGTAATAAGTTATCATAGAAAGGATTGGAAGCTTCACGAGCTTGGAAGTTAACATCTGGGTTTTGAGCTGTACCACGGATAACTGGATCATTTGGGCTTAAACCACGTTTACGGAACGCTTCAACTGCATCCATATCAACTAATTTTGCCAAATCATCATAATCCATTACTTCGATTTTTTGAATTTCATGAGAAGTTCTGAAACCATCGAAGAAATGTAAGAAAGGTACACGACCTTTAATTGCTGCTAAGTGAGCAACTGCTGCAATTTCATGAGCTTCTTGAACGCTTGAAGAAGCAAGCATTGCAAAACCTGTTTGGCGGCATGCCATAACGTCAGATTGATCACCAAATATAGATAAAGCCTGTCCAGCAATCGCTCTTGCGGATACATGGAAAACACCAGGTAATAATTCACCGGCAATTTTATACATATTTGGTATCATTAACAATAATCCTTGGGAAGCAGTATAAGTTGTTGTTAATGCGCCTGTTGCTAAAGAACCGTGTACGAAACCAGCAGCACCTGCTTCTGACTGCATCTCGATTACGTTAACAGTTTGGCCGAAGATATTTTTTCTACCTTCTTGTGCCCATTGATCGACATAGTCTGCCATTGGTGATGATGGAGTAATAGGATAAATACCTGCTACTTCGGAAAAAGCATATGAAGTATATGCGGCAGCGGTATTTCCGTCCATCGTCATAAATTTTTTCTCTTTTGTCATATTTCTCTCCTTTGACTGAAATAAAACGATTGTATATTTGTCTAAAATTACACCTTGTTATTATAACACATATGCACAGAGATTCTCACAAAAAACGTGAAAATCTCTGTGTTTTATACTATAACATATCAACTTTTCAAAAAAAGTGATTTCACTCACTTTTTTCATGGATTAATAGTGTTTCACCTGTCATTTCTTCAGGTTGAATTAAGCCCATTAAATCTAACATCGTTGGTGCTAAATCTGCTAAACGGCCACCTCTACGTAGTTCAAATTCGTCTTGACCAACTGTTACAACGCGAACTTCAAAAGTTGTATGGGCAGTAAAGATTTCATGTGTCACAGGGTCAACCATTTGTTCACAGTTTCCATGATCTGCTGTTAAAATAGCAACGCCACCCATTTCTAATATCTTTTCAACGACTCTTCCAACACATTCATCAACAGCTTCAACTGCTGCTACAGCTGCATCGAAAACACCAGTGTGGCCAACCATATCACCATTTGCATAATTGCAAATGATGGCATCATATTTATCTGATTCAAGACGTTTCATCAATTCATCTGTGATATCATAAGCACTCATTTCTGGTTTCAAATCATATGTTGCAACTTTTGGAGAAGGTAATAATGCTCTGTCTTCACCTTCATATTCTTTTTCAACACCACCATTAAAGAAGAAAGTAACATGTGGATATTTTTCTGTTTCAGCAATTCTCAACTGAGTTTTGCCAACAGATGAAACGTATTGACCAAATGTATTATTCAAGTTTTGTGGTGCATAAGCAACTTGAACATTTGGGAAATCATAAAAGTCCATATGATATTGTGTCATTGTAACGTAGAAAAGATTTGTAAAATCTTTTTCTCTTGCGAAAGCATCGAAATCTGGTTGTTTTAAAGCTCTTGTAATTTGACGTGCACGATCAGGACGGAAATTAATGAAAATCACACTGTCATTTTCATTGATAGGACCAACAGGTTCGTTATTTGCATTAACGATTGTTGTCGGGATAATAAACTCATCTGTTACGCCAGCTTCGTAGGAATCACGTAGTACTTGCACAGGATCTTGTGCTGTTCTTTCAGCAACATTCGTGATTGCATCATATGCTAATTTCACTCGTTCCCAGCGATTATCACGATCCATCGCATAGTAACGTCCACTAACAGATGCGATCTGACCAACACCAATTTCTTTGATTTTTTCTTGCAATGCTTCTGTATAGCCTACGCCTGCTGTGGTTGCAACATCACGTCCATCATAAAAAGCATGGATATTTACATTTTGTAATCCATTATCTTTAGCCATTTTTAATAAAGCATATAAATGTTCTTGATGACTGTGAACGCCACCATCAGATAATAATCCTAAAATATTTAATGCTGTATTGTTTTCTTTTGCATGGTTAATAGCGGATAATAATACTTCATTTTCAAAAAAATCACCGTCATCGATTGCTTTTGTGATACGGCTTAAGTCTTGATAAACAACACGTCCAGCACCGATATTCATATGCCCAACTTCAGAGTTACCCATTTGTCCATCAGGTAAGCCAACGTCTAAACCAGATGTTTTAATGGAAGTATTTGGCCAATTTGCTAAATATTTGTCTAAGTTAGGTGTATTGGCTGCAAAGACTGCATTGTCTTGATGTCTAATATTAATCCCTACGCCGTCCAAGACAAACAAAGCGACAGGTCTTCTTGCATTTTTTGCCATTTTTTCTCTCCTGTAAAAAGTGAACAAGCAATACTGTTCACTCTCTTATTTGGTATGTAAAAGGCTCAAGATAGACTTGAGCCTTTTGTTTCTTTTACTATTATGCGTGGCAGATAACACTGAAATCATTTGGTTTAAGTGAAGCACCACCAACTAATCCCCCATCAATATCTGGTTGTGTAAACAAACTTTCTGCATTGCCTGCATTCACTGAACCACCGTATAAGATTGCTAAAGAATCAGCAATGTCTTTGCCATAAAGTTCGACAACTAATTCACGAATATAGCCGCAAACTTCTTGTGCTTGTTCATCACTTGCAGTTTTTCCTGTTCCGATTGCCCAAATTGGTTCATAGGCAATTGTGACAAAGCTCATCTTTTCTGCAGGAATACCAGCTAAACCTTCTGTGATCTGTTCTTTAATCCAGTCAAATGTTTGGCCTTCTTCTCTTTGTTCTAAACTTTCACCACAGCAAACAATTGGTCTAACGCCCCAGTTGATAGCTGCTTTTGCTTTTAAGTTAACAGTTTCATTTGTTTCGTTGAAATATTCTCTACGTTCGGAGTGACCGATGATAACGTAAGGAACACCCATTTCTGCGAGCATTTTAGCTGAAACTTCACCTGTGTATGCACCTTTGTCTTCAAAATGACAATTTTCTGCGGCAATTTTCACATTGGTATAAGCTGTAACTTCCAAAGCTTTACTGATCGCTGTGAAAGGAACACCAATCACGATTGAGTTTTTTGCATCTTTTACTAATGGTAATAATTCTGTTAATAATTTTTCTGCTTCTTGAGGAGTGCCAGCATTCATTTTCCAGTTACCAGCTGCAACTGTTTTACGTTGTACGTCATCTTGAATTGCATCAATTCCAGGTAAAACTTTACCTTCTAATAATTCTAAAGAAGCGCCGCCACCAGTTGAGATATGTGTGATTTTGTCAGCAAATCCTAATAATTCGACTGCTGCTGCAGAATCTCCACCGCCAACAATGCTGATTGCATCAGAATTAGCTAATGCTTCAGCAACTGCTTTTGTTCCTTTTGCGAATGCTTCAAATTCGAAAACGCCCATAGGACCATTCCAAACAACTGTTCCTGCTTTGCTCACTGCATCGGAGAAAAGTTCGATTGTTTTTGGGCCAATATCTAAGCCCATTTTGTCTTCAGGAATTGCATCAGAAGCAACTACGCTTGGTTCAGCATCTGCTTTAAATTCAGAAGCAACAACTGTATCAACAGGTAATAATAAGTTGATATTTTTTTCTTTTGCTTCTTCTAATAATTGTTTTGCTAATTCAACTTTATCGTCTTCACATAAAGAAGTACCGATTTCATAGCCCTTTGCTTTGAGGAAAGTATATGCCATACCTCCACCAATAATTAGTGTTTCTACTTTGTTTAATAAATTACGGATAACGCCGATTTTATCAGAAACTTTTGCCCCGCCTAAAATAGCAACGAATGGTTGCTTAGGCTCTGCAATCGCTCCACCCATGATGTCAATTTCTTTTTGGATTAAATAACCTGCATAAGCTGGTAAATAATTCGCAACACCTGCTGTAGATGCATGCGCTCTATGTGCTGTGCCGAAAGCATCATTTACATAGATATCAGCCATTGAAGCTAATTCACGAGCAAATTCTGGTTTGTTTTTTGTTTCTTCGCCATGATAACGAAGGTTCTCAAGCATCAAAATTTCACCAGCTTGTAATGCTTCAGCTTTTGCTTTTGCATCTTCGCCAACAACATCTTTAGCAACGATAATTTCTTTACCTAATAATTCACCTAAACGAGCAGCTGCTTTTTTCATGGATAATTTTTCATCAAATCCTTTTGGTCTGCCCATATGTGACATCAAAATAACTTTTGCTTTGTGATCTACCAAATATTCGATTGTTGGTAAAGCAGCTCTGATTCTTTTGTCATCAGAAATTTCGCCTGTCGCTTTGTCTAGCGGTACATTAAAATCAACGCGAACAATTACTTTTTTGTTTTCAACATTCACGTTCTCAATATTTTTCTTTTTTACACTCATGAGAATTCCCCTTATTTGTAGTTTTATTATGATTTACAACAATTCTTGTAATTACTTACGATATTGTATAACTAATAGCTTTTGTTGACAAATTCTTTCTGCATTTTCAAATTGAAAAAGCGGACATGAAAAGCTACTATCTATATAGAATATGATAATCACAGGAAGGAAAAATAAGAAGTTGAATCATTTATTAAGTAACTTTTTAAATACTATCACTCATTTTGGTATGATTGACTTGCATTGTCATTCTACCGCATCAGACGGTTCTGATTCACCAGATAACATTTACAATCTTGCTCGAAATAATAAATTGTTATTTTTCTCTTTAACTGATCATGACACGATGAGTGGTGTTGAGGTATTGCTTAAAAAAAATATTTCCATCGATAATGATTTCATTCAAAACGATATTATCGGAAAAGATTTGTCTGGAATCCTTGACAGTCCACTTCGTCCTTCTCCTCTCTTTGTTCCTGGTGTAGAATTATCTGTTTTTTTTGAAGGACAAAATGTACATTTATTAGGGTATTTTATCGGAGAAGATATATTAAAATTGAAGCCTTTTCTAGAGACACAACGTCAAGCCCGAAGTGAAAGAAACATGCAAATGATTGAACGCCTTCATGAGTTGGGTTTTGACATCCCGAAAGACTATTTATCCTCACAAAAAGAAGGAAAATCAAAGGGTCGCGTCGATGTCGCAAAATGGCTTGTCCAAAATGGTATATGCAAAGATATTTCAGAAGCCTTTAACAGTTTTTTAGGAGAAGGTAAACCTGCTTATGTTCCTCGTAAAATTATTGAGCTTGAAGATGCTGCGAAGCAAATCATCAAGTGTAATGGAGTACCTGTGATTGCACATCCTCATCTATACGGTTGGTGCGAAAATGAAGGCTTAGCTTATAGAAAAATTCATGCATTGCAATCCGCTTACGCGATTGGAGTTGAAGTTTTTCATAGTGATGCCACGATAGAAAATCAGAAATTATTGAAGTCTATTGCTCTTAAACTTAATGTTCCAATAACTGCAGGTAGTGATTATCACGGAATAAATAAGAAAGATCATGACTTATATTCTAGTCATTCAAAATTCACTAATTTTTATAAAAAATAAGCTATCTATTACTAGATAGCTTATTCATAATTCTAAAATCAAAATTATTCTTATGGCACAACAGGTTCTGCCACATCTTCCATTAGATCAGTCTCAGTCGGATCTGGTGTTGTTGCTTCCGTCGTTGTTTCTGTTGTTGTCGGGGCTGGTGTTGTTGCTTCCGTCGTTGTTTCTGTTGTTGTCGGAGCTGGTGTTGTTGCTTCCGTCGTTGTTTCTGTTGTAGAAGAACTGGAAGGACCATATTCTACGACTGCAGCATAAGCCCAATAATGAGAATTGTTCAAATGGACTCTGTCAAACTCTACACCATCTTTGTAATATACTTTATCAGTACTCCAGAAAGATCCAACTATCGCAGGAGTAACAACTACTTCTTCTCCTGGTGCTAAATCATTGTTTTGAACACGTTTTGGAGCTCCTGGTTGATCTTCGCCTTGATAAAATGCTTCAAGATCAATTGTTACGCCATCTTCTAAAAGTCTACCGTAAATATCAAATTGGATATATTCTCCTGCAACACATGTTCCTACAATTGCAATCGGATAATCAGTATTATTGCGGAATTTAAAATCAGACCAATCTGATACCATCGAATCGAGTCCTTGCGTAATATAAACACTTGGAACGGTATGATTATTTCTTTCAACGATTTCTAAATCTGCACGCACAACTGCATTATAAAGTGTGCTACTTCCTTGGCAAATTCCTCCACCTAAGATTAATTCTGGTTGTCCGTCAGCTCCAATTTGATAGCCTTGTTGATAACCATTTTCTGGGGTAATCGGACTAATACTTGTCATATAGGAAAATTCTTCACCTGGCATTAAAACCATTCCAGTCAGAGATTCAGAAACACGATTAACATTCGCATCTCTAGGTGGATCATATGTTACAAACGGAGTATATCCAGAAGAAATATATCCTAAATTACTATTTAATTCTTCATTTGATGCAGCATTTTCAGTTTCTTTGAACTTTAAATTAATCGCTTTATCGAATGTATTTGAAGTAACAGCATCTTCAATTTGTTGGATTAAGTCCTCTTTTTCAACAACATAGCTTGTTCCTAAAGATTCATACTCAAATTTTAAAGTTTCTACATTGAAAGTAATATTATTTCCATCTTCACTACCAGTACTGAAATCTTCAACAATTTTATCAATTTCTTTATCAAAGACTTCATCATTAACTTTATAAACAGGATTTAATTCAAATTTATCATCTTTCTTTGATGCTAAATCTTTTATTTGCTCTTCTGATACTTCAACTTGCCCATTTTTTGAAATCATTGCCAAAAGTCCTGCACTTTTGCTCTGATCTGGGGTTTCTCCTCTAAGAATATCTGATAATGTTATAGCATTATCATACATTTTCTCTGCATCATATTGATATCCTAAATCAGAAATCTTAACATCAGGTTGAGTCTTCGCATGTTCGCTTTTAATATTAAGGTTCTCTTGGCCTAATTTTGAATTTTTCTCTTTCATCAGTGCTTCAAAATCAGAGAAAGACATTCCCTCCAAAGAGATTCCCGAGAAATAAATATTCTTCTCAATTTTATCGCTATCTTCTGCTCTTTTATCTGTAGTGGTTTCTACATTTTCAGAAGCTAATTTTTTACTATCTCCTTGCATAGGTTTATACAAGAATTCAAATGCTGAATAGATTAAGAAGGCTAATGCAATACCGGCAAGAACATACAGTGGTAAAAGTGATTTGCCAGGTTTTTTCCCATTAGAACCATTATTATTCGATTGTTTTGAATGATTTGATTTTGGAGTATTGTTCTTTTTATGGCTCTGTTGTGCTGCAAGTTTCTTAGCCGAAGCAACAGATTTATTTTGTGAAGAACTACTATTTCTAGAAACAGGAACAGTAGCCTTTGAATGAGAACGGCTGGTATTACTCTGAGAAGATTTTACATTATTATTTAAAGAACTCTGCTTCTTTCTATTATCAACACACTGATTTATAGAAACCTGATTTGTTCTTCTAATCACCGGTTGTGGGGTAACATTATTGAATTGGATACTGCGAATATTTGTCATTCTCTTCACTCCATGCGCACTTACTCATAATATATGACTTATTTTAAAGAAAAATACCTTAGGCTATTGTAACATAACGCACACTCGAAAACATTACTCTTGTGTTAAAAAAAGAGTCTACATTTTAGAAAATATAGACTCTTAAAAAACAATATTTATAGCATTTTATACAAAGCGTACTTAGTAGAATACACGTCTAACATAAGCTAAACTTCCACTCCAGTATCCATAAAGGCTGTTTACTTGAATACCATCAGATGGGTTCATTGCATGTACAAATTCTCCATTTCCAATATACATACCGGTATGAGAAACTCCGCCTCCAAAAGCGAAACATAAAACATCACCAGGAGCAAGTTGTGAATAATCTCCACTTGAGAAAGGAACTGCTATACCATCTCGAGCTTGTGTATAAGAGCTTCTGCTAATACTTCCACCAGCATTTCTAACCGCATATTGTACTAAACCTGAGCAATCGAACGAATTCGGACCAGCTGTTCCATAAATATATGGTTTTCCTACTTGTGCAAGTGCAATATTTACAGCCGCAACACCACCACTGTTTCCAGGTGCTACTGGAGCAGGTGCTGGAGGTGCTGGTGCTGGCTCTTCTACTGGTGTTGGAGCTTCTTCAGCTTGTGTTTCTTCAGCAACTTCATTAAGTGCATCTAATTCTTCTTGTGGCACCGGTGTATCTCTTAGTAAATCTTCTCTAATAAAACCGCCATTACCACTGGAATCAATTACTTTATACCAACCTTCTCCAAATCCTGTTATGGTGACTGAATTTCCATAATACAATGTTGTGACAAGATTTGATGAAGCACTCGCTTCTGAACGTACATTAGCTGCGCCAACTCCGATATACAAAGTTCCACTCATTTCTTCAAATGAACTATCTTCAACAGCTGGAGCCTCTTCTTCTGGTTTCGATTCTTCAACATATTCCGTAGTCAAATAATAGTTATATACGTATCCACTTGTACCATCGGCTAATTGAACTTTAGACCATTCAGAATTATTAATAACTGAAATTTCAGTAATTATTTGTCCTTTAGTTAATGTTCCGATAATGTCACCATCAAAAGAATAGTTTGATCTAAGATTCAAAATATCTGTATTAACATATTTATCTACCCATGTTTCGACTTCATCATCTTCTGCTGGTGCTTCAGGCTCACTAGGTTCTTCTACAACTTCAGGAGATTCATCAACAGTCGGTGTTTCTTCTGCTGGTTTTACATCAACTGCTTGTTGAGCAGCATTTGGTTTCTTAATTTCTGGAGCTTCTTCTTTTACTGTTGGTTGAGTTTCAATAGAAATCTCTTTTTCATTTTCTTCTGGATTTGCTTGAATTTCGCTCACACTTAAGGTTTTTTCGTCCTTTAAGGAAGATCCTTCACTGTTTTTGATAACATCTTCCAATGAAATACTAGCAATGTCACGATTAATATTCGCCAAATCTTTTTTTACTGCTTTTACTTCCGCTTTTTCTACAGGATCAATTTTCTCGCGAATATCAACCTTTTGTTGTTTTTCAACCTTACCGAAAGCAGCCTCTTTTTGATTAGGATTCACCAAAATTGATGTTGCTACTACAGCGATGACCAAAATAGCTGCAAGAGCCGGTACTCCTAATAAGAAAACTTTCTTCAAAATCCCTCCGGGAATTTGGCTTATCATATTTTTGAATTTGCCTAACCCCAGACCCTTCTGAGAATTATTCATAATACCTCCGTTTACCGAAATGGTAATTGTTTTTGTTCAAATGTACTTTATAAATTTTAATGCTTTTCAACTTAAAAAACAAATTTCAAGCAAAAAATAGCTAATCAGAGCAATAAAGCAACAAATATTATCATTCATTGGTCTTAATCCACACCGATTCTGCTCTATCATTAAAATAAATTTAAAAACGAGTTTATCATTGTTCTCCATATCTGTCTAAATTTTGCACCTTAAAATTGATTTTTAGTCATATTGCATAGAAAAAACTCATGACTTGTTCAGACTTATCTTTGGCATTATAATGTGTGAATATATAAATATATATATAATTTCAAAGTTGAACAGGATGAATAAATGAACTCTAATAAAGATTCTAATTCAAAACGAATACAAAGAAAAAGAGCTAGATCAAAAGCTACTTTAAAGAAAAGAATAAGCGGAAAACCGACGAAAGCAGAAGAAATAACATTGTTCGGTTCTATCGCTTTTATATTAAGAAGAACATTGTTAATTGTTTTAATTCTCATATTAATTGTTGGGTTTTTAGTCGCCGGAGTTGGTAGCGGGATGTTAGCTGGTTATGTATCTACAGCTAAAGCAATTGATACAGAAAACCTACAAAATTTTAATCAAACGACAGTTTTGCTAGATATGAACGGGGATAAGTTAACTGAACTTACTGCATCCTCTGGTTCTAGAAATGAATTTGTTCCTTATTCAAAATTTGCTGATACTTATATCGATGAGGCTTTCAGATCTATTGAAGATGAACGTTTTTTTGATCATCCAGGTATCGATGCTAAGAGAATTGCAAGTTCTATTTTCAGCGCTATTGCAAACGGTGGAACCCCTACCCACGGAGGATCTACGATTACGCAGCAGACAATAAAGATGATTTCAGGAGCAGATGATCTTTCTGCGCAGAGAAAGATACAAGAGTGGTATTCCGCTATTGAATTAGAAAAAACTGTCTCTAAAGAAGGTATCCTTGAGTTATATTTGAATTTAGTTCCTATGTCGAATAATATTACCGGTATTGGAGCAGCAGCAAAATACTACTTCAACAAGGATGTTTCAGAACTAAGTCTTACAGAATGTGCATTTTTAGCTGGAATTCCAAACCAACCTGCGATTTATAATCCAATGACTGAGTATGGTCGTCGTAATAGTTTAAGAAGAATGCGCACCATCATTTCTAAAATGTATGAATTAGAAATGATTACGCAAGAGGAATATGATGCAGCTTTACTAGATGAACTAGTATTTAATTTTGGATATTTTGAAGAAAGTTATGACAATATTTACACATGGTTTGAAGAATATACCATTCAAAAAGTCATCGCTGATTTAATCACACGTAATGGCTATAGTCCAGAACTCGCAGAGCTGACAGTTTTTAATCAAGGATTAATTATTGAAACAACTGTCGATCCAGTCGTTCAAGGAAAACTTGAGAAAATTTATCAAGATTCTTCTATTCGCTCTAAAGATCCATCTCTAACAGCAGATAGCCCAGAAGCACCTCAATCTGCGATGACTGTTTTAGCGAATATCCCAAACGATCCTGGAAGAATTCGAGGTATGGTAGGAGGATTTGGCGAAAAGAAAGATAATTTTATCTTTAATAGAGCTTCTGATGCTAAGCGCCAACCCGCATCATCAATCAAACCTCTTGTTGTATATGGACCTGGTATTGACAGTGGAGCTATTTCAGATGCCACAATATTCAATGATCGTCCTGTGCAACTTGATCCATATAATCCAACAACCGATTATCCTTTAAACGCCTATAGGAGTTATTTAGGAAAAATGAATTTGGAAAAGGCTTTAGTCAATTCTACAAATACCATTGCAGCCGATACTTTTATGAATGTTGTTACACCTGAAATTGGTTTATCTTATTTGAAAAAATTAGGAATTGATCGCATGACCGAACAATTTGCTTCAACTGCATTAGGTGGTTTTGAAAACGGTGTCAGTACTTTGGAAATGGCTGGTGCTTATAGTTCATTTGCAAATCAAGGAATTTATGTTGAACCAACTTGCTATACAAGAGTTTTACGACATGACGGAACTGTATTATTGGACAATTCTTCACCTATTCAAACACCTGCATTTAAACCTGGAACCGCATCAATAATCACTAAGAATTTAGAAAAGATTGCAGCAAATGTAAATGCGACACCTGCAAATATGCATGCAGCAGGAAAAACGGGTACCTCTGAAGATATGATTGATACTTGGTTTTGTGGTTATTCTCCTTATTACACTGCTTCAATTTGGTACGGTTTTGATAATACTAACGGTAGAAAGATCACAGTACCTGAAATTGATGTATACACTGCCGTTGATATTTGGAATCTTTGTATGACTTCAATTCATGAATCGTTGCCTGATCAAGAATTTACAGTTAACGAAGGAGTCATTCAGCAAACTGTCTGTGCAGACACTGGCGATTTAGCGACAGCAAATTGTCCAAGAACATTCACAGCTTGGTTATTAGATGGTTCCGTAGCTAACCCATTGAACGGTTGTTCCTATCACTTGAGAAAACATACAGAAGAAACATCAGAGGAAACGACTGAGCCAATTGAATCAAGTTCACAAGAACAAGGAGATCAGCCAGGACCTGCTCCATCTGAAGAAGTTCCTGTAGAACCAACAGAAGCTCCTACAACATCTGCTACTTCAGCACCTGTTCCAACAGAACCTGCTCCGGTAGAGACCGAACCTGCTCCTGTTGATCCTGCACCATAGTTACAAATAAAAACATCAATGATTTCAGAGGAGATCTTATGATTTTAATAAAAAATGTAGATTATTTAGATGCTGATTTTA
>CAYFSZ010000015.1:0-1482 GCA_964346085.1 uncultured Mageeibacillus sp. | reverse complement strand
AGAGGAGATCTTATGATTTTAATAAAAAATGTAGATTATTTAGATGCTGATTTTATTCAGCACAAAAATTTTGATATTTTAATCGAAGACAATGTCATTCATAAAATCGGACAAAATTTAGACAGCACCCTAACTGACAACGTTCATGTGATTAATGGAAAAAACAAGTTAGTGATGCCGGGATTATTTAATTTACATAGTCACGTTCCAATGACCTTACTAAGAGGTTATGGTGAAGGTTTAAATTTACAAGATTGGTTATTTACAAAAATTTTCCCATTTGAAGCTTTATTGAATAAAGAAGATATGTATTGGGGAGCACTTCTCGGCATTAGTGAATTTATCGCTACTGGTACTGTATCTTTTACCGATATGTATATGCGTATTGAAGGAATTATTAAAGCGATAGAAGAAAGTAAAATCAAAGCAAACATTTGTAATCCTATTATCAACATGGATCCAAATCTTAAGTACGAAAACGACTCTTCTTATCAGGAAGAAATGTATTTACTAGATTATTTAGCAAATAACCATTCAAATATAATCGCAGAAGCAGGAATACATGCAGAGTATACATCTACTCCTGAAATTGTAGAACAAGTCATTGACTTTGCAGATCATCATTCATTAAATCTACAAATACACATCTCAGAAACAAAAAGAGAGCATGAAGAGTGTATACAGAGAAGAAATGGTTTGACACCAATCGAATATTTTGAACAATTAGGCACTTTCAAAAGAAAATGTATTTTAGCACATGGAGTCTATATTACAGAAAATGATATGGAGATCATCGCGAAACACCAGGCTGTATTAGTTCATAATCCTGCTAGCAATTTCAAATTAGGAAGTGGTTTTGCAAACTTGAAAAAATGGCAAGAAAAAGGAATCAATATCTGCATTGGAACTGATGGAGCAGCTAGTAATAATGATTTGGATTTATTTCAAGAACTTCGTTTAGCTGGTCTCCTAGCAAATGGATTAAATCGTGATCCTAATGCCATCAGTGCAAAAAAATTACTTGAAATTGCAACGATAAATGGCGCTAAAGCACAGAATCGTAATGACACTGGAATCATCAAAGAAGGCTTCAAAGCAGATTTAATTATGATTGATTTAGATGCTCCAAATATGCAACCAAACTACGATATTTGTGCAAATTTAGTATTTTCCTTGAATCAGAAAAATATTTACTTAACAATGATAGATGGCGAAATCGTATATCAAAACAATGAATACAAAACAATTGATATCGAACGCGTAAAATTTGAAGCGAATCGTATTAAAGAAGAAAAACTAAGACAATTATCTTAATCATATAATAATAATCATAATCAAATGAACATAAAAAAGACTGTCCTTCTAAAGAAAAGGCAGTCTTTTTAATTGACTAAAAAACAAAAAAGTCAGGTAATAACCTGACTTTCTTGATAAAAACCGGCAACACCAATTTTCCCAGGACGTCGCCGTCCAAGTATCGTA
>CAYFSZ010000014.1:0-25581 GCA_964346085.1 uncultured Mageeibacillus sp. | reverse complement strand
AAAACCCGTGCAACGCGATACACGGGTTTTGGTATAAACAAGAAAAAACCCGTGTAAATCAAAAAAACACGGGTTTCCAATTTAATCATTAACTACGCGTCGGATCGGGCAAAGCTGTTTTTCATATTGTTGCTTGCTTCATAGAGAACATTATTCAGAACTTTGTCCGTTTCTTCCTTCACCATCGTAGCGATTTCAGAATTGGCTTTTTCACAAAGCACGCAGGAATCTTCATAAGACAGACCAGACTCTGCGATTTCGGCATCATAGCGGTTGATTATCTCATAGCCTTTGCTTTGTACAGCGAGTTTATATCGTTCAATATGAATGCTCGTTTTTGCAAAATGAGCATCTGCCAAAGCTGCAATAATACGGTTGACCCAATAGATGTTTTCAGAAGTGACAGCACCAGTTGTATTCTTGAAATAATCTGGGGTGTCATTGATGTTGGCATACATTGGAATGGAAGCATTGAAAACATTGGATCCAAAGGACAACCATTCGATAGCCTTTGCGCCATCTGCAGGATAAGGACGTAATTGAATAATTGCCAAATCATCAGTACGATTTACCCCGATTGGACGGAATGGTGCTTTGCCATGATTTTTGGCAGAATAAACATCATATTCGGTGCCTTGGAAATGATGAGCCAAACAATATTTAACATCTTCGACGGTGATTTTCTTCTCTGGAATTTGGCACCATGGAAGATCATCAGAAAGTGGTGTATAGTCAGCATCAATGCCATCCCATAAACAGGTATTTGGATTAAAGAAACGCTGAATCATCCAAGAACGAGGTGTGTTATAAATATGATCGGAATCTGCGTGAGAACCGAAAGCATCACGTGGATTAAAAATATCATCTTCCTGTGTTAAGTTGAGATGGTACTTTTCAATGAAATCCCATAAATCGGCGGAACACATGAACTCTTCTTTGTCCCCAAATGCATCTTCAAAATCAAAATGGTCCAAACCGAATTGATTTGGCATGGTGACATAGGCATCATCAGGGACACGTCTTGCAATATAATGATGACCACCGATAGTTTCAAGCCACCAAATTTCTTTTGTATCAGAAAAGGCCATGCCGTTCATTTCATATGTTCCGTATTTTTCTAAAAGTTCAGCAACACGTAATACGCCTTCGCGAGCTGAATTGATATAAGGTAAAACCAAAGTGACATAATCTTCTTCACCGATGCCACCAATTTTTTCTGGTTGATAATCGGCGTCTCCAGGATTGCCAACAGCTGGTTGATATTTGACCAAAGGATCTGCCCCTAATACGCGTTCATTGCTGGTAATGGTTTCCGTAGCGGTCATAGCGACATTGGCGGCGTTTACACCGGCTGCTCCCCAAATTCCTTTGCCTTCAACGGCATTTGGCATACAGGTATAGCGCATTGGATTGTCTGGCAATTCAATTTCGACATGCGAAAGTACGGATTTGTAAAGACGAGGTTGATCCTCAGGTTTTACAACCACGAATTTTTTTGGCATATAAACGCCAGAAGGGGAATCGTCATTTCTTCCAATGATCGTAGAGCCGTCAAAGCTCGCATCTTTTCCGACTAAAATTGTTGTACAAGGCATATTATTTTTTCCTTCTTTCTATTTGAAAAAATTATAAGCGATCAGCAATTTCAAAAACCAAGCGTTCTGTTTTTTCCCAACCAAGACATGGGTCAGTGATAGACTTGCCGTAAACGCCACCGTTAATGTCTTGGCAGCCGTCTTCAATATAGCTTTCAATCATCAATCCCTTCACGATTTTTTTGATATCAGGGGAGAGCTGGCAACTATGTAAGACTTCTTTGCTGATACGAATTTGCTCTAAATGTTGTTTGCCTGAATTGGCATGATTTGTATCAACGATAACCGCAGGATTTTTCAAAGCTGAATTTTGATAACTATAAAATAAATCAATCAAATCTTCATAATGATAATTAGGTGTTGTTTTACCAAATTTATCGACATAACCTCTGAGAATGGCGTGAGCAAGTGGATTTCCATTGCTGGCACATTCCCAACCTAAATATTCGAAAATTTGTGGTTGTTGAGCAGCATAAATAGCATTCATCATCACGGTTATATCTCCGCTGGTTGGATTTTTCATGCCGACTGGAAGGTCGACTCCGCTAGCGGTTAAGCGATGTTGCTGATTTTCAACAGATCTTGCGCCAATCGCAACATAGGACAAAATATCATCTAAATAGCCATGATTTTGTGGATAAAGCATTTCATCAGCGGTACTAAATCCATAATCAGTTAAGGTTTTCATGTGAATTTTGCGAATGGCAATCAAACCACGCAAAATGTTTGGTTCATCGAGTGGATTTGGAGAATAGAGCATGCCTTTATAGCCAATACCTAAAGTACGAGGCTTATTGGTATAAATTCTGGGGACGAAAATCATCTTATCTTTGACTTGATCCTCGAGCAAACGCAAGCGAGAAATATAATCCAAGACAGATTCTTCATTATCAGCAGAACAAGGCCCGATGATTAATAAAAAACGATCATCTTTACCTTTGAAAATATTCTGTATGATTTCATCTCTTTGTGCTTTTACCTGTTTATCTTTTTCTGAAATCGCAAATTCTGATTTGATTTCAGCTGCATCAGGTAATTTACTAATAAATTGCATGATTTACTCCATTGTTCATATTGTTGTATTTATTATATGCTTTTTGGGCTATTGCACAACCTCATGAAAAGTTTCAACGTTTATCTTCTTTATCAAAAATCGCACGTCGCTCAGTTGATTGTTTCATCATCTTACGAAGACCGCTCACATCATCATCTTTTAGCGCAACTTTTATTTTATCTAGTTCCGCCTCAAAACATTCAATATGATTCAATAATTCATGCTTGTTTAGCAAAAATAATTCAGACCACATTTCATCGTTGATTTTTGCAATTCTGGTTAAATCTCGAAATGAATCGCCGGTATATTGCTGTAAACGCTCATTGCTATTACTATTCATTAAAGCTATGGCAAGGCAATGCGTTAATTGAGAAACAAAACCGATAATATCATCATGCTCTTTTGGCGTGAGACAGGAAATGTTTTCAAAACCAAGGATTTTGGCGAATTCTGTTAAAGTTGCAATCGCCTCTTCAGAATTAGACTCGTTTGGCGTGATAACAAAATTAGCTTTTTGGAAAATCTGTTCATCACTGTTTTCAACACCTGAAACTTCTTTTCCTGCCATTGGATGAGACGCAAGGAATTCGACATGCTCAGGAAGGAGTTGTTGAATTTCTTCGATAATGGGTTCTTTTATACCAGTGACGTCCGTAATCAATGTATTAGGAGAAAAAAGCGAAGCATGTTCTTTGATCCATCCGATCAGTGTCTTAGGATAGAGAGCAAAAATAATGAAATCAGCTTCCTCAATGAACTGCTGATTAATCTCGGTTGTACCGTTTTGGATGATTTGATTTGAAACTGCAAAATCGATCGAAGATTGTTCTTTTGTAATGGCTTTGACCTGGTATCCTTGTTTTGTCAAAGCTTTTGCATAGCTTCCACCGATTAATCCCAAACCAATGATTAAAAAATTTGTCTCTTTTGTGATTTGCATGGTCTACTCTTTTCTAAGTGTGATTCCTAAAGTTTCCAAATCCTCGAAAAATTGAGGATAGCTTTTGCTGACAGCTTCTGCTCCGATGATTGAACCTCCAAGTTGAGTTGACAAAATACTTAATGCCATAACGATTCGATGATCATTATGACCGAAAAAATCCTCTGTCGGCTTTTGTAAATGAGACGCATCAATACTGACGGAATTTTCCATGACCTCAACTTTCACATGACATTTTTTGAGCTCTGCAGCCATGGCTGTCGCACGGTCGCTTTCCTTCATTGCGAGGCGTTTGGTATCAGTAAAGATGATTTTCTCTTTACCGCTGAGCGCAGCCATCGCAAAACATATTGGTGCTAAATCTGGGCAATCGGCAAGGGAAATGATCACGTTCTGATTCGCTGAATCCATGATTTGATCAAATAATAAAGGATAGACGCGGTCGCCTTGTTGACTGTTTTTAGTCAAACCTTGAAGTTCTACATTTCCACCCAAATCGTTCAAAGCATCTAAAAAGGCAGCATTGGAATAGTCGCCTTCGACGATCGTATCATGTGTTAGATACTTTTGATTCCCTGGAATTTGTAATGTCCAAGTCTGCTCGGTTTCAAGAGAATCATCTACTTTAATACCGAACTCCTTAAGCGATTCCAAAGTCATATCGATATATGACTTACTCTCAATTGGCTTCTCTATATACAGCTTACTATCGCGCGAAAGAAGCGGTAATGCAAATAATAAACCGCTGATAAATTGACTGCTGACATCTCCAGGGATAACGAAGTTTCCATGTGGTAGAGCACCTTTTACCGTTAGATTTTCTTTTTTAGAAAAAACAATATTGGAAGAATTCTCAAACAATTCCTCATAAATTGACAGAGGCCTTTCGAATAGACGAGAAGAACCAGTGAACGTTATTTTTTGTCCACTTAATAATGCGAGGGGAATCAAGAAACGCAAGGTGCTTCCGCTTTCATTGCAAGGTAAAACTGGATTTTCAATGTTTTGAAACAGAGTAGTTCCGTCAACAATGACGGTATTATCAAGATGTTGAATATGGGCACCGAGAGCTTGTAAACATTTCAATGTAGCCTTAATATCTTCATTTAAATCAACATTATTAATGACTGATTTTCCTTTGCTCAAAGCAGCACAAATCAGTAGGCGATGGGCCATGCTTTTGGAGGGTGGAACTTGAATCGACCCTGTTGCTTGAGAAGGTGTAATCGTTACTCGCATGGGGCAGAATTTCTTTCTTCTAAATAACTGATTAATTGATCCATTGCTTGTAAATATCCATCGATGCCTTTTCCTGAGATTGTGCTCAGACACGCTTCGCGGACATAACTAATTTTACGATAGTCCTCACGGGTTTCCACATCTGATAGATGAACTTCAATCGCTGGAATGGCAACTGCTTTAAGCGCATCGAGCAATGCAATACTTGTATGCGTATAAGCGGCAGGATTGATCACAATCCCATCTGTATGGGAAAAATAGGCTTGCTGAATTTTGTCGACTAAATCGCCTTCATGATTACTTTGATAAAAATCAACATGAATATCTTTTTCTTCAGCATGACTTAATATTTTTTGAATCAGTGTTTCATAATTTTCAGTACCATAAATATCTGGTTCACGAATGCCGAGCAAGTTGATATTAGGGCCATTGATAATTAAAAAATGATAGGACATAAAGCCTCCTTTATTGATGAAAAAATTGTTTGATGATTGCGTTAGCAATATTCTCAGGTGAATCTTTTGCTTCTATTTTGTAATCCGCTGTTTTTTGATAAATAGGATAACGTTCTTTGTATTTTTTATCCAACGCATCTTGGGTGGAGGATAAAGGTCTAGAGGAAGTAGGGGTCAAATTTTCTAAAGGTCTATCTATAAAAAATAATAACCCATTCGCTTTTAGTAAATCGACATTTTGCTCGTTCAAAATGCTCCCACCACCTGTTGCAATCACCTGGTTGGAGAGTGGGCAGATTTCTTGAATGATTTGTGCCTCGATTTTTCTGAAATAAGGCTCTCCTTTTTGGGAGATGATTTGAGCAGGACTCGCCTGTTCTTTTTCTTCAATCAAAGCATCAATATCGAGGAAAGGACGGTTTAATGTTTCGGACAGTATCTCCCCAATCGTTGTTTTTCCTGAAGAGGGCATACCAATTAATACGATATTTTGCTTTTGTTCCGTCATCTGGCGGAGAATATAGTCGGCTTTACTCACATCGATTTTCGTCCCGGTAAAAAGCTCAGCTGCATACAAAGCTTGCATGATGAGCATATAAAGTCCATTACAAGTTTTCAATCCACGTTTTTCTGCCTCAATAATGAACTGCGTGCGCAGAGGATTATATAGCACATCAACAACCGCTCTTAATTGAGGGAAATGTGCTAGTGAAATGGGGGATTGTCCGATTCCAGATGGAGCCAATCCGCAAGGCGTCGTGTTGAGAATGATGTCTGCGTCATGATGCAATTGTGATACTTGCTCATAGGAACAAAACTCTACGCTAGCTTGACGACTCACCAAAATGATTTCCTTCGCTTCTAATTCTTCGCAAAGCACCTTTGCTGTTTTGGAAGTACCACCAGTTCCTAATATCAAAACTTTCTGCTGATAAATGTCAATTTGATTTGAAGCGAGCAAATCGCGCATGCCAAGGATATCTGTATTATAGCCTTTGAGATGACCGTTTTCATTCACGATTGTGTTGACTGCGCCGATTTTCTCAGCATAAGGATCGATTTCATCAAGATAATCAATGACTTTTTCTTTATAAGGAATTGTCACATTTAGGCCTTTGAATGTTTTCTCGGTTAATAATTGCTCTAGCTTTTCTTCATCCATCGGAAATAACTGATAATCATAATCAGCCAATGCTTGATGAATTTCTGGAGAAAAACTATGTCCCAAAGGATTTCCAATTAAACCAAACTCAATATTCATGTGAATTTTTCCTTTATTTAGCCAAATAATCTGTGCCGTGACGCATAGCGAGAAAATCACAAATGACAAAGGCACTTAAGGCGTTCACTACATGACTTGCGCGGTGAATAATCGCTGGATCATGACGACCTTTGATGGATAATTTCTCATTCTTCATTGCCTTTAGATTAATTGTATCTTGCTCTAATGCAATTGAAGGGGTTGGCTTAATGACTGTTTGAAAAACAATGGGCATCCCATTCGTAATACCGCCATTTATACCGCCGTTATGATTACTTTCGAAAACGACTGTTCCATCATCCGACACAACCGGCGAATCATTTGCTTGACTACCAGTCATTTCGGCTAATGTAAACCCAGATCCAAATGAAATCCCTTTCACAGCAGGAATCGAAAAAATCGCATGGGACAATACACTTTCAATGCTGTCAAACCAAGGCTCTCCTAGACCGGCTTCTATGCCAGTCATGACTGTTTCTAAAATACCACCGACACTATCTTTGTTTGCTTTTGCTGCAAGAATAGCTTGCTGCATTTTTTCTCCTTGTTGTTGGCAAAGAACAGGGAAGTTTTTTTCAGACAATCGATTCAGATTTTCCTCTAAATTCGTTAAATCAAAATCAACATCATTGATACCAGCACAGGATTGGATATGTGTGCCAATCCTTATACCTTTGCTCTGTAAAATTTGTTCGCAAATGGCACAGGCAGCGACCAATGCAGCAGTGATACGTCCTGAAAAATGACCACCTCCACGAGGATCCTGAAAACCGTGATATTTGCAATTAGCACTGAAATCTGCATGTCCTGGCCGAACCAAATCGGCATCACGTAAATAATCCTCGCTTCTTGTGTTTTGATTTCGAATGATGATGGTGAGGGGGGTACCTGTCGTTTTCCCTTGATAAACTCCACTTAGGATTTCAAATGAATCGGCTTCTTTACGAGAGGTGGAAATAGAACCACTGGGAGCACGCAAAGCTAGTTTTTTCTCAATAAAAGCGTAATCGACTTCGATCCCTGGCGCTAATCCGGCCAATGTTGCACCGATTGCTGGACCATGACTTTCTCCGAAAATGCTTAATGCTAAA
This sequence comes from uncultured Mageeibacillus sp., assembly GCA_964346085.1. GTDB lineage: Bacteria > Bacillota > Clostridia > Saccharofermentanales > DTU023 > UBA5436. The sequence continues at coordinate 17,946 of CAYFSZ010000014.1, read as the reverse complement.
CTATTGCCAAATGTATTTTTCATAATATCCTCAATCTTTTTTTGTCCAAGTTAATTTTGATGCTTTTCTTTCAGCATTTCTTTTAATTCATCAAAGGAAACTTCTCGTAATTCGAATTGCCCGATTTCAGGAACATATACGATGGTGATCGAATTCTTTTCTGCTTTTTTATCATAAAGAATTGCCTGCCATAAATCGTCAACGGTTAAATCAATAGAAGTTGGCAGATTATACTTTTCTAAGGTTTCCTTGATTTCTTCTCGAACTTCATCACTACAGAAATACAGCATACCAATGCCAATACATTCTCCGTGTAAATAATCAGATTGCACCTCGATTGCATGTCCGACGGTATGTCCAAAATTTAAAACTTTCCGCAAATTACTTTCTTTTTCATCTTTTTCAACGATTGAAGATTTTATGAAAAGGCTTTGCTCAATAATTAAATCGATGGAATCCATGACCATCTCATGTTCAATAATTGAAAAAAGACGAGCATTGGATGTGGCAGCCATTTTGATGGCTTCTGCCAAACCAGCATTGAAATGCCTCTCTGGTAAGGTATCTAGTACGATTGGATCGATTAGAACTTTTTTTGGCTGATAAAAAGCACCGCATATATTTTTAATATGTGCAAAATTGATGGCTGTTTTACCACCAACGGAAGAATCAATCTGCGCGAGAAGTGTCGTTGGGATATTGTAAAAATCGATTCCTCGCATATATGTTGCTGCTGCAAAACCAGCTAAGTCACCGACAACACCACCGCCAATCGCAACAATCGCATCGGTTCTGCGAAAATGATGATCAACTAAAGCATGGAGCAGCTTTTCATATTGTTCTAGTGACTTGCTATCTTCACCTTGAGGAATGACAGCAATCACTGGTTCCAAACATTGCGTTGCGACTGTTTCGACATACTGAACAGGTACTCCATCATCTGTGACGATAAGCACTTTACGATTTAAATTTATCTCTTTAGAAGCTCTTTGAAGACAATTTCTCTCCAGTAAAATATCGTATTCGGTATGATCTAATTTGATGGGAATAATCATTGGAAACTCCTTATTTGTGTCGTTAATCTTCCTGTGTATTTTTAGCTGAAAAATCAGCTTGAAATTCTTTTGATATCCGCATTAATTCTTGTAAAAAATCTTGATAATAGGGGAGAAAATCGTCGTTTTTCAGCCACTTACTGTGCTCGGCAATAACTTCTTTCTCTCTTGAAGAGTCAAGAATTGGCAAGTTATGTTCTTGCTTATAGATTGCAACTTCTTTTGCCAATTGTAAACGCTCCTCAAAGAGCCTAGCCATCTCCTGATCTAGTTGATCAATTTCTTTGCGAATTTCAATGAGATTTTTTGTCATTCTTATTTCCTCAATAAGGCACTATGCCTGAAAGTAATGTTTTGCTAATTCGGCAAATGCTGGCAATGAATTCACGATGACTTCCTCTTCAACGCAATACGAAATGCGAACATAGCCTTCGTATCCAAAGCTATCACTCGGGACAAGTAATAATTCGTATTCTTTGGCTTTTTCACAGAATTCTTTTGCATCGACAATTGGCGCTTTCAAGAATAGATAAAACGCGCCATCAGGATGAACGACTGTAAATCCTACATTTGTTAAATAGTCATAAAGTAAATCTCGATTTCTCTTGTAAATCGAAACATCTACATGTTGGCCTAAATTCTTCTCAATCACATATTGGAATAAACTCGGCGCGCAGACGAAACCTAATGATCTTCCGGCGCCTGAAACAGCAAAACAGATTTCTTCACTTTGTTCGGCTTTGGGCGAAACGAAAATATAACCAATTCTTTCTCCTGCAAGAGAAAGTGACTTACTAAAAGAGTAATTAACAATTGTGTTTGCATAATAATTTGGAATGTATGGAACTTCACCGTCATAAACTAATTCGCGATAGGGTTCATCACTGATAATAAAAATTGGATGCCCATATTCTTTTTGTTTTTTTTCAAGTAAATCAGCAATGGATTGAATGATATTTTCTGGATAAACAACGCCAGTTGGATTATTAGGGGTGTTTAAAATTAAAACTTTAGTGCGTTCATTTATCGAATTCTCGATTGCTTCTAAATTTGGTTGGAAAGTTCCTTCTTCAGCTTGAACAATCACTAATTTTCCTCCAGCTTTTTCGACAAAAACTTTGTATTCAGGAAAGAAAGGGGCAATAGCTAAAACCTCGTCGCCCTCTTTTAAAAGAGCATGAAAACTAATCGTCAAAGATGCTGCAGCACCGCAGGTGATATAAATATGACTTGCCGTTGCTTCACAGCCAAAAGTTGACTGTATATAATCGGCAATACTTTGACGAACAGAAAGTGCGCCAGACCCGGATGTATATGCATGTAATTTCTCTGGTGGAACCTCTTCAATTAATTGCATCAAAATATTGGTGACAGATTCGCTGGTTGGAACGCTAGGATTCCCAAGGCTGAAGTCAAAAACATTTTCTGCTCCAATTTCATTTTTTCTCTTTATACCGTATTCGAAAATTTCACGGATAACGGATTTCTCTTTTCCTAAGCCATGCATTTTTTCTGCTAAAAACATCATAAAGTCCTTTCCGACAAAATAGAATTGAATATGTTACTATATAAATCTATTTTAAAACTAACTATTAACTAATATTATGCGATATTTTGCATATAATGAAAACATGAAGATTGTGATGGTGAATATGAAAGCTGCGATTTTTGATTTAGATGGAACAATTCTGGATTCGATGCCGATGTGGCAACAATTCGATAAACGATATTTAGGATCTCTAGGCATTGAAGCAGAAAAAGATTTGGATCGAAAAGTGTTTCATTTGACAGCCGAACAATCTGCCCAATACTTCATTGATACCTATCAAATTGATAAAACTGTTCCTGAGATACTTTCAGAAATTGGAGAAATGGCTTTGGTCTTTTATCAAAATGAGGTGGCTGAAAAAGAGGGTATGACAGCTTTTTTAGAACAGCTTAAAGCAAAAGGTGTTCATATGGCAGTTGCAACGGCTTCGAGCTATGAATGTGCTCATGCTGGTTTAGTGAAGAACCAATTGTTAGACTATTTTGAAACGATTGTGACGGTTAGTGATGTTGGAGTAGGTAAAGATCAACCAGATGTTTTCGAAGAGGCAGCAAGAAGACTAGGGGTGCCGATTGAGAAATCTTATGTTTTTGAGGATGCGCTGCATGCGACAGAAACAGCCAAAAAAGCAGGGTTTAAGGTGATTGGTGTTAGAGAACCTACAAATGATTACTTCGAAGAGGAATTACGAAATACTTGTGATTTCTTCTTGAAAAGTTATTTCGATCAAAACGATGTGTTTGATTTTATGGGTTTGGATTAATTATTATTAAAGCAACGAATAGATTGGAGAGAGAAAATGAAAACATTTTTAATCATATTGGGAGTATTGTTCCTATTAGGAGGATTAGCAGTTTTGATTGTCAAATCATTGATTGCATTGGCTATTGGTTTGTTAATTGCTGGTGTATTATTAATTTTATACACAACATTTAAACTAGGTTCTAAAGTCGGAGAGTCAAAAAACAATCATCCGCAAGAGTAAGTAAAACTTTTACTTAAGTTAAAAAGGGACTGTCTTTCATCGATTGACAGTCCCTTCTTTATTTCAACCTGTTACATAAATTTACATGAATTTTTGAATTAATTGAATTAACATATCCAAAGCTTTTTGCATAGTTTCAACAGCCAAGAATTCATATTTGCCGTGGAAATTATCTCCCCCGGTAAATAAGTTAGGGCAAGGAAGACCCATGAAAGATAATCTTGCGCCATCTGTGCCGCCACGAATTGGGATATCCAGAGGTTCAATACCGGCTTCAACCATCGCTTGTTTTGCAAATTCAATAAGGAATTTATGCGGTTCAATTTTTTCTTTCATATTGTAATAGGAATCTTGAATGACACATGAGAAAATTTCTTCTCCGTGCTCTTGATTCAACTGATTAGCTAATTCAGCCATGAATTCTTTCCTTTTAGCAAAAGAGTCTGGATTGAAGTCTCGAATAATATATTCGAGTGTTGCCTCTTCAACTTGTCCAGTCATTTCAACCAAATGATAAAAACCCTCATAGCCTTCTGTACATTCAGGTGTTTCTTTAGCAGGCATAGCAAGAATATACTTTGCAGCTAGTGTCATGGCATTACGTAGTTTATTTTTTGCACTGCCAGGGTGAACACTTAGTCCTTTCACAGTAATAACGGCTGAAGCAGCGTTGAAATTTTCCCATTCGAGTTCTCCAAGAGCAGATCCATCCATGGTATAAGCATAATCCGCACCGAATTTTTCAACATCGAATAAATCAGCACCACGACCGATTTCTTCATCAGGGGTAAATCCAATTTGAATATCACCATGTGGGATTTCTGGATGCTTCAGTAAATATTTAACCAAAGCCATAATTTCAACGAGGCCAGCTTTATCATCTGCGCCGAGTAATGTATGACCATCAGTTACGATTAAGTCTTTACCTACATGATTCACTAATTGAGGGAAAAGTTCCTCTGACATAACAATCGCAGCTTCTTTTTCTGCGATAAAATCAGGGTGACTTTCATTTAAAACAATTGGTTCCCCTTTATATTCTATACGGCGAGCTTTGACATCTTTTCCGCTCATATCTGGAGACGTATCCATATGAGCAATTAATCCTAATGAATATTTTGCTTCCTGATTGGCAGGTAGAGTGGAGTAAATATAACAATGTTCGTCTAGCTCTGCAGTTAATCCTAAATCTTCTAAATCTGATTTGATTTTCTTAGCTAAATCCCAAATCTTTTCGCTAGATGGGCAATTCGGATTTTTTGGATCGGATGTTGTTTCATATTTGATATAATCTGCGAAATATTCCAAGGCGTACTGGAGAATTTCACTATCTGTATTTTTATGTAGCATAAAAGCCTCCTTTTTCTTTTCATAATAGTTTTTTACGTATTAGAAAACAAGTAACAAAAATCTCGACTCAGAATAGTGACTTTGCGACTTTTGGTTTTTCGTTATAATAATATGCGAAAATAAAACTAGAAAGAAAATAGGAATGATGAAAAATAATTGGTTAAAAAAGATTGTTTTGGTCTTGACCTTATTTGGAATGATTGTCGGAGCAACAGCTTGCTCTGAATTAATTGGGCCGATAATCAATGAAATGGGGCAAGCGAAAAATACTACATCAACGATATCCCCAGGAAAAGAACAAGGAGGAGCGCTTGATTATCAATCTATTATCGCACCTGATGGCGAAGAAAAACAGGAAGCAGAATCAGAGAAATCAGAAAAGAGTGAAACGCAAGCTGCTAACGATTCAAAAAAATCTGATGAGCAGACGCAAATAGATGAAAGTTATAATGATTCAGATCAAAAGTCAGATTTGATATATGGAGAATCGTATACATCCGTCCATGAAGTAGCTGCCTATCTTTTTGAATTTGAAGAATTACCACCGAATTTCATTACGAAAAATGAAGCCTATGATTTAGGATGGGAGCCTCGAGAAGGCAACTTACCGGAAGTTGCTCCGGGATATAGCATAGGAGGAGATCGATTCGGAAATCGAGAAGGATTATTGCCTGAAGCTCCAGGACGTCAGTATTATGAATGTGATATCGATTATGAAGGTGGCACTAGAAATGCTAAACGTATCGTTTATTCTAATGATGGCTTGATTTTCTATACAGATGATCATTATGCAAGTTTTGAGCAATTATATTAGGGGTGAGAAAATGAAACGAATAACACTTGATTTTTCAAAAGTAGAAGATAGAGAATCTTTACATAAATATTTAGAAGAACAGTTTGAGTTCCCAAGCTATTATGGAAGAAATTTGGATGCTTTGTGGGATTTATTGTCGGAAATCCACGATTATACTTTGATTGAATTACAGAATATTTATTCCATGTATGAAAAAGTTGATCAATACTCTGTCCGCTTGCTTAAAACATTAGACGATGCAGCCCAAGAAAATGAGTATATTTGGTTGAAAGTAAAAGAAGATAATTAGGATTAATTATCTTCTCATTCATCTTCATCGATTGGTCAAAATAATTATGATTCTAATCTTCCTCTTCTTCGGAAGCAGGAAGATTTTCTTTGTCGAGAATTTTGAGGTCAACGAGTTCAATACGGTTTTTGTCCATTTTCTGAATGGTGAAAACAAGATTTTCATAATAAATACTTTCATTCTCTTCAGGTACGCGGTCAAACTCGCCGTATAGGAATCCTCCAAGTGAGTCGAAATCTTCATCACTTAAATTGAAACCGAAATAATCATTCACATCTTCGATGTTGGTGCTACCTTCAATGATGTATTCCGTTTCACTAATTTTTCGAATCTCAGTATCCATTTCGTCATATTCATCTTCGATTTCACCAATAATTTCTTCAATTAAATCTTCGATTGTGACTAGACCAGCCGTTCCACCGTACTCATCTAAGACAATTGCCATGTGCACATGTTCTTGGCGCATGGATTGCAATAACTTTGTCACGTTCTGCAATTCATAGGTGAAATATGGCTTATGAATCAATGTTTGTATATCAAAATTATTTTTATCAAAATCCATTGTTGCAAAATCACGAACATGAATAAACCCGACAACTTTATCGATGGATTCATCACAAACAGGAATTCTGGAATAAGCTTCTTCTTTAAAAATGTTTTTCAATTCTTCATAAGTCGTATCAAGATAAATAAAAGCGATGTCTGGCCTTGGAGTCATAATTGTACGTACTTGTGACTCGCGGAAATCGATAACATTTTCTAACATTTCTTTTTCTTCTTCTTCCCAAACGCCTTCTTCATGACCAACATTGACCATTGTCAAGAACTCTTCTTGAGTAACAAAAGGCTTTGGTTCAGCATCTGTGCTGCCAAGAAGTCTTGCAATCCCAGAAGTTATTTTCAACAATAAAAAAGTGACTGGTGTAAATATGACAGTTAATAAACGAATTGAAGGAGCAACTGACAATGCTAATTTTTCTGCATTATGCACTGCCATAGATTTTGGTGTAATTTCTCCAAAGATTAAGACTAGAAAAGTTACGATACCTGTTGCAATTCCAACCCCGGTATTTCCAAAAAACTCAATACTCAAAGAAGTAGCGATGGAAGAGGCAAGTATATTCACCAGATTGTTGCCAATTAAGATAGTACTTAATAATTTGTTAGGGTTTTCAATCAAGTGTCTGACTGTTTTTGCATGCTTAACATTAGACTCGACCATGTTTCGAACGCGTAATTTATTAATTGATGTTAAAGCTGTTTCAGAAGATGAGAAAAAAGCTGATAATAAAAGGCAAACAACAAAAATGATAATTTGCACTATATGACTGGTATCCAGAAGGCATTCTCCTTAATTTGTATATAAATAACTAACAATAAACTGACATAAGCTTATTTTTTGGATTTGATTTTGTCAAGTAATTGAAAAAGCAATTAATCATATTAAAAAAATCGATAAATAAAAAAATAAAATATTGATTACATAATAATATATGCAAAGTGAATAAATATTCATATACAATAAATTATCACATATATTAAAAATTGAAGAAAAGAGGTGGACGATGGATAATTTCACGACATTAGATTTTATCGTTATTATTTTGTACTTGCTGGCGATGCTAGTGATTGGTTTTGCTTTTACTAAAAAGGTAAAAACAGCAGAAGATTTTTTTGTTGGAGGAAGATCAATCGGATTTTTCCCGATGCTAGCGACAGTCTGTGCAACGATTATTGGTGGAGGAGCATTAATCGGCAGAGGTGGCGTTATTTATGATCAAGGTTTAGTCGGTGTTTGGCCAGCTTTACCTTACTTCGTAGGAATGTTGGCTTTTTCTTTTATTTCACATCGCATTAATCATATTGGGGTAGAATACAATATTTCTTCGATTCCAGAACTGATGGAAAAACGTTTTGGTAAATCTGTAAAGATGATTTTTGCTGCATTAATTGGCTATACCATGATGGCGACAGTAGGTTCACAAATTTCTGCAACAGCAACGGTTATTCAGTTAGTTGGAAGTAGCTGGAATATTTCCTACGAACTTGGTGCAATCATTGCGACAATCATTTTTATCATTTATACAAGTGCTTCAGGATTGTTCGGAGTTATTTACACGGATGTAGCTCAGTTCCTCGTTTTGTTGGTTATGGTTTATATTACATTACCAATTATGATTTTGAGCAAAACAGGTGGCGTTGAAAATCTATTAGCACAATTACCAGATGGCATGTTATCTGCAAGGCCTGACTCGACCATCGTTGGTTATATTTTCACCAATCTTTTATTTTCATTTGCTGGTGCAGAAATGTGGCAAAGAGCATTCGCATCCAGAAACAAAAAAATTGCAAGCCGCGGGATGTTCTGGGGAACTTTCACATATGGAATCACGATTTTCATTACATTATTAGTAAGTTTAGGAGCAAGGGTTCTAGTACCGGATTTACTTAACTTTGCAGCTTCTTCTGATGCGGCGATTCCAGCATTGATTATTCGTATCTTACCTGCTGGTTTGACAGGGCTTGCGATTGCAGGATTGTTAGCAGTTATGATGTCGTCTTCTGATAGTTATTTATTGATTTCGGCTCAGACATTTTTACAAGATATCGTTGGTAGCATCAAAAAAGACTTTACTGTAGAACAAGAATTAAAATGGTCTAGAATCTTAACCCCAATTCTTGGATTTACTGCGATGATTATTGCTTTATACATTCACAGTGCTTATGCAGCGTTAATGTTTGCATGGACGTTCTATGCAGCATCAGTTGGGGTGCCAGCGTTCGCAGCTTTATTCTGGAAAAAAGCAACCAAAGCGGGAATTATTAGTTCGGTTTCAGCTGGCTTTGTCGTGAGTATCGCTTGGAAAATTTTAGGTGCTCCTTTTGGAATAGCAGAAGCTTTAGCAGGTGGCGTAGCTTGTATTATTGCTTTAGTAGTGGTCAGCTTAATTACATATCCGAAAAAAGAGTATCCGTTGTTAGTTGCCCATGAAGGCAAAGATGTTAAACCAGTATCCGAATAAATAATTTTATTAGAAATATTAATTTATTGAGAATATATAAAGAAGTAAAAGGCTATTTATTAAATTCGTTATTAACACCATTCTTGGATGCTGCATTAGCTCTTTTAGCAGATGAAATTGCTGCACCTGAAGATATCGACAAAGCATGGAAATTAGGTACTGGTGCACCTTATGGTCCAGTTCAAATTTTAGACGTTGTTGGTGCTGAAACACCATATCATATGGTGATGAACAAACCAGATGTAAATGAAGAAGGTACATTAAATAATCGTATCGCTAAGATGCTCAAAGCACGTATTGACGCAGGAAAAACTGGCGTTAATGCTGGCGAAGGATTTTATAAATATAATAAATAGATTTTTCATCTTGAGTTTTGTGAATTAGGGCTGTCTCGATTGGAGGCAGCTCTTTTTTATTGGGAAGCGGTAGAGTTTGGAGATGACGGAATTTGATGGTTCCGCTTGAATTTCCGTCCCTCTTTGATGTAGCAAAATGCTTCATTAGTGACGGAATTTGGAGGTTCCACTTGATTTTCCGTCCCTCGAAAACTTTCGTATAGGGACGGAAAATCGTGGGGTGCCGCGTTAAGCCGTACTTTTGAATGTAGCGGAGAGCTACATTGATGGACGGAAATTCGAGGCTGGCTATTGTAAGCCGTACTTTTGAACGTAACAATTAGCTGCATGTGGTGACGGAAATGGCAACTCCTAGGCAATAAGCCGTACTTTTGAACGTAGCAATTTGCTACGTGTAAGGACGGAATTTATTAATTTTCCCCATTAAGCCGTCCAAATCTCAAATGCAGAACTCCAAACTTAAATTTCAATAATCTGGGCTTTTATAGTATAATCAACAAGAACTAACCGCAAAAAGTTATGTGTTCAATCATTTCAAGATAAATTAATTACATATAGAGACCAAATGAAAGAGGTAACAATGACAAAAAAAAGCTTGTTCATGAGTGTACTCAATCGTGGTAAAGCAGGCGATTTTCTCAATGAAATGCGTGTCTTGGGATTAACTGGAGGAACAATTCTTCTGGGTGAAGGGACAGCATCAAATAAATTACTGCGAATTTTAGGTTTAGATGAGACCCAGAAAGAAATCGTTTTTTTGCCGCCTATCGAAGAAGAGTATGTAGATGCGATTCATGATTTAATGCTAGATCACTTTCGTATGAATAAAAAAAGAAAAGGGATTGCTTTTTCAATTCCGCTAAGCCATTTCCGTAGAGAAGCTCAACTACAAGAAGGTGAGGTATATGATCCACAATGTTTTGAGTATCAATGTATTTTTGTTGTTGTAAACGAAGGAGATGGGAAAGAAGTAATTCAAAAAGCACAACAATTAGGACAACGTGGAGGGACGATAATACATGGTCGTGGAGCGGGAATACCTTCTGACGCTTATTTCCCATTCAGTATTGAACCTCAAAAGGATGTTGTGATGCTCTTGGTGAAAAGTGGTCAAGCACTTGGTCTTCAATCTGACTTATTTCAATCTTTGCAATTAGAGCAACCTGGCAAAGGTATTATGTTTACTTTACCCGTTTCAAAAGTAACAGGAAGTTTTGTAGATTAGGAGGACGCGATGAATTTATTACAATCAAAAACAAAAGAAGTCGCTCAATCTTTAATCCCTGTGGTTATTTTTGTTGGCGTATTATCGATGGCATTTATTCGTATTGATTTTCCAATCGTGCAACGTTTTTTCATTGGATCAGGGCTGGTATTTTTTGGTCTTTCTATTTTCCTTTGGGGCGTTGATCAGAGCATGGAACCAATTGGTTATCATATGGCGCATGAAATTGCGACATCAAAAGGTTTGTTTAAAACAGTCATATTAAGCTTTCTATTAGGTTTTTTAATCACGATTGCTGAACCAGATGTTTTGATTTTGGCTGGACAAGTTGAAGGAGCTTCTGGTGGAAGCCTTGAGTCAAATTTTCTAGTGATGATGATTTCTGTCGGTGTAGGGGTTTTAATTTCTATTGCATCAATTCGTATTTTGACTGGATTCAAATACAATCTGATGATGTTGATTATTTATTTTGGAATATTATTATTAGGTACTAGGATTTCGGAAGAATTCTTAGCGATTTCATTCGATTCTTCTGGTGCGACAACAGGTGCATTAACAACACCGTTCGTCCTTGCGATTTCAGTAGGTTTATCCAGAACCAAAGGAGGTAAATCAGCAGAAGAAAATGCTTTTGGTATGGTTGGTGCAATGAGTGCAGGGCCGATTCTAGCTGTTATGCTCATCTCAGTATTATCAGGACAGAGCAATATTCAAGGAAGTGCGCAAGAATTTATCACAACAGATGCTGTGCTTGCGCCGATTATTGCTGATTTTAGAGGCACATTTTTCAACTCCATTAAGGCTTTAATCCCAATAATTATATTGTTCTTTGTCTTTAATTTTTTCAAATTCAAAATATCTAGAAAAGAAACGATTCGAGTCATTCGTGGACTCATATACACAGTTCTCGGCTTAACACTATTCCTTGTTGGATCACATACGGGTTTCATGGATATGGGGCGTGTGTTAGGATATGGAATTGCAGAAAAATATTCCACATATTTACCGATCATAGGTTTAATTCTTGGAATGTTAGTCGTTCTAGCAGAACCAGCAGTGCATGTCCTCGCAGAGCAAGTTGAAGACGTCACTGCAGGAAATATTAAAAATTCACTTTTACGCATGACTTTGTCAATTGGTGTTGGAATTGCAATCGCACTATCAATGTTGAAAATTATGAGTCCTAATATTCAATTATGGTTCTTTATCTTACCAGGATTTTTGATTTCCATTGCGCTGTCTTTCTTTGTAGATCCGATATTTACAGGAATTGCTTTTGATGCTGGTGGAGTGGCTTCTGGTCCAATGGCGGCGACTTTTATTCTAGCGTTTGCGCAAGGGGTTGCTGACCAAGTTCCAACTGCGGATGTACTCAAAGATGGATTTGGAATTATTGCGATGATTGCGATGACACCAATTATTAGCATTATGGTGCTTGGTGCGATTAATAAGGTTCAAATGTTGCGTAAGTCTGGAGAAGAATATGATGGTAAATCGAGCTTGTCGAGGGAAATCACAACAATTCCAGTGCATCAAATTGAAGGAACAATTCATGAGATGATTATCTGCACAATTGATCGTGGGTTTTCAGAAGAAGTGATTGATCTAGCGAGAAAAAATGGTTGCCGTGGTGCAACGATTTTCCATGGTCGTGATACAAGATCTGATACTTGGTTAAGTGCTTCTATGAGTATAGAAACTGAAAAAGAAATGATTTGGTTCTTGGTTGATCGCCAAATTACAAATCAAGTCTGCGATGCTTTACTGACAGAATCTGAAAATATAAACAGTCATATTCGTTCAATTTTTGCTTTGCCAGTGAGTCATGTAGAAGGTTTACTCAAAAAGAATCAAGTTTTTGAATAAAAATAAAAGCAATATTAATAAGAATACATAAAATTTTTTGCAATTCTGAAATTTCAAAGTAAAATGAATGAATGAAAAGCATAAATATACAAAAAGATAAAAGTGAATTTTGGCAAAAGAGAATTGTTTGGCTCCCTCTAGCTTTATTTTGTGTGTTTCTGTGGGGGACCGCGTTTCCTGCAGTAAAATCTGGCTATGAGTTGTTTCAAATTGACAATCAAGATCCTGAAGCCATCTTTTCCTTGCTTTTATTCGCTGGCTCACGATTTGCTTTGTCTGGATTTTTGGCCGTTTTATTTGTTGCGGGGACAGAGAAAAGAAATCCAATACCTAACACGATTCAAGAATGGAAAGATATTTTCTTCTTGGGTATTCTCCAAACGACAGTACAATATGGTTTCTTTTTCGTGGGTTTGGCAAATACGTCTGGTACGATAGGCTCAATTCTAGCAAGTACATCATCTTTTATGACAATTATCTTAGCGGCTATTTTCTTTAAAAATGAAAGAATGACGACTTTGGTTACACTAGGCTGTATTTTCGGATTCATTGGTGTTGTTTTGATTGATTTTCAGAGTGGAGAAAAAATAGGCTTTAATTGGCTGGGCGATGGCTTGATGCTTTTATCCTCTTTGACTTCTGCATTGTCCATTATTTTAATCAAAAAATTAACAGTACGAAATCATCCGAGCTTATTAAGTGGTTGGAATTTTTTCGTCGGTGGAATTCTCTTGATGATGATTGGAAAATTAGGCGGAGGACAATTGCAGCCGATCAATGGTAAAGCTTGGTTTATTCTGCTGTATCTAGCTATGCTTACGGCGGTAGCTTATTCCCTGTGGTCTACAATGCTGAAATATCATTCAGTATCAAAACTAAGTGTCTATAAAAGTTTAATCCCAGTCATTGGAGCACTTGGATCAGCTATTATTTTAAAAGAAAATATATGGCAACCAAGATTAATGTTTGCGTTATTACTTGTTGTGCTAGGAATACAATTAGTCAATTATAAAAAGAAAAAATAGAGGAATAGAATGATGAAGGTGACAAAATTTGGCGGAAGCTCTTGTGCAGATGCGAATCAGTTCGTGAAGGTCAAATCTATAATTACAGCTGATGAAGAAAGAAAGATTGTTGTTGTTTCCGCTCCGGGGAAAAGGAATAATTCCGATCACAAAATTACAGATATGCTATATCTCTGCCATCAATTGATGAATATGGGTATCGGCGGAGAAGAGGTTTTTGAATCAATCAAAAAAAGATTTCTAGATATTCAAAATGCACTCGATTTATCGATAGATTTAACCGATGATTTTAAAGAGACAGAGCAAGCTATTAGAAACGGAGCAAGTGCTGATTATACAGCAAGTCGTGGTGAATATTTTTCGGCAAAGTTAATGGCAAGTTATTTGGGATATGAATTTATTGATGCGTCTGAAATTATTCGCTTTGATGCGCAAAATCAATATGATGAAAGCAAGAGTAAAGAATTAATTCGCACAAAAATAAGAGACAAAGGATATGTCATACCTGGTTTTTATGGAGCAAGAGAAGATGGTACAATCGCAACTTTTCCGCGAGGAGGATCGGACATTACAGGGTCAATCGTTGCTTCGGCGTTAGCGGTTGAAGAATATGAAAACTGGACGGATGTGTCAGGCTTTTTAGCCGCGGATCCGCGTATCGTTGATAATCCTAGTCCTCTACATACAGTCACTTATGAAGAACTGCGAGAATTGAGTTATATGGGTGCGCAAGTTTTGCATGAAGAAGCAATTTCCCCCGCAAGAAGACGGGGGATTCCGATTCATATTTTAAATACAAATGCACCGAATGATTTGGGTACAATGATTCTACCTAAAGCGAAACGTAAGGACGATTCGGAAATTGTCACTGGTATTGCGGGTTTAAAAAACTTCACAGTTATCGATGTCGAAAAATATCATATGACAGAAGATATGAGTTTTTTCAGAAAATTGTGCTCTGTTTTTGAAGCGAATGGGATTTCAATCCATCATATGCCTTCATCAATTGACAGAGTTTCCGTCATTGTTCGTGAAGAAAAAATAAAGGGAATCGAGAAGAAAATTCTCGAAGAACTTGATATTTATTGTTCGCCAGACAAAATTGAAATTACATCGGGATTATCTTTGATAGCAATTGTTGGTGAAAATATGGCGTACCGTTCTGGGGTTTCGGCTCGCGTGTTCAAGGCAGCGGCTGATGCAGAAATTAATATTCGGATGATTACACAAGGTTCAAGCGAATTAAATATCATTATCGGCGTTTCAAATGAGCAATTTGAAGGGGCGATTAGGGCAATTTATCAGGAATTTTTTGAGTAGTAGAAGAGGTAGAATATGAATATTGCAATCCTTGGTTTTGGAGTTGTTGGACAAGGTTTATATCGTATCATTGAACAACAAAGGGAGAATTACTTTCAGAAAACGGAACAACATATTGAAGTCAAAGCAATTCTAGTCAAAAATCTTGAACGAGAAAGAGAAACGCAATGCCCGACAAAATTATTGACAACAGATTTTCAGCGTATTATTGAGGATGATTCGATTGATGTGATTGTTGAAGTGACAAGTGAAAAAGAAAAGGCTGTCGAATATATTCAAAAATCTCTGCAAGCAAAAAAACATGTTGTTACTGCGAATAAAGCAGCCATTGCCTTAGACTTTTTCAATTTACAGAAAATTGCAAAAGAGAATCAAGTGCATTTGAAATTCGAAGCCTCTGTAGCCGGTGGAATTCCAGTGTTGTCGAGCTTATCAAAACTGATAGCTTTTAATCAAATTGACCAACTATATGGAATTATCAATAGTTCAACCAATTATGTTTTATCAGAACTAACTGCTGGAAAAGAGCTAAGCGAAGTCATTGCTGCGGCACAAACATTAGGCGTCTTGGAGGCAGATCCAACAGACGACCTAGAAGGTTATGATGCCAGAAGAAAATTAACGATTCTCAGTATGATGATTTTAGGCGTCGCTTTACGAGAAGAAAACATGCCATTAATCGGAATCACTAGAATTGAAAATGAAGATATTGCTATTCTGTCAGAACAAGGATATCAGGTGAAATTAATTGCAGAATTAATTTGCCATCAGGAATTATTAGCGAATCATGAATATATGGCTTCGGTCATGCCGACGGCTATTCAAAATTGTGATTTTGCTTCTGTGAACGGCTTGATGAATGAAGTCGCTTTCAAGGGGAATTATTGTGATGAATTGCGTTTTACAGGAAAAGGCGGAACAATGTATCCAACGGCGAATGCTTTGATGACAGATATTTATGAGTTAAGCATGAGTCAACCATTGTATTTTTCAGAAAAAAATCTTGAGTTAGAAAATCAAGCATTGCTTAATAAATCGCGTTATTATTTACGCATTCCGAAAAGTGATTTAATCCTCGAACAAGTCATTACAGATATTGAGAATATTACGGATCAAATGATTCCAAATCAGGAGAATCTCGTAATTATTTCAAATGAAATTTCTTTAGAGGCGGCAATGGATTTATATCAAAAAGGAGCACATATTGTGCGTATCAATGAAAATGTTCTATAAATGAGGTCAAGATGCGATACCATAGTACAAGAAATAATCAACAGTTTTATTCTTCTGCGGAAGCGCTTCTCAAAGGCTTAGCCGATGATGGAGGGTTATTCGTTCCCGAGGAAATCCCAACAATCGACTTCGAAAGTTGGATTTCTGATTCCTATCACAGTATTGCAAAAAAGATTTATACCATCTTTTTTGATGATTTAGAAAACGACATCGATGAAATTGTTGCATCTTCTTATGGGGATAATTTCGATGATTCTCAAATTGTTCCAACTCATTGGTTAGATGAGAGAACCGCATTAATCGAATTATGGCATGGTCCGACATTAGCCTTTAAAGACTTGGCGTTGCAATGCTTACCACATTTAATGAAAGCTGCCAAAAAACTTTTGCAAGATCAACATCAAATTTTGATTTTGACAGCAACCTCTGGTGATACAGGCAAAGCGGCAATGGAAGGGTTTGCCAATGTTGAAGACTTTGAGGTCTTGGTTTTTTATCCCTATCAAGGAGTTAGCTCTTTTCAAAAGAAACAGATGTTATGTCCGGGTGGAGATAATGTCAGAGCAATTGCAGTGAAAGGGAATTTTGATGATTGTCAAAGAACCGTCAAAGCGATTTTTTCAGACGAGCAATTGCAGACTGAAGTGGAACAGCATCAATATCAGTTATCGTCCGCCAATTCCATTAATATTGGTCGCTTGATTCCCCAAATGAATTATTATATATACAGTTATCTCCAATGTGTTAAGACCGGCAAAATCCAATATGGAGAAAAAATTAATGTCACGGTACCAACGGGGAATTTTGGAAATATTCTTGCTGCTTGTTATGCAAAAGAAATGGGACTGCCAATTGGACAGATTATTTTAGCCGCGAATCCGAACCATGTCTTAGCAGATTTCTTGCAAACTGGTGAATATGATGCAAATCGAGATTTACTCAAGACATCTTCTCCATCCATGGATATTTTAGTCGCAAGTAATTTGGAACGCTATCTCTATCTTAAAAATCCAGACTGTAATTTCATTCAAAATATCATGTCAGATTTGAAAGAAAACGGTCAATTTCGAGTCAATCCTGAAATGTTGGATATTCATGCCGGTTGGGCTGATGAAGAACAGACAGGTGATGCAATTCGTGAAGTATTTGAAAATTATGAATATATTATGGATCCGCATACAGCCGTAGCCTATGCTGTTGCTCAAAAAATAAATTACCAACAGCTTAATCTAATTGCTAGTACCGCCAGTCCTTATAAATTTTCTGAGAAAGTTCTTTCATCTCTAAATCAGTTGCATGTTGAAGAGGATTGGGAGTCGTTACAAATGATTTCTAAACTTTGGCAATCTGAAATGCCTGAAGTTATTCTTCAATTATATAGACGAAAAGAACAAGCAGAAATAATCGCAAATCAAGAAGATTTATCTGAGATGGTTCTGAAGTGGATAAAGCATAAAAGATAATATTTATGCATATTACTATATATCTTGGAACACCTATAAACATTCAACAAAATAGAGTTTTTTAGCTCTTTTTCAGTGAATTTATTCATAAATAAATTTTATTCTGGATAAACATTAGTCAAATTAACATTTTCAAGAAGTGGCTTTGTATATTGATGAATAGAATTGTATAATTATTCTCACTAGTGAATTTGCTATTATCAGGGGAAATTTAATAGCAAATTTTTTTATTCAAACAAACGTAGATTATCTACGATGAGGAGGAGAGTATGGGATCAAAAACTTGGATCTATATTTTGAAAAGAATATTGCTTGGTCTTTTAACAATCTGGGCAGTCTTAACCATTACTTTCTTTGTTATGCGTGCCGTTCCGGGAGGCCCTTTCTTAGGAG
>CAYFSZ010000013.1:0-26086 GCA_964346085.1 uncultured Mageeibacillus sp. | reverse complement strand
CCTATTGGCTTCATTGTTGGGAAAAGAAGTACGTCGCGAATGGATGCTGAGTTAGTAAGTAGCATGACCAAACGATCAATACCAATTCCTAAACCACCTGTTGGAGGCATACCGTATTCTAACGCTTCAACATAGTCTTGATCTGGTAATGTCGCTTCTTCATCGCCTTCTTGATGTTTTTTCATTTGGGCAACGAAGCGTTCATGTTGATCTTGAGAATCATTCAATTCAGAATAAGCATTTCCATATTCGGAACCGCAAATGAAGATTTCAAAACGTTCTGTCATGCGAGGATCGTCTTTTTTCTTTTTCGTTAATGGCGAAATTTCGATTGGATAATCGTAAATGAAAGTTGGTTGAATCAATTTATCTTCGCAGAATTCTTCGAAGAATAAATTAATAATTTCACCGCGGGATTTGCCTTCCGCTTCTGCTAAGCCTTTTTCTTTGGCAATTGCCTGTGCTCCTTCATCATCATTAATTTCGTTGAAATCAACATCGGTATATTTTTTGATGGCATCAATCATACTTAATCTTGCAAATGGAGGTGTTAAATCCAATTCATGTTCACCATATTTGATTTGCAAAGAATCATTAACTGCCAAACAACATTTGCTAATCAAATGCTCTGAAATATCCATCATGCCATTATAATCTGTATAGGCTTGATAAAGCTCCATCATGGAAAATTCTGGATTATGCTTTGTGGACATTCCTTCATTACGGAAATTTCTACCCACTTCGAAAACACGTTCAAAACCACCAACAATCAAGCGTTTGAGATAAAGTTCTGGCGAAATACGTAAAAATAAATCTAAATCCAAAGTGTTATGATGTGTGATGAATGGTCTTGCTGCTGCACCACCTGCAATTTGATTCAAAATTGGCGTTTCAACTTCGATGAAATCCATATCTTCTAATTCACGGCGAACAGTGGAAATGATTTTACTTCTTTTTTCAAACGTATCCTTGATTTCTGGATTCATAATCAAATCGAGATAACGTTTTCTATAACGAGTATCTGTATCTGTTAAACCATGGAATTTTTCAGGTAAAGGACGCAAGCATTTACTAAGTAAACGATAGCCTTGATTACGCACGGAAATCTCACCTTTTTGTGTTGTAAAAACTTCACCGCGCACTTCAATCAAATCGCCAAGATCGAGGTTTTGCCAAGCTTTGTATGTTTCTTCGCCCAAAGCATCAATTTTCGTAAAAATTTGAATACGACCACGACGGTCACGCAAATCGACAAAGCTTACTTTACCCATACCACGTTTGCTCATGATACGACCAGCTACATAAACCTCTTTTTCTTCTAGTTCCGCATAATTGTCAAGAATTTCTTGCGTGTGATGAGTCTGTTTTGCTGTGGTTAACCAAAACGGATTTTGTCCTTGTGCATCTAGTTCATTCAATTTATTAATTCTATTTTGTACTTGTTCTTGTACAGCAACTGCTTGTTCTTTGTTGTTTTGAGCATTGTTTCCTTCTTGGCTCATGTCTTCCTCTTTCTTCAATACGCATTAAATATCACAATACATAAAATCGCAAAAGCTACCTAAGAAAAGATTTCTCAATCTAACACTTTTGGTAGCTCGCTAAATAATTTAATTACTTTTGAATATCAACAATTTTGTATTTCAATTCACCTGATGGGGATCTAACTGTGACAGTTTCACCAACTTCACGACCCATGATAGCTGCACCAACTGGAGATTCATTTGAAATTTTTTCTTTGAAAATGTCTTCTTCTTGAGGTCCTACGATGGTATATGTCATTTCTTCATCAAATTCAACATCAAGAATTTTGACTTTTGAGCCCAATGTTACTTTATCACTTGAAATCGCAGTTTCTTCAATGACTTTTGCATGTTTCAAAATCGTTTCAATTTCAGCAATACGAACTTCATTCTTTGCTTGTGCTTCTTTAGCATCATCATATTCAGAGTTTTCTGAAAGGTCGCCTAAAGATCTTGCTTCTTTTAAACGCTCTGCAATCTCAATGGAAAGCTCCGTTTTACGATGTTCTAATTCTTGTTGTAATTCTTTAACACCATCGTATGTCATTTCATAAACTGTTGCTGACATGCTGTAGTACCTCACTTAATATATTTTATAGATTTAGT
The DNA here is from genome assembly GCA_964346085.1 of uncultured Mageeibacillus sp. Lineage (GTDB taxonomy): Bacteria > Bacillota > Clostridia > Saccharofermentanales > DTU023 > UBA5436. The sequence continues at coordinate 23,957 of CAYFSZ010000013.1, read as the reverse complement.
ATTTAAAGTTACTTCTTACTAACAACCTATTTTACTGATTCTTACGTATTTTGCAATGATTATTGCAAATTCCTGCTAGACATCGCTATCTTTTCTGATAACGTCATGTGCTCCACCTTCTACGATACTGGTTGGAGAAACGATAACAAGTCTTGCTTTATCTTTGAATTCATCCAATGTGACAGAACCACATGAGCACATTGTTGCCTTGATTTTAGCAGCTGTGTTTTCGACATTGTCTTTTAACTTACCAGCGTATGGAACATAGGAATCAACGCCCTCTTCAAAGACCATTTTGCCGGAATTGTTTTGGCCATCATCATAACGCTGCCAATTTCTAGCGCGGTTGGAACCTTCTCCCCAATACTCTTTCACATAGTTACCATTGACGTTCAAACGTCTGGTTGGAGATTCATCGAATCTTGCGAAATAACGACCAAGCATTAAGAAATCTGCACCCATTGCCAAAGCTAAAGTCATATGATAGTCATAAACGATACCACCATCTGAACAAAGTGGAATGTAAATGCCTGTTTCTTTGTAGTAGATATCTCTTTCTTTCGCTACTGCAATAACAGCAGAAGCTTGTCCGCAACCAATCCCTTTTGTTTCTCTAGTGATACAAATTGAACCACCACCGATACCGACTTTGATAAAGTCAGCGCCAGCATTCACTAAGAAACGGAAACCTTCGGCATCAATGACATTCCCTGCACCAACGCGCACATCTTCACCACAATTTTGTTTGATCCATTGAATGGTGTCTTTTTGCCATTCAGAAAAACCGTCTGAGGAGTCGATACACAAAACATCTGCACCTGCTTCGAGTAATGCCGGAACACGTTCTTGATAATCTCTTGTATTGATACCTGCTCCAACTAATAAGCGCTTATGAGAGTCGAGCATTTCATTCGGATTTGCTTTGTGGCTATCATAGTCTTTACGGAAAACAAGACTAACTAATTTTCCTTCTTCATCAATGATTGGTAATTGATTTAATTTATGGTCCCAAATAATATCATTTGCTTCACTTAATGTGACACCTTCTTTCGCAACAATCATATTCTCGATTGGAGTCATGAAATCTTTGACTTTTTCATCGCCTGTAATACGGGATATACGGTAATCACGACTTGTGACAATCCCTAATAATTTTCCGGTGGATGTACCGTCAGAAGTGATTGGTACTGTTGAATGGCCTGTTTTTTCTTTTAAACGAATAACATCTGTTACCGTTGCTTCAGGAGAAAGATTTGTATCACTCGGAACAAAACCAGCTTTGTATTTTTTGACCTTACGAATCATTTCACACTGTGATTCAATTGATTGTGATCCAAAGACAAAAGACATACCACCAGATCTTGCTAAAGCAATTGCCAATCCATCATTTGAAACGGATTGCATGATGGCTGATGTGAATGGTAAATTCAAATTAATCGGACAATCTTCCTCTCCTTTACGATATTTGACCAAAGGTGCTCTTAATGAAACATTGTCTGGCACACATTCTCTTGTTGTTAAATTAGGTAATAATAGATATTCACTAAATGTACGTGATAAATCTTCCTTAATTAAAGCCATATTTTCCTCCTGAAAAATTTCTATTTACTGTTTATTTTTATTACTAAGAATTGATGTTAAAAACGCTTGATAGACGGAAATCCCATCAAACGAATCTTGTAACCAAAATGGTTCTGCGATAAAAGCATGATAGAAAGGATGATTCTTGAAAGAAACTGCCTCGATATATACCCCATTGGGAGATGTTCCTTCTATCAACAGTCCTGCTTCGAGCAAAGGTCCTTGAAAAATCAAATTCATCTCAACCTGATGCTGATGGTGTAAAATAATTTCTTGATTATCAATAATTTCTGCTAATGGAGATTTTTCTTGTACAATCATCGGAAATTCACCAATACGTGAAATTACTTCCTCACTTGCAAAATGTGCTGAATAAAAAATATCAGAACTGTCCGAATCAAATTCATCTGTATAAGCATCTGTTAAACCAACAAGGTTTCTCGCAATTTCAACGACTGCCATTTGCATACCTTGATTAAATGCCATAAAAGGAATTTGATTTTCTCTAGCAAATTGAGCAACTTGAATCATGCCCTCTAGACCTGTTTTACCTTCCCTACCTAATAAAACAATTCCTTGATAATCACATAATTCATGTAAATTCTCCCTGTCTTCTATAGAATCTACATCAAACCAATTCATTTGTATTTCACATAAAGATTCACTAAGTTCTTGCAAAAGAGTCTCAAAGCAATCAATTTCATAAGTCCCTTTTTCACTCGATTTTGTAAAAACTGCAATTTTCAATATTTCTAAGTCATAGGTGATTTTTTTTAGCATGCCTTTTCTCACTTAAAATATTCATTTGATATTAAAGTTTAATCTATTCTTAACTCATCTCATTATTCTAATTATTGCCATGATTGATGTCAATTTAGTATGATAATTAGTATGAAAAAACAGTAAAACCCAGGGAGGGCTATTATGTATACTATTTTAAGCACAATTTCATTTTCAATCATTGAATTGATTCTTGTCGCTATCTTACCATTAATCTTGATTGTTACAACGATTATTTATATTGCACTTAGCAAAAAATCTTTGCAAGCAATCAATCAAGATGCTGCAATATTAAAAGAACATGTAAATGCTGCAGATTCTTTTAACATTTCTAATACAGATGTTTTAGCAAATGCAACTGATGAATTACAATATGAACCTTTAAAAAATGCCATTTCAAATGTCATTTCAACTAGCGAACATAAGTATGATAAACGCTGGTTGCCTGATTTATCCGAAGATTTCAACGAAGAGTACTTGAGCAGCAATCAATTAAAAAGCAGTTTGCAATTCACTCCAGCTATTTTGGTTTTCAGTTGTGGTTTACTTGCTTCATTTGTATTAGCTCTTTTACCAGTTGTCAATCCTTCTATTTTTGAAGCTAGAGGTATTTTTTCTTATATTCCATTATTAATTGGAATTATCACTGCCCTATTCATGCTTAATCATCGTCATATTTTGAAAAAGGATTTATCTTTGTCGATTAATAGCATGAAAGATGTAATTGAAAAACATATTCCTGTTTATACACAAAAAGATGGTTTAGCATTGTTAGTCAACCAAATGACCAATCATGAGAATCAAATTCATGAGGACATGAATAATTTCAATCAAAATGTGAATGAATTTGTTTCCGATCATTTCAATAAAACTGTCAGCGATACCATCAAAACAGTTCTCGAAAATGATATTGCCCCACCAATTAAAGAATCTTCAACGGCTTTAACAGGATTGGCAAGTCATCTTTCAGAACAACAGAATACAGGCATGGCTGAATTAGCAGATCGTTTTTCAGAAAATCTGAACGAATCCGTTAAACATCATTTCCAAACATTAACAGGCGAATTGAATTCTTTTAACGTTTTGATGGAAGATACAACTAATTTCATTCAAGACTCAATTGCAATTCTTGAAAATTCTAGACAACAAAATATTCTGTTAAACCGTGAAGTGACAGAATCGATTGAGTTGATGACTGTTGCTAAAAACGATATGGCCAATGAAATGGCTCAAATTTCAGACTTCATTGAAGTTTTGGCTGATGTGACACAAAAAATGACATCTATTTACGCAGGTGAAGATGCAAACTTGAAAGATCAAATTCATGGTTTAGAGATTGCGTTGAATAATTCATTAAGCACTTTATCCGATGGCATTTCACAATCCAAAGATTCTATCAATATCAGTCAACAGTTGCATCAAGAACAAAATGCCCATTACAATCAAATGGTCGATCGCATGGATGCCTTAATGAATGATTTAAGAACAATCAATGGATCAATTCATTCTGCTACAGATCATTTCTCTACAGAATCCACAACCAAAGTTGACGCAACACTCAAAGGATTTGAAAACGCATTAGCTGATATCGTTGAGAGATTGATTTTCACAACTGCTGAAATCAAAGATGCCGTTGAAGGCTTACCTTTAGCTATTCAATCGGGCAAAAATTTGTTAGATAAATAATAGCTATGATTATTCGAAGAACGCAAATTAATCCAACAGATGAATTTGAATCATCTCAAAACATAGATCAGCAAGAGGCTGAAAAAACAGTATCTCCCTTAACAGATGAAGATTTGTCGTCAGCCACTGAAGATACTTCTCCTGCTAGTGAGGAAATCCAGTTAGCTAATGAGGAATCTACATTTGAAGTTGCTGAGCAAATTAATGAAACAACTCCACCTTCTACTCATTTCATCAAAGATTCGAAGGATGAAGAACTGATGTTTCGTAGGCCAAAGATAAGGCCTCTTAGTCAGTTAGAGTCAAAACCACAAATTCGCGAATTGCCTTTTTTGAATGTACCTAATCACAAAAAAAGGACATTTGAGAGACTTAGTAACGCTTCATTGGAAGAACTGGTTGAAGTAGCCAAAGAAATTCATCCATTACCTAGAGAGATTCAAACTAAAATTAATAAAACGCATCGCAACTGGTTTATCGCTCAATTGCGCAAAGCTGATACAGATGAAAAACTAACTGATTTTGCTTTTAGCCTTGATCATCAGCAGCTGAATCTTCTATTTCCAATTTTGGCAACGGTGAATAAAAAAAGTACCTCTGATAAAATTCGTACCATTATTTCATTACGCTTAAGTAGAGTTTTATATGCACATGGATGGATTACCTATCAATATATTTATCCAGATAATAAATTTGCAAAAGTCATTACTTCTATTTGTGAAGAATTAGAGAACACAGTTTTCCCGTTTTATGATATGGACAGATCAAAATCAGATAAGCCCCTCATATTAAACGATAAATTAGATTATCCGCATTTCAACTGGAACCGTATTCATTTAATTAGTGAGGTAAGCACTCCTGATAATCGACGCTTCATCAGTACGATTGTGAATTATATGTTGGAACAAAATATTGAACTTGAAACATTTTTTAAAGACTTTGGTATTTATGATGATTTGTCATTAGGTAAGGCGATTAAATCCGCTTATGATATTGAAAAAATAGAGAGACATTATTCTGACTTTTCTGGTGAAAGTAGATCATGGAGGGATTTGTTTGGATTATCCTAAAAGCTAATAACTAACAACTAAATCAGCAGAGAATAAGATACGATTAATTTCATGGATGCTTGCTTTTTTTAAGGTAGCATCCTTTATTTCTATATTATTGTTCAAAGAGGATTCTTTGCAACAGATAATGTCGATTTCCATTTTTTGTAGTTCATTCAATATTTTCAAAATCCCATAATTTTTCAAAAGATGTATTCCTTCGTTCATGAATATAATTGAATTCGGGAGGTTCTCTTGAAAAACAAAATCTTGTATGATTTTTTCATATTGAAAATATTGCTCATCTTGTTGATGATGATTGATGGAAGAAAAGAGTATCACTATATGTTTTCCTGATTTTTCTTGGCTCGATAATGCGACCACTTCATGTTCAAATGAAATGATATTCTCAGTAATTGGTTGTCCTATTTTCTCTATCTTCCTTGTCATATTCTAGGGACTTTCATTATCTTCTATTTTTTCTGTTGCAGTTGGATCAAGTGATGGCATTTCATTTTCAGGGGATAGCGTTGAATCCTCTTCTAATACCTGAATGGTAAAGTCATCAGGGATTTCAAAAATATCCATCAGTTCTGGAAAATGATTCTTAAGTGCAATTATTCTAGTTTCTGAATTCAGTCGATTTTCGATGAAAGAACGATGACCTAATACCATATCATCTGCAAAATAATAACGGATAAATGTTTTATTATCTTGTGTGTATTCTTCAAAAGTAACCTCTTGATTATGAAAATTTGCTTCCCCATTACCAACAAAGTACATATGCTCTGCTGTCTCACTCATCTGAGTGAATAACTCATTCGAAATAAGATAATCTTTCACATCACTCTCAGAAACTTCGGTCGCTAATCGATGTTCACGATCCAATAGAAAGTTTTGATTGGATTCTGTTAATAGTAATTCTACTTCCTGATTATTCTTACTGATTTTTGTATAAGATCTGTGCTTCTCATCAAGTGCTAATGTAATTTGTAGTTCATCATTATTTACAAAATCGGTGATAATATATTCATAATAAACTGGAACCACTGATATAGTATTAAAAAATTTAGAAGCCGCTCGTCCAGAAACTCCTTGTTCCGCATTCGTTAATCGAATCAGCGCGATAGGGCTATCTGGCTCTTCTTCCTGCGTATATGAGATAGATTTATTTGGGACAGTTTCTTCACTCTCTTCTACAGTTTCAGTTGATTCCGTTTCTATAGCAGCTGAAGAATACGATGTAGTATTAGTTGACATTTCTAGCGTCAGAGAACTCTGTTCATCTTCAGTCTCTTGATTAGAACAACCTATCAAACTAAACATCATGACAAGAAGAAAAAGACACTTCATGTGTTTCATTATTTATCACCTATTCTTCTACTTCCTCAATAGTAATAGCTCGTTCAGCTTCGACCGCTTGCGGAGGAGCATATGATCCTCCCTGATTAATTGTTCTAAAAATGTCTTCAGTTGCATTGACTGCTTCCTGGAATGTTTTTAGATGTGTATCAAAAATAGTCACTGAAAGAACAAGATTTCTTTGATTTTGATCATATGAAACAAACCAAGAATTTTGTCGAACTTGATTTGTTGCTTCATCAAATCCTACTTCTGCTGTACCTGATTTCCCTACAAGACTAGTACCTGAAAAATTCAAGGTAGGATTTGTATTCGTGACAACCTTTCTCATTGCTTTTTCTATTGAAGAGATTGCTGCATCATCTGCAATATGCTGTGTAATCGCAGTTTCCTCTGTTGTTAGAAGAAGTCTTGGTCGATACCAAACACCTTTATTTGCAATGGCACCATAGATTGATGCTAAATGAGCCGGAGGAATTAATAGCTCCCCTTGGCCATATCCAGCATCTGCTAGAAGTATTGTATCTGAAATCGGTCCATTATTTGTTAACTGAGACACCCCAAAAGGATAATCAGCAGCTATGCTTTGTCCAAACTGTAAATTTGCCATCTGGTCATTGAATACATCAATTCCCATATCTAATGCAACTCTAGCAAAATAAATGTTGTCAGAATTAGCAATCCCATTTGTGAAATCAACATTTCCATCAACCACTGTAAAACGGATAACTTGATGATTACCCCAACTTGGGTCATATGTCCACCCCTTACCTACGATATTATATGCAGTTTTCTCTGTTAATGTACCCGCATTGAATCCTCCTATGGCGGTCAAAATTTTCTCTGTTGACCCTGGAGTTAATGCCGAAGCAAATTTATTGAATAATGGATTCATCGGATTATTGACTAAGGCATCATATTTTTCTTGACTAATCCCCAACACAAAATCTTGTGGATCAAACGATGGTGTACTGACCAAAGCCAATAAATCACCATTTTGTGGGTCTAGAGCGGTAAAAGTAGCATCAACATCTTGGTAACGATCATAAATAGTTTTTTGAAGATCAGAATCAATCGTTAAATATAAGTTCTTGCCATGAACAACTTCTTTTTCTAAAAGTACTTGCTCATAATCTCCTGTTACGATAACTTTGTAACCACTCTCTCCACGAAGTTCTTTATCATAGATGGCTTCAAGTCCAGATCTACCAATGAAATCTTCAGCTGTCATCCCTTGATATTCTTCGTTCTCTAAATCTTCTCCAGTAGGATTTGTTACATACCCTACCAAGTGGGCTGCTGCTGCTCCTAAAGGATATGTTCTCGTCTCAACTTGTTGAGCGATTAGATAATAGTTATCAATTGCCTTTTTCTGTTCTTCTGTTAATTCAACAACAGTTTTAAGTGGAACATATGTATCATCATTAACCCATTCTTGTGATATTTGTTCATTAATATAGCCTTCTGGTAATTCTAGAGCTTGCTCAATCAAAGGAATATCACTGTCTTTTAATTTACTAGGAACAATGCCGATTCGATTGATAAAAGATTTATAAGCCAAAGGTTTACCAGAACGATCAAAAATATCTCCACGACTAGCTTTTAGTGGGACAATTTGAACTAAACCATGATCATGTAATCCAGGCAAAATAACGCTCGGTGTCCAATTCAATTGCCATCTTGATTCATTTGGATGATAAATAAAATTATAAGTAACTGGCTTTTCAATCGGGCCATAATCTGTCAAATATTTTGCTTTGCCTTGATAAGAAACAGAATGCTGATTATCACTTTCATTGACTCTTTTAAAATCAAGTAATTCAATATCTTTCAATCCAATTCCTGCATGAATTTTCGCATTTCTATCAACGATTTGCTCACGTCCATACTTATCAATAGCGCTTGGATGAATCCAATCTAATAACGCTTCTGTATCATCACTCTGAATAAGTTCAAGAATTCGTGCTATATGTGTCTCAGGATCAACTATCTCGACAGGCTCTGTTTCTACTTCTTTATCATCTGTAAAAATATTTTCAGAATTAAAAAGATTGACTTTATCACATGCCACTAGAAATAAGAATATAAAAATAACTGAAAAACAAATAGTTAATCTTCGTTTCACGACTGAATTCCTCCTATGGCGACAACCTTATGATTACTCATTGTTATTATGCACGGATTAGATTGCAAATTACTAACAGATTCACTACATCTTAATATTCACTAAAGAAGATTGTAATAATTTTTCAACCAATTCCTCTTCTGTATATCCTGATGCAATCATTAATTTAGGATACATACTGATTTCGGTAAAACCAGGAAGTGTATTGATCTCATTCAATAAGATTTTCCCGCTATTTAAGTCTACAAAAAAATCCACTCTACTCAGGCCTTTTCCATCAACAGTTTCAAATGTTCTCTTGGCTAACGCTTGCAATTCGCTAATTTCAGTTTCAGTTAAATTTGCAGGAATTAATAATTTAGAGCCATTAGAAATATATTTTGACTCAAAATCATAAAACTCTCTATCTGGAATTATCTCACCTGGTAAGGAAACAACAATATGTTCATCTTTTGTCAAATCTTCCAAAACAGCTAATTCAATTTCACGTCCGTGAATGCTCTCTTCTAAGACAGCCTTTTCATCATGTTTGAAAGCTAATACTAATGCGCTGACTAATTCTTCTCGATTATGAGCTTTTGAAATACCTACTGAGGAACCCGCATTTGCTGGTTTTACAAATATTGGGTATGGCAAAGTATTTTCAATGTCTGAAATACATTGCTCTTCTTTTTCTATGAAATCTCTATTTCGTAACCATGTCCATTTCGCTTGAGGAATCCCTGCTTGGTCAAAAAGCATACGGGATGCAACTTTATCCATACTTACGGAGCTAGCTAAAACACCACAACCAACAAATGGCGCATTTATCATATCAAAAAGACCTTGAATCGTTCCATCTTCTCCGTTCTTTCCATGTAGAACAGGAAAGAAAACATCAACCGCTTGCCAATTTATTTCTCCATCTTTTTGTGTAAAAAAACCACTTTGTCCAGGCTTGAACAAAACTTCCTGATTATCAGCATGTTGTAACCATTCATTATTTCGGATTAATTCACTATCACCTCTATAATGAATAAATTCGCCTTTTTGGGTTATACCTATTGTATGAAGCTCTTGTAAATCAAGTCTTTTTAACACATCAATAATGTAAGATGCAGATTGTCTAGAAACATCATGTTCGCTACTTTGTCCACCAAACAACACGCAAACTTTTAAGTCTTTTCTCTTCATATGTATTCCTAATTATTATATATCTAACTCTTTTTTATTTTTTTGAATATAAACTAACATTTCTGTTAATTGTTCTTCTAAATCTTCAAGATTATTCTTGACATAATCCATTGTACTTGATTGAATTTGGCGACTTTGTGTATTTGCATTATCTACAATTCTTTGTGCCTCTATTTTTGCTTGTTGCGTGATTTCATGCTCATCAATCATACGAGCCATCTTAATTTCAGCATCGTTTAAAATAGATTCTGCTTCTTTACGACTTTCAGCAATTAATTGTTTATTATGCTGTAATAACCACTTTGCTTGTCTTAATTCTTCCGGAAGTTTTTCACGAACTAAATCAATCCAATAGCACATTTCTTCACGGTCAACAATACATTGATCTGATAGAGGAACTTTTCTTGCGGAATGCAAAGTTTCTTCCATTTTAATCAAAATTTCATCGACTTTTTCATCAATTTCATTTTGACTATCATTTAAAGTATTTTTTCTTTCTCTTCTTGCTGGTCGCTCAAGAGAAATATCCTCTTCATTAATTCTACTATTACGAAAATTTAGTTCGTTGTTATTTTCCATATTTCCTCCCGGAATAGTCCTTTAGGACTTATTTTCCTTTTTTAGTTTTCTCCTCACAAAATCTATATTGCAATCAGGAATCATTCCTAAGAATTCATCTGAATACATTGCTAACTCTTTTACATTTGAGGAACTGATATGTATTAATTCTTCTTTGGCTAAAAGAAACACAGTTTCAATTCCCTTATTCAGTTGAGAATTAATCGTAGACATCTGTTTTTCATAATCTAAATCGATTTGATTACGAACGCCTCGAACAATTGCATTCGCCTGATTTTCACGACAAAAATCTGCAATTAATCCCTCAAATTCTATAACTTTGATATTATCACAGTGTGGTATTGCAAGTAAAATCATTTGTATTCTCTCTTCTAAAGAAAATACTGTTTTTTTCTTCTGATGATTGGAAACAGCAATGATTAATTCATCACATAACATCACAGCTCGTTCAACGAGATTTAAATGACCAGTCGTAAATGGATCAAATGTCCCACTATACACCCAAATTTTCTTATTCATCATGATACCTCTTTGTTAATACAAGCAAATGGCTGAGTCCATACTTTTTATCCTTCAGAATTTCCCACTTTTGCTCATCAATTTCTAATAGTTCGCGCTGAGAATGTTCAATAAAAATCGCTCCATGTTCACTTAACAAGTTTTCTATCGTTTCTTGCTGTTCATCCCAAAATTGATGTAGTAAAGGCCAAGGTGGGTCAAAGTAAATCACATCGAATCTAAGATTTGATTTTTGAAATATTTGAAGCGCTCGTTGTGCAGGTAGTAACATCACTTCACCTGCTAATTTTGTTTTGGATAAATTGCGCTTAATCATTTGCGCCGATTTACGGTTTTGTTCGACAAAATAGACAGTTTCGACTCCGCGACTTTTAGCTTCAATCCCATTTTGACCACAGCCAGCATATAAATCTAGAAAAGTCTTAATTTCCCCTCTTTGAATTGCATGATGCAGACTCGAAAAAACCGCTTCTTTCATACAATCTGTCGTTGGTCGTAAAAGAGCTTCTTCGTTTGTCTCTAAATGAATTCCTCTCGCTTTTCCAGCTATGACTCGTGGCATGTATATCCCTCTTTATCTTACAACGTAATCCCTTGATACAATTCAGGATAACGTTGTATGATTGCGTTTATTATTTTTTCCTTTTCCTGTATTGTAGCATAAGAATATTCGGAATATATCTTTTCAATCATATGATCAACTAATTGAATCAACTCTTGATCCTCATATAAATTGATTAGTTTGAACGCGGGCAAGCCATGTTGCTTCACCCCGAAAAAGTCTCCTGGTCCACGTAATTTCAGATCTTCTTCTGCCAGCACAAAACCATCTTGCGTCCTACATAACGTTTGCAAGCGATTGATTGCGAGTTGATCTTTAGAATCACTTAACAGAATACACATTGATTCTAAATCGCTTCGGCCGATTCTCCCCCGCAGCTGATGTAACTGGGCTAAACCAAATCGCTCTGCATTTTTGATCACCATCAGTGTGGCTCTTGGATTGTCTACCCCTACTTCAATAACTGTCGTACTGACGAGTATTTTTACTTTATTTTGCAAAAACTCTTCCATCACTTGATCTTTTTGATCAGCTTTTAAAGATCCATGTAATAGTCCTATCTCTAGATCTGGAAATACAGTTGAAGATAAAAATTTATATGTTTCTTCAGCAGAATCCAACTCCATCTCTTCTGATTCAGAGATTAGCGGACATACAATATAAACCTGTTCATTTCTTTCAACCGTTTTACGGATTAATCGATAAATTCTGTCTTCATCTTGTTTTGTTGCACGATAGGTTTTGATTTCCTTTCGCCCCTGCGGAAGTTCATTCATGATTGTCAAATCAAGATCACCATAAATAATGAGCCCCAATGTTCTAGGAATAGGCGTTGCCGACATAACCAAGCGATGTGGAATAAGTTGTTTATCTTCAGCATGCGTAATTGCAGCTCTTTGCGCAACCCCAAAACGATGTTGTTCATCTGTAATAACAAAGGCGAGATTTTGGAAAGAAATATCCTTTTCCAATACAGCATGTGTGCCGACTAATACATCTAAATCCCCATTTTCTGCCGCTGCTAATATCTCATTCCTTTCCTTTTGTGTCGTTTGTCCGGTAAGTAGAGATATTTTAATTCCCAAAGGCGCTAAATACCGTTGTAAAGAAAGAAAATGCTGTTTTGCCAAAATAGATGTTGGGGCCATAAAGATGACTTGCCCTTGACACCAAACTGTATACGCCATCGCAAAAGCTGCAACTATCGTTTTCCCTGAACCTACATCCCCTTGGAGGAGACGATTCATAGGTTTTTCTTTTTTCAAATCTTGAAGCAAAGTGTTAATTGCTGTTGATTGGGCATTTGTCAATTGAAAAGGTATACGATGGAATAACTCCGACATCTTCTCTTTTAACAAATCTGAATCCCCTTGCAATGAAATTGCTTCAGCATGTTCTGTTCTTTGCTTTTTCATATTCAAAAGAGCTGCTCTAACTAGAAATAGCTCTTCAAATGCTAGTCTTTTTCTAGCAATAAGGTATTCTGCTTTTTGTTCTGGTTGATGTATTTTTTCCAAAGCAAAGTCCAAACTACAAAGAGCTTGTTCTTCTCTGATTTTCACTGGAATCGCATCGATTAACTCATCCCGATTGATTTGTAAAGCCTGTGCAACTGCATTCCTGACAATATTTTGTGTCAAACCAGCTGTCAAAGGATAAATGGCTTGAATTTTTTTGAATTGATATTCATCTTCTGTATAAATCTGCGGACTCTGAATTGAAAAGCTTCTATTTTTTCTTTGAATTTTTCCATATAAATAATACTCTTGATTTTGTTTAACTTTTTTATTTAACCACGGTTGATTGAACCAGATGACATCTAATAATGTAACCCCGTCGGAGATCTTCGATTTCGTCCAATTCAAACGTCCCTTATAAGTTGTTTTAAGTGCTTGAACAACCGTCGCTTTAATTGTGACTACATCTCCGTCTTGCACTAAATGTAAAGGTGTGACATCGGATAAGTCTTCATAGGCTCTTGGAAAAAAGAAAAGTAAATCTTCTAAATTTTCAATTCCTAGCTTTGCAAACAGAGCTGCGCGTTTATCAGAGATTTGATTTAATACGGTTAATTTTTGTTCTCGTAAATTCATTAGAAACAGCCAACTTCTTCTCCCGTGTTAAGTTTTTCTTGGATCTTTTTTTGTACCTTCTTCCCCTGCGCATATTGACATACATCTTGTAAAGGGCAGGAAATACAACAACGACATCTTGCTTTGCAATCACTTCTGCCCAATCGGACCATATGATGTCCCCATTCAATCCAATATTCTTCAGGTAATATCTTCATTAAATCTTTTTCAATTTGCACCGGATTATCTGTTTCAGTTAAGCCAAGAAGACGCGTGATTCGGCCACAATGCGTATCAACAACAATAGCCGGTATTTCAAAAAAATCACCACGAACAAGACTCGCAACTTTAGGTCCTACTCCGGGTAAACTCATTAATTCTTCTCGCTCAACTGGAACTTCTCCGTTGAAATCTTGCATTATTTTCTGAGCAGCTCCAACCAAGGATTTTGCTTTATTACGAAACAAGCCAATAGATTTAATTTCCGTCATCATTACTTCAACTGGAACTTTCGCAAAATCTGCAATCGTTGGATATTTAACAAACAGTACTTCCGTGACTTTATTCACCTGCTCATCTGTTGCTTGTGCTCCAAGAATACCTCCAACTAATAATTCCCAAGCATTTGAAAATTGCAATGTCATATTTTGCTGATAATGCACTTTTTCTAATCGTTGATAAATGATTTCAGCATTCTCTTTTTTCTTTTTCCAAGATAATTTGGGCATTTTCATATATCCTTAATCTAAATAAATAGTCTTTTCATATTGACGATTAAGTGATGGCCTAAACACTGTCAACTGTATTGATTCACCTGGAACAAGATTAGAAATAAATTCTTGATACTCATATGTTGAATGAACGTCCAAACCATTGATTGACAAAATAATATCGTCTTTGCGAATATCTGCTACATAAGCGGGACTGCTGGATTCAACTTTAGTGATATATAGTCCTTCTGGTAACAGGAATGTACTTCGTAATCGTTGATTATCTAAATCACTAATGAATGTTACTCCAATAGAAGGTGTTTCTTCAACTTCTTCAGATAACAAATATCCCATTCTAGATTTAACTTGATCAATTGGATAGAAAACACTATAACGATCACTTAAATTTCTCAATTCAGGAACTGTTGAAATTCCAACTACTGCTCCCGTAGTATCTGTAATAATACTTCCACTTGATGTATTCGGAATGATTGCACTACTCTTTAATTGCGTTGAAGCAAATCCACTTTCTTTCATTTCCTGAGCACCAATTTCGGTTAAGAATCCTGGATATAAGCCTCCATCAACTGCCATCGTACTCGGTAAGCTAATTCCAAACACTGCCTGTCCAACTTGATAATCAACAGTAGAATCCAATTGGACATAAGGAATTTCTGTTTGATGAATCTGGCTAACATCAGCCTTCAGAAGCACAAGATCTGCATCAACATCAACTTTAATTAAAGTAACATCCATTAATTCCAAGCTCTGTTTGGTCTGTAATTTCAGAGAAAGTTGTGAAGACACAGAAACATTATTCTCATTAAAAATATCTTTTATTTGGCGATAAGTTGTTAGAAATTGTCCATCTGGTGACACAAAAAAGCCACCAGCAATCATTGAATAACGAGGGGTTTCATTGCTATTCAACTTAGCCGAGTAAAGCGCACCTAATTTATTTGAGTATTCTAAAAAAATGTCACTAAGCGGTTTTTCAGAATACGTTTTCCACGAGTATCCAACAATACTTTCGAACGGAAATTGTTTTAACAAATCCATTTTTCGAGAGATCTCTACATTTGATTCTTCTGTATAAGATTCATCGTCAAGCTGACTTTGTTCCGGAACCGTTTCAGTCACCAGATTTGTTACATTTTCCGAATTCTCATCTGTTATGTTTTCCATTCCAACATCGATTGGATCAGGGGTCATTTCTGTCATATCGGTTGCAATTGTCTGCGCAATTGTTTCTGTTTCATCTGCATGCACCTCAGAAGCAATGAAAAAAAATAGAGAAAACAGTATAAAGCCAAACATCATCTTCTTCACTGAATCAAACATTATTTTATTGTTATACATATCTCGACCCCTTTCTTATAAAGTCATTAAATTTTACGACCTTTCGGTCTTGCTAAACTAAAAGTAAATCTGGCTCCACCTAATGAGCTATCTCCAACATATATATTCTGCCCATGTAAAGCTAATAAAGTTCTTGCAATATATAAACCCATCCCCGAGCCCTCGGAACTTCTACTTTTATTTACTTTATAGAAACGATTAAAAATATTTTGACGATCTTCCTTGTTGATCCCTAATCCATTATCTTCAATTGAAATCGAAATTTTCTCTTCCCCTTTTGGAATTAGTTCGACTCGAATAAAACCATTCATCGGAGTAAATTTTACAGCATTACTCAATACATTATAAATCACTCGATGAATTGCAACTCGATCAGCCATCACTGTCAATTCATCATCAGCTAATTGACTATCCACATTGATATGAATTGCTTTTGCATTAATCATAGGATCCAAACTATCAACAATTTCTTGGGTTAATATTTCAATATCAAATACTTCTAAATGAATCTCTTTCTGCTTCTCAACAGTCATCAAACGGAAAAGATTCTCGATTAAATCCTGTAATCGATCAACTTCTTGATAGACTATCGTCAAATAATGATCTGTTTTTTCTGGAGGTATTGTTCCATCTTGAATCGCCCCCAAAAATCCTTTGATTGAAGTAAGCGGTGTCCTTAAATCATGGGAAACTGATGACATAAAATCATCACGTTCATTTTCTTGCTTCTCCCATTTTGAAATCATTGTATTCATTGTTCGAACGAGTATCATCAAATCGTCTTCTTTATAATCAATCGATTCATGTATGTATAATGGCTCTTCCTTTTTTAAAACGACTCGTGTATTGAGATTTCCGTGATATACTTCTTCTGCCGCTTTTACAATTTTAGAAATTGGTTTTGTGATATTCCGCGATAATAAAATGATGATGCCAACAGCTGCAATAAAAGCAATCACAAATGACAACCATAAACTCTGTTGTTCTTTAATGAACGCATATTGACTATTACCAATAGAATAATGAAGTAAAACTTCTCCACTATAGCCATAGTTGCCACTAAGTGGATAGGAAACCGTAATCCATTCTTCTCCTTCGGGTAAAATATCAAAATAGTTTCCTAATGTTGTTTTTCCTTGACTAGAAACTGAACTGCGATTGAGCATATCACTCTTTAAAAAATATTCTTTTTGATCATTTTGGTCTAGCTGATTTCTAGAAGAGAGAGGTAATGCAGATGAATAGATAATTTTCCCTTCACTATTTACTAACCAGACAATACTCTCACTTGATTTAGCGGTAAAAGCTAGATAACCTCTTTCTTCAGAATTATACAAGTTTATATATTCATGGTCCATTCTAGATTCCACTCGTTCTGCCGCTGCTTGTGCTGAGCTGAGTAATTGAATCTCTAGCTGACTGATACGAGCTCTCGAATAAAGAATAGAGTAGACAAATGCCAATAGCACAAGAACAAATAAAATCGCAAAAATCATCCAAATCAATGTTCTACGATAAATACTTAATCTATGTAAAGGCTTTTCTCTCTCTATTTTTTTCATCATTTCTGCTATTAATTATTTTAATTCGAATTTGTAACCAACACTCCAAACTGTAACCAGTTCCCATGCAGGATGTGAAGATTCATCTAATTTTTCTCTTAATCTCTTGATATGTACATCTACAGTTCTGGATTCGCCATAATAGTCAAACCCCCAAACACTTTCCAAAAGTTGTTCTCTTTTAAATACGTGATTTGGATTTTTGGCTAAGAAAAATAATAACTCTAATTCTTTTGGTGGTAAGGAATAAACCTTATTCTCGATTGTAAGCGTATAATCATTTTTGTTTAAAACAAAACCAGGATAACGAATGATATTCTCGTCATCTTCCTGACTTTCATTCATTGCACTTGCTTTGGCCCGTCTTAAGACTGCCTTTATTCTTGCAATCAATTCCTTCGGCTCAAAAGGTTTCGTGACATAATCATCAGCTCCAAGTTCTAAGCCAACCACTCGGTCTAATGTATCTCCTCTAGCTGTGAGCATAATCACAGGGACCATTGAAGTTTTACGAATTTCACGCAATATGTCGAACCCACTCATACCGGGCAACATTAAATCAAGAACAATTAAATCAGGTTTTTCGTTATAAAAAACTGAAACAGCTTCATTTCCATTCAAGCATGTGCATGTCTCGAACCCATCTGATTCTAGATACAAATTTACTAATTCATTGATATTCTGATCATCATCCACAATTAACACTTTGGACATAAACACCTCTGTTCAATCATTCTTATCCATCATAGAATGTAATTCAGTCGTAAACGAATGCAAATCTTCAAACTCCTTATATACAGAAGCAAAGCGAATATAGGCAACTTCATCGATATCTTTTAATCTCTCCATAACTTGTTCACCTATTTCAAGTGATGGAATTTCTTTTCGAGCTAAATTATTATTTTGCACTTCAATTTCAGTAACTAAATTTTCTATTTGCTCTAAAGTGACAGGACGTTTAATACAGCTCTTGAGAATTCCCTTTATCAATTTATCCCGATCAAATTGCTGCCTGCTACCATCTTTTTTTACGACAACAAAATTAACTCTTTCAACTTTTTCATATGTCGTGAATCGCTGTTTACAGTGCAAACACTCTCTACGGCGACGAATCACATCGCCATCATCAATTGGTCTCGAATCACATACTCTATCTTCAGGAAATCCACAATATGGACACTTCATAACTAACTCCTATCTTTTGCAACTAACAAATCTATTTTACTACACCTCGGCTAATTGCTAAAGGAAAAATAATAAAAAGCCGGCTACATATAATATAACCGGCTCATTAACAATTTTGGTCATTAAACTTTATTCATCAAAATCATCATCATCTTGCAAAATCCAAGGAAGAATTCGTCCTCCTCTTGATGATCTCTCTGATTTTTCACTAGATGATTTCTTTTCAAATGTTTCTTCCAATGACTCAGTTTGATTTGATGTTTTTCTTGTGTCTTCAGAAACGCGATGTACAAAATCAGCTACTTCTCTGTTCTTTTCTTCAGGAATTCTAACTGGTTCTGCGGATTCAACCTTAGGTTCAGGTTTTTCATTTGAAATTGAAGGCAAACCGAAACCACCATCAACTCTGAAATCATTTTGTGCTCGTTGACGATTTATTTGATCTTGTCTTTCTGAAGTTTTCAGGAAGTTGAAACCATCATTCTCACGTGCAGCTGGTCTTGAAGGAGCTGGTTCAGTCATTTGTTTTCTACGATCAAATCCGTAATTTACTTGATTATTGGATCTAACTTGAGAAGCCGTTTGATCAAAACCACTTGCGATGACTGTAATCATCAATTCATCTTTCATGTTTTCATCGATGACAGCACCGAAAATAATATCAGCATCAGGAGAAGCGGAATCACGAATCTGAGAAACAGCTTCATCGATTTCTCTAATTCTCATGTCCAAACCACCTGTAACGTTAACAATAACACCATTTGCACCATCAATGGTTGTATCTAGCAAAGGACTATTAATTGCTTGACGAATTGCAGTTGTTGCTCTGCTTTCACCTGAAGCGGAGCCGATACCCATATGGCAAATACCAGCATTTGTCATAACACGACGAACGTCAGCTAAGTCAAGGTTGATTAAGCCTGGGACAGCGATTAAGTCTGAAATACCAGTCACACCAAAACGTAACACACGATCTGCTAAATTAAATGCTTCATTCATTGTCGTATCTTCGTTTGCAATATCAACTAATTTATCATTTGGAACGATAACTAATGAATCGACATATTGTTCTAATTCTCTAATACCACGTTCAGCATTTTGGGAACGTCTAGCACCTTCAAATTTAAACGGTCTGGTGACAACACCTACCGTAAGTATTCCTAATTTTTTGGCAATCTGAGCAACCACCGGTGCAGCACCTGTACCAGTTCCTCCACCCATACCAGCCGTAACAAATAACATGTCAGAACCTGCGATAGCTTGTTCAATTTCTTCAGCGGATTCTTCAGCTGCTTTTTGGCCATTCTCAGGGTTCGCACCAGCACCTAGACCTCTTGTTACTTTTTCACCGATTTGAATAATAATCTGTGCTTTTGATTTTTGTAATGCTTGATTATCGGTATTCACCGCAATAAATTCAATACCTTGTACTGCATTTTCAATCATACGATTAACAGCATTACAACCACCGCCACCAACACCGATTACGCGGATAATCGCACCTTGATGATCTTCCATTCCAAAACTCATATTGTAGTCCATTCTAAATAACTGCTCCTTTCGATTCCGAAACATGTTATGACAAGTTTACTTCTATCGATATTTTTCAAAAATCTAAAAAATTATCTTACTGACATATATTTAATTTATGTAACAATTCTACACTAATATGCTTAGTACAACAACCGATTTATGAACTTTATTGTCATTATGACAACTTTATTTTTTACTATTTAATTAAAATATAATTTAATTTACTACACTTATAACTTTTTTTGCAAGTTTCAATAATTCAGATTTTCTTTTTCTCAATATTTTCATGTCTGCGTAAAGCAATCTGTATCCAGATTCTTCTTAAATGACGATAAAACTGTGAACCTAATCCAAAATACACGATATATTCTAATGGAATATTTAATTGTTGCCCTAACAAAGAAATGCCTAGAGAAACAATCATGTTCCCCAAGAAAGAATATAAGGTGAAAACATTATCAAATACATTTTCAAGTCGATCGGCAATCACTCCGCTCAAAGACGTTAACGAGGAAATCAAGAATACAGCAATATAAGGTGTATAGGCGGCTGGAATAGGTATGTTAAGCGTAATTCCTACGATTATTCCTATGATTAGTCCTAATATAGCTAGCATTATTTCTATTCCTTTCTAATATTGATGCGATTTAAGGATTTTGCATCTCTATAGTAATATCTGTCTCTTCAGGTTCTGTCACTTCAGATGTATTTTCAGCAGGTTTATCTTTGCGAAATATTCTATTCTTCCCTCTTATATCAATACTCCCAGTTTCTTCTGAAAGCACTCCTGAATTTATGGTTCTCTTTAACCATAAAAAATCGTCCACCAAATCATGAGATTTATCACAAACAACTGTATATTCTTGCTCTCCGTTTAATAATGTTAAATAAATATCATTGTTAATCGTCGGTTCTATTTTAGTAATCATCGAAAGCAAGGTTGCCCCCTGCGTGTCAATATCTGCTTCAATTAATGAAGACATTGTATACATCGCATTGTTCAAATATTGATCTTGTGACACCTCAATCTTCTTCCCTACACTAGCATTAATAACAGTTAAACCTGAAATTATCGGTAATTCTATTGGCTCATCCTTCAGCAAAGAGACGACCTTACCATTCGCATCAACTGTACAGTATCCATCTGGTATTTTTATCCACCCAATTTCAATGATTTCTTTTAATTCAAAAACAACTTTACTAGGATATTGATAATAAATCTTCACAGAATCAATTCCAGTGTTTTCTTTCATTACTTTTTGTTCAGCCTTCGTATAACGACCTTCAAAAAATTCTTTCCATCCACCACCCATGTTTTCGAGAAAAAATTGATTATGATGTATCCCTGATGATGCATAGATAGCCTCAGGGGCATTAAAATTAAAATCTACAAATTCGACTTGACGAATTCTAAATTGAGGAAGAAATGCAATAATTGTTATCACTAGTAAAAAACCAGTGATAAAAAAAACAAATTTCGGGATAGGTTTTTGTTTTTCTTGTTGCGTTTTTTCAATCGCCACTGGTGTTTGATGATTCTTGTTCACCATCTTTTTGTTATTTTTAGTTTTACCTTTGTTCGGTTGACTATTTTGCATACTTATCAATAACATCAACTATTCTATTCGCCGCATCAGGCATTGCATTTTCTTTTGTTCTTTTACTCATATTAAACATCACTGTACGATTTTCAATTAAATAACGGATATGATCCAATAATACTTGTGCATTAAAATCCTTATCTTCTATCAAAATCGCAGCATGATCTTTTGCAAATGATTTTGCATTATAGTATTGGTGATTATCTGCTGCTTCTGGATACGGCAAAAATATCGTCGGTGTACCTGTAGCCGCAGATTCAAAGCAAGAGGAAGCACCTGCCCTGCCAATATACAAATCACATGCCGGCAGCCACAAATGACTTTCTAAGTATGGAGATATTTGAATATCTTCTTCATTTTCTATCGAGATTTGGCTCATGATTGATTCGTATTTTTTAGGACCAACACTCGCACAAATCATCAATTCAGGATAGCGACGTTTCATCTTTTGCCATAAGTTCTTATTGAATATATCAACAATTGCTTGATTGATTTGACCAGCCCCTAAACTGCCACCCATAATTAAAACTAAAAATTTATTAGAAGGAATATTCAAAACTTTTCTCGCTTCTTCTGGTGACATATCAAAGAACACTTTCTTTATTGGATTGCCAGTGTAAAGAATTGGAGCTTTTGTATGGAAGTGCTGCTCTGCCATTTTAAAAGAAATGCAAACAGCAGCTGCTTTTTTTGCAAAAAATCGATTCGCTTTACCTGGAAATGCATTTTGTTCGTGGATGACATAAGGAATTTTTAATTTAGAGGCAGCCAAAAGTAACGGGCCACAAACAAACCCCCCAGTTCCTATTACCGCTGAAACATTCTTTTCTTTTAGTTCATTAAGGCATGTTTTATAGCCGTTAATAGAGTAGGTGCCAAATTTCACCGCATCTATCGGATTTCGAGGTAAGCGGCTTGCTTTTATAACAATGGCGTCATAACCAGCTTCTTTTACCATTTTTCGTTCAACGCCTGCTTCAGTCACAAAAAACTTTATTTCACAATCTTCATATTTTGCTTTTAGCGCTTCTGCTATTGCTAAAGCAGGATTCACATGACCTGCTGTTCCGCCACCTGCAATATAGAATAATCGACTCATCTACTTATGCTCCTTTCACTAGGCTGCAATGAATTCCTAAATGATGGTTTCTCTATTTGACCAGACTTCGAGACACATAAAATCAATCCAATTTCAACCAGGAAAATAATATTCGATGTACCACCATAGCTAAAGAAAGGTAGCGTTATACCTGTCGCTGGAATGACTTTCGTCGAAACACCTACATTTAGAATAACTTGTAGAATTAACAAAAAAGAGAATCCCCAGGTGATTAAGCTAGCAAATAAAGATCTCGATTTCAAAGCAATTTTTGTTCCTATCAAAAATTGTATTGTGAATAATATCAACATAGACATTGTGCCTAGAAAGCCTAATTCTTCTGCAATCGCAGGGAAAATATAGTCATTGTGGATTTGTGGTAAATAATTATATTTCTGTCTTCCTTTACCTAATCCTAGTCCTTTTAATCCACCACTTCCCATCGTAATTTCAGCTTGTCTTGTCTGATAATTCTGATCATCTGATACCGCATCTTCATCATTAAAGGTCTCAATTCTTTCGGCCGAATGTGAAAATCTCTCACCCAGAAAATCGGCTAGACTGTCTCCATTATTCATGATTGGATAAGCAATGAAGGCGATTACAAGAGCAATTGTTAATAATGGAATCATCTGCAAAACTCCACTTATCCAAGCCCTCCAAGGAATTTTTGCAGCAATGAATATAACAAGGCAAATTGTTCCAAAGATAATTGCACCTGATAAATGTGGTTGAAGCACGATAAGAAAGAACCAGACTCCCATTAGAATCGCAGGTAATACGACCATCACTCTACCGTCATACCAAAATTGTGCCCCTTTATTTTTCGCTTTTAGAGCACCTCTTTTTTTCATTCCTCTGATTTCAGAGAAGTATCCAGCAAGGCAATACACCGCCATAAATTTCGCTATTTCAGAAGGCTGAAAACCGATTCCTCCAATATTTAACCAGCGCTGCGCTCCCATCTGTTCTGTCCCAAGAAGAATAACTAATCCTAACAAAATAGTTGTTACAACATAGGCTATAGAATAAAAAGCTTTCTTTCTAAAAAAATTAATATTAACAAAACAGGCAATAAAAAGACCAACCGTAAGCCCCATCATAGAATAGATTAGTTGGCGGTAGAAATAATATTGAGTATTGTCGTTTTGGGTAGCAAAGCTTGTGCTCATACTTGCTGAAAAAAGCATAATAAGCCCAAAACAAACTAAAATCAAAGTAACAATCAACATGCCTGCATCAATTCGTCTAAATCTTGAGATTTCTTTCATAAAATCATCTTGTTTAATTTCAACATCAGGCTCGCCAATCGTTAAATTATATTGATTGTTATTATTTTTCTTAATCATTTTCATGGCGATTCTCCTATTTCAACGAATTTACTTTATAATTTGATGATTAACAAACTGATTATTCCGCA
>CAYFSZ010000012.1:0-26285 GCA_964346085.1 uncultured Mageeibacillus sp. | reverse complement strand
AAATATTGAGTCGCGTTTTTGTAGAGAACTGCAGAAAAATCATTTTCTGCAGTTTTTTATTAGCCTTTTGCCAAATAATTCGATACAAATAGAATTACAAATTGGATATTACAAACAAGAACTAAATTATTTAGTTAGTTTAGGTTCGTGATATGTAATTTCTACAACGAAAAGGCAAAAAGCCGAAGGAGGAAAAAATGAAAAGAATATTTGCTTTGATTCTCGTAGCAATTATGGTACTAGGATTAGTTGCTTGTGGTGGCTCATCAGAAGCGACAGAAACAGAAGCGAAAGATGCATCTGTAGAGACTGATGCAGCGGCAGAAGAACCTGCAGCCGATGCAGAAGGTTCTGGCGACAAAATTAAAATTGGTGTTTCAATTTGGAGTTCAACAGACACATTAGGAAGCCAATGCAAACGTATTTTAGATTTAGCGGCTGAAGCATTAGATGTCGAAATTATGTATGTAGACCAAGCTCACATTTCTGAACAAGTAACAGCATCAGCAGAAACTTTAGCAGCAGCAGGTTGTGATGGTATTGTTATTTGTAATTCAGCATCTGCAGAAATGACATCAGTTATCAATACAGCAAATGACAATGAAATGTATGTAGCAC
This sequence comes from uncultured Mageeibacillus sp., assembly GCA_964346085.1. Lineage (GTDB taxonomy): Bacteria > Bacillota > Clostridia > Saccharofermentanales > DTU023 > UBA5436. The sequence continues at coordinate 25,667 of CAYFSZ010000012.1, read as the reverse complement.
AATTTTTCCGCTCCATCAATCCTGAAGATAATCCAGCTGAATATGAATTAGCTCAAACTTCACCTTATTATGTTGGCGCAGTTCATGAAGATGAAGTATCTAATGGTGCAACATTAGTTAACATCCTTGGTGAAAAAGGCGCTCGTAAAATTGGCTTACTTGGATGGGAAGCTGGTGACGCAACTTTCTTAGGACGTTGGGAAGGTTATAAACAAGGCGTTGAAGAATGGAATGCAGCGAATGCAGATGATCAAATCGAATTATTAGAACCTCAATATGGTGGAACAACTTCAGACACAGGCCGTGCAACAACTGAAGCTATTATTAATGCAAATCCTGATATCGATGCTTTAATCGCAGCTGGCGGTGGCGGAGATACTTTAGTTGGTGCTTTAGCAGCGATTGACTCCTTAGGATTAAAAGGAAAAATTCAAGTTGTATCAACTGACTTCTTACCTGACTTAAAAGAACAATTAGAATCTGGTGGAATGTCTGCAGAATCTGGTGGACACTTTAGCGATCCTTTATATGCATTCATGTTAGTTTACAATGCAATTCAAGGAAAATATGAAGTCGCAACTGACGGTTTCTATGATGTTTTATTCCCATACATCTTCGTTGCATCTGTTGAAGATTATGCAGATTATGACAAATACTTTGTAGAAAACTTACCTTATACAGCAGAAGAAATTCAAGCAATGGCTGAAATGAGCTTTGAAGAATTAGCAGCATCAGCTTCTAAATTATCAATCGAAGATGTTGCAACAAGACATGCTGAATAAAAAATAAATAAAACAACATTTATGATTTACGGGATCTCTACTGAGGTCCCGTACTTTTCTAAAACATTGTAAGGTGAAACATATGAATAAAAAAATAAATGATTTAAAAAAGTCTAAATACTACGGTGTTGCCCTCTTGATTTTGCTAACTTTGATTGTGTGGACAGTTTTTAAAGTTTTATCACCGAATAATTTTGGAACACCTAGTTTAATGGCAGGATATTTACAAACAAGTATTCAATATGCAGTTGGTTCATGTGGATTTTATTTTATTGTTGTCATGGGACTATTTGATTTTTCAGTTGGTGCGAATGTCGTATTATCTGCTCTTGTTGGTGTTTCAATTTCAAGATTTTTAGGATTTCCTGGACTTATCATAGGATGCCTATTATGTGGTGCTTTGATTGGTGTTTTCAACGGAGCCTTATACTCAATCTTAAAAATACCATCAATGATCGTAACTGTTGGACTAATGCTGATTCTGGAAAGTGCAGCAAACTATGTTATCAATAATGATCCAGGCACAAATCCTGGGAAATTACCTTCCGATTTACTAATTCTTAATCGAGCTCCATGGAACTATATAGTAGCATTTGCAGCTTTTTTATTGATGTCTTTTATCTTACACAATACAAAAATAGGAACATATATCAATGCAATTGGTTCAAATGAAACTGTCGCAAAAATGATGGGGACGAACGTTAAAAAATACAAATTCTTAGGATTTGTTTTGCTGCATTTCTTTGTAGGAATCATGGCTCTTTTAACTGTTAGCTATGGTAGTGGAATGTTAGCCGTAACTGGAATGGCCTCTATGGAAAGAAACTTTAGGCCATTAATGGGAACCTTCTTTGGAATTGCGTTCCGAAAATATAATGTACCAGTTTTGGCAATCGTGATTGGTGAATTTATTGTTACTTTAATCTTTAATGGATTGGTTAGCTTGAATGTTCCGACAACCATTAACTCTTTTGCAACCGGCGCAGTATTGCTAGCAATTGTTACATTAACCAATCGTGGCAAACAAGGTAGCGTTGTGAAATAGGGGGCTATATGGGAAAAGTGATATTAGAAAGTATTAAAATAAACAAACATTTTGCAAGTACACATGCTGTCAGAGATGCTTCTTTATCTTTTGAAGCAGGTGAAATTCATGGATTGATCGGCGAAAACGGTTCTGGAAAAAGTACTTTTTCATCAATGTTATGTGGAATCTACGAAGCATCTTCTGGACAATTTCTTTTAGAGGGACAAGAGATTAAACCCAAAAGTGTCATCGACGCAAATCGATTGGGCGTTTCAATGATTGTACAAGAAATGGGAACATTGCCAGGCCTTAGCGTTGCAGAAAACATTTTCCTAGGGAATGAAGATGATTTTGTTCGATTCGGTGTTAAAAATACAAAATTAATGAATAAAACGGCTCAGCAATACTTAAATGATTATGGATTTAGTCATATCAGTGCGAGTGCTAACATTGACTTATATAGTTTCGAAGATCGTAAATTGGTAGAAATCGTTAAGGCAACATATTTTAATCCTAAAATTGTCGTCATTGATGAAACGACAACTGCACTTAGCCAGAACGGCAGAGAATCCTTGTATTTTCATATGAAAAGAATTCGCGATGCAGGCGGGACTGTTATTTTTATTTCACATGACTTAGCAGAAGTTTTAGAAATGACAGACAGAGTTTCTGCACTCAGAGATGGTCAATATATTGCGACCGTTGATTCAAAGACGGCTACAGAAGATGATCTTAAAAAACTGATGGTTGGACGTGAACTTGGAGAACATTATTATCGTGAAGATTTCCAAGGTAGACTGTCAGATGAAGTTGTTCTTGAAGTGAAAAACATTAAAGTACCAGGATTTGTTAAAGATGTTAGCTTCAATCTACACAAAGGCGAAATCTTAGGCATTGGTGGTTTGTCAAACTGCGGCATGAGAGAAGTAGGAAAAGCAATTTTTGGCGCAGCATATAATCGAGAAGGAACGGTACGATTGGCTGATGGAACAGAGATTAACGATATTCCTTCTGCAATCAAACATTCAATCGCTTATGCGTCAAAAGACAGAGACAATGAATCGGTTGTTCTGGAGAGCTCAATTCGTGACAATATCAGTTTGCCTTCTTTGGATTTATTAGCGAATAAAAACCTTCAATCCTACAAAAAATTGGATGAATTTTCGCAAGAGCAAGCAGAAAAAATGAATGTCCGTATGAGCAATATTTACCAACATGTTTCGCAGCTTTCAGGCGGAAATAAGCAAAAAGTAGTTTTAGCTCGATGGATTGGACGTGGTTCAGACATTCTTGTGTTGGATAGTCCGACAAGAGGGATTGATGTCAGAGTGAAGGCTGATATATATGCATTAATGAATGAACTCAAAGAAGCAGGTAAGTCCATCATCATGATTTCTGAAGAAATGCAAGAACTAATTGGAATGTCAGACCGCGTTATCATCATGAAAAATGGTGAAATCAGTGGTGAGTTTTATCGATCTTCAGAACTTAGTGAAGAAGATTTAATTGAGAAAATGGTTTGAGGTGTTAATTATGGGAAATGAATTAGTAAGTGCAAAAAACAATGACAGAAATCGGTTTAGCAATTTACGAGAAAACTCAATCATTAATAGCCTGATGCCATATTTGGGATTAATTGTAATCGTCTTTGCTTTTACATTATTAACGGATGGAAGAATCATTCAACCTAGTAATCTAAAACTTGTTCTAGGGCAAGTCTATGTGTTAATGATTGCTGCAACAGGGGTTTTCATGGTCATGACTGTTGGGGGCTTGGATTTTTCTCAAGGATCAATTCTTGGATTCTCTTCAATTATCTTTTGTTGGGTATCTAAACATAGCATTCCTCTCGCAATACTTGCAGGAATTTTAGGCGGCGCGATGATGGGTGCAATCAACGGATTCTTTCACGTAAGATTTCGTCTTCAATCATTCATTGTTACGCACTGTACAATGTATCTTTTCAGAGGATTATGCGAATATATCACAACGAATGGACCAGTTGCGGCAGGACCAAATGTCGTTTCTCTAAATCAAACATGGTTGAAAGCATTGATAACAATCATAGTTCTAGTCATTGCATTCTTTATCTTCAGATTTACTAGAACAGGAATTGATTTAAAAGCAATCGGCGCGAATGAAAATGCATCTCGATACGCAGGCATTCGTCCTGATAGAACGAAATTTTTAGTCTTCGTTATTGCAGGAGCTTTAACTGGATTAGCTGCATTCTTGAATGTTGTTAAAGTCGGTTCGATTACAGGAACAGCAGGTACGCAATTAGAAACGCAAATATTAATTGCTCTTGTACTTGGTGGAATGCCAATTAACGGAGGATCAAAAGCTCGTTTCTCGAATATTCTGACAGGAGTATTGTCTTATTGTGTTTTAGAAAAAAGCTTACCAATGGTATTTGTCGAATCAGCAACACAACAATTAGTGCAAGGAATTATTTTCTTAGCAGTTGTTGCATTAACAATGGATCGTAAGAACTTAAGAGTGATTAAATAGTTTTAATAAGGAGAAAAAAATGAGTAATTATAAATTCTGGTTTGTAGTAGGAAGCCAATTTCTATATGGGGAAGAAACATTAGCGCAAGTTGAAGCTGATAGTTTGAAAATTGTTGAAGGTATGAACGAAAGTGGTCATTTACCTTATGAAATTATCTACAAAAATACAATGAAAACGTCAAAAGAAATTAGCGACGTCGTCATGGAAGCAAATCATGATGAAACATGTGCAGGTATCATTACTTTCTGCCATACGTTTAGCCCAAGCAAAATGTGGATTTCAGGCCTACGTTTATTACAAAAACCATGGCTTCATTTTCATACACAATTCAATCAAAATATTCCAAATGAAGAAATTGATATGGATTATATGAATTTACATCAAAGTGCTCATGGTGATAGAGAGCATGGTTTTATTGGTGCAAGAATGCGCCTTCCAAGAAAAGTTGTTTTTGGTCATTGGAGCGATGAAAAAGCACATCAAGAAATTGCATTATGGATGCGTGCAGTCGTTGGATATCATTTCAGTAAAAACTTAAAAGTCATGCGCTTTGGCGATAATATGCGTGAAGTTGCTGTTACGGAAGGCGATAAAGTAGAAGCACAAATCAAATTTGGTTGGGAAGTTAATTATTGGCCAGTCGGAACAATGGTTGAATATATGGAAGCGGTTCAAGATGCTGATGTTGATCAAAAAATGGAAGAATACGCTAAAAAATATGAAATCGCAACAGACGATATTGAATCCATTCGTTATCAAGCAAGAGAAGAAATTGCGATGGAAAAATTGATGGAAGAACAAGGATGCAAAGCCTTTAGTAACAACTTCCAAGATCTTTATGGCTTAAAACAGTTATCAGGTCTTGCTTCTCAAAATCTAATGGCAAAAGGCTATGGCTATGGCGGAGAAGGAGACTGGAAAACAGCTGCCTTAACAGCCGTAATGAAAGCGATGACGTGTGGTGTCGAAGGTGGAACATCATTCATGGAAGACTATACCTATGATTTCACAAATCACTTGATTTTAGGCTCTCATATGTTAGAAATTTGTCCATCAATTGCTGCAGATAAACCAAAAATTGAAGTGCATCCGTTAAGCATCGGAGATCGCGAACCTCCAGCAAGATTAAAATTCGAAGGTAAAGCAGGATCCGCAATTGTAGCAAGCCTAGTTGATATGGGTGGAAGATTCCGTTTGATTGTGCAAGATATTGAATGTGTAAAACCACCTCAAACAATGCCAAATTTACCTGTTGCAAGAGTTATGTGGGAACCAAAAGCAGGATTCATTGAAGGCACAAAATGCTGGATTTTAGCAGGTGGTGCTCATCATACGGTGCTCAGCTATAGCTGCAATGCAGATATGCTTCGCGACTGGGCAAGAATGATGGATATCGAATTTGTTCATATCGATGAACACACAGATTCCGTTCAATTTGAAAGAGATTTATTAATTTCTGATATGGTATGGAATCATAAAAAATAGTCAATAATTTCATAATTTTTATTCCTTAATTAGGCTAATGTAGATAATTCAACATCCCATTAGCCTTTTTTTATGAAAAAAAATTGAGGGCCGCTGAAAGATGAGTATACAATAATCCTTGTTTATTTATTCATGAATATGAATTATTATTTCTTTGGAAAAAGATAGTGTGTCAATCCTATCAGAATGAAATGTTATCTTCTTTCAAATAGAGTGGAGGATAAGATGAGTACAAAAAATCATTCTCAATATCAAGATACATTAGATCTAGTGATTGAAATCGCCAAAGGTTTAGGTTATCAAAATGCAGATTATGCGGCGTTGCTTGTTCCTGAAAGAGAGTTGTCTGTTTCTTTGCCAGTCACAATGGATAATGGTGAAGTCAAAGTGTTCCAAGGATTTCGTGTGCAAAATTCCAGCGTGCGTGGCCCTTACAAGGGAGGCGTTCGTTTCCATCCAGATGTCGACAAAGATGAAATCATGGATTTGGCTTTGCTGATGTCATTAAAATGTGCTGTGGCAGATATTCCTTATGGTGGTGGTAAAGGTGGCATCAGTGTTGATCCGAAAGAATTATCTGAAGGTGAATTAGAACGCCTGAGCCGTAAATATTTTGCAGCCATTGCACCTGTAATCGGTGTCAAAACAGATATTCCAGCACCAGATGTGAATACCAATGCGAAAATTATGGGTTGGTTTATGGATGAGTACAGCAAGATTGTCGGTCATCGCGAACCTGCCATCGTAACTGGTAAACCAATTAATGTTGGAGGTTCTTTAGGTAGAAATGAAGCCACAGGTCGTGGTGTTAAAGTCATTACACATCTATTTGCTCAGCGCAAAAATCTGAAGCCTGAAGAAACAGCCATCGTTATTGAGGGTGCAGGAAATGCTGGTCTCATTGCAGCTTTATTACTCGACGAATTAGGCTATAAAATTACAGGACTTTCGAATAGTAAACGCTCTGTATACAATCCAAACGGTTTCGATTTATCCGAAATCTGCGAAGCGAATTCCTCTGAAGAAAACTTGGCAAAACTACTTGGCCAACCAGGTTCCGAAGAAGGCGGCGTCAAAGACGTACTCTATAAACCATGTGATTTCTTGATTCCAGCAGCACTTGAAAATCAAATTAATGAAGAAAATGCAGATAGAATTCAAGCAAAATACATTATTGAAGCAGCGAATGGGCCTGTTTCTTCTAAAGGTGAGGATATTTTACTTGCGAATGGCAAAGATATCATTCCAGATATCGTTGCGAATGCGGGAGGCGTTACATGCTCCTACTTTGAATGGGTCCAAAACCTGCAATATGAAAGCTGGTCAGAAGAAAAAGTTAATCGTAAGTTAGAAGAAAAAATGACGAGAATGTTCGAAAATATGGTAGCCGTCAAAGAAGAAAAAAACATTAGTTATCGCCGAGCAGCCTTCGTCATTGCTGTTGAGCGGATGATTGAAGCCCTGCAATGCAAAGGAAAATTTTAAGAACTAGCAGTAAATAAAGAATAATCTTATTCCGTAACATTTTTAATCAAAGCTCCTATTTGATACAATTTAGCCGAAATATAGTGTAAGAATTGGTTTCTTGCACTATTTTTTTTATAATAGGAAAAAAGATTTAGTGGGGTGTGAATATGAAAAAATATGATTATTTGGTTGTGGGGACTGGCGCTGCCAATATCGTGACAGATGCTGCGATTGATGCTGGAAAAACAGTTGCTATTATTGAGAAAAATAAATTTGGAGGAACGTGCCTGAATCGAGGATGCATTCCAACCAAAACTCTTTTGACACCGATTGACTATAAAAAAGACTTCGAGCGCTTAAAATCGATAGGCTTGATTGAAGGCGAATTCGAAGTGAATTTCGAAAATCTCAAGCAAAGAATGTGGAATCATATCGTGCCACATAGCCAAGAAGTGCTTGAAGCGTATCAAGAGGAAGAAAATGTCGATATTTACCAAGGGGAAGGGTATTTTACTGGCGAAAAAACCATGAAAGTTCGTTTCGACAATGGGGAAGAGTCAGAAGAATTAACCGCAGATGTGATCCTACTCGCCAATGGTGCAAAAACGAGAATTCCTGATACCAAAGGACTTGATCAAATTGATTACATCACCTCGGAGTCATTCTTTGGAGAACGTTTCCCAGAGAAACCGTATGATAGACTAGCCATTTTGGGTGGAGGTGTTATTAGCTCTGAATTTGCTCACTTTTTTGCAAATCTAGGCACAAAAGTTTCCATCATTCAGCATAATGCAAGATTATTACCTACTTTCGATGCCGACATCGTCGATGTATTAGTAGAAGAATTTCAACATGAGAACATAGACCTTTATTTAGCGCATGAAATGACAGAAATTGAAAAAGAAAATGGCGAAATCAAAATCACTTTAGAAGACATGAATTCAAAAGAAACAAAGATCATTTTGGCAGATCAGATTCTGGTTGCAATCGGACTTAGCTCCAATTCGGATTCTCTTCAAGTAGAAAAAGCAGGTATTAAAACGGACAAAAGAGGCTGGATACAGACTAATGAATTCTTAGAAACAACTGCAAAAGATATTTATTGCATCGGTGATGCGAATGGAAAATTCCAACTACGACATGTGGCCAATTATGAAGCAGAAATAGTCGCCTTTAACTTATATCAGAGAATTCTAAATGAAGATAAATCAGTGCATATACCAAGAAGAAGAGTACGTTATGACGTCGTGCCGGCTGCTGTGTTTACAGACCCGCAAATTGCATCTGTTGGCCTCAATGAGAAGATGGCGAAAGACCAAGGTTATGAACTCGCAATCGGAAAATTTTATTATGGAAATGCAAGTAAATATTTTGCGATGGGTTATCCATTCGGAGAAGAAACACATTTCGTTAAAGTAATGGCTGATCAAAAAACGAAGCGAATAATTGGAGTCCAAATTGTTGGTCCTGAAGCCTCTATTCTTGTACAAATCTATGCGAATTTGATGAATACAGGGCATTACCAATATGAAATCATCAATGAAGAAATTGCTTCAGAAGAAACGCAGAGAGAAAGAAAAGAACTCACTGAACGTTATCTCAATCCGACGAGTGTTGATGCTTTGAACTATTCGATGACAATTCATCCTGCGCTGAGCGAGGTGGCAACATGGGCAGCAAGTGTGGTCGAATTTGAAGAGGAAGAAATTTCTAATGCGGAGCATAGATAATCCAAAGTAAAAAGTGTAATATTGAATAAAAGTTATCTGTTATTTCTTCTTTTATTATAATACGAAAGTATATATTGAATCACCATTTCATTAATGAGGAAAAAGTATGGCAAATATTCAATTGATTACAGGAACAAATCCGCTACAATTATTGGATTATTGTTTAGAGGAACTTGCAACCGTTTCAAAAGACTTGAAAACTAGACTCTCAGAACGCTCATTTTTGCTTGTGCCAGAAGCATTAAAAGCGGATGCCGAACGTCGTTACCTAACCAATTTTGATGTGAACGGGTTAATGCTTGCTGAAGTGGTTTCTTTCAAGCGTTTTGCCTTTCGTATTTTTTCAATTGCGGGAGGATTGGTTGAAAATCAATTAACTCCTCTTGGTAAAACCATGTTGATTCAAAAAATCATCTCAGAGCATCAAGGCGAGTTTAAACGCTTTCAGAGATTTATTGGAAAACCTGGTTATACGGATGAATTAAAACGCGTATTAACCGATTTCAAGCGCTTTGATATGACGAAAGAAATACTAGAATCCTTAATCGAAGTTGCACCGCCCTCATTAACCAAAGATAAATTACAAGATTTTTATACGCTCAAAACATTATATGAAGACGCCATCGAAAACATGAAAGTTCTCGATCAGGATGATGACTTAGATCGTTTAGCTGAGCTTTTATCTTCAGATAATGAGGATTTAGAATTCCTACGTAATGCTAGAATCTGGATTAGCGGTTTTGCTGATATTCGTATTTTTAGTCAACAAGAATTGAAAATTATTGAAGCTTTGGCAGGAAAAGTTAAGCAATTGACGATTACCGTATGTGCAAATCCAGAGTCAACTTCTTCTGTTCAGAAAGAATTATTTACACCTGGAAACCAAGCTTTTGCTCAGCTGCAACAAAAATTGCCTGAACATCAAGTCGTCCATCTTGAGAGTCAAATGAGTACTTCGCAAACCACACTTCAAGAAGCACTCGTTACGGGTCATTTAGTTGATGAAAATCAAAATCAGGAAGCTGTTCACGAGCATTTACAAACAGAAAAAGAGCCATCCATTCAATTGATAAAAGCTGATGAGCCAAGACAAGAATGGGCCTATATAGCCGGTGAAATTAAACGTCTTATTAAAGAAAATCATTATCAAAAAAGAGATATCGGGATTGTTTATACGGATGAAAATACCGAGCAACAATTTGCAAAATCAATGATGCGTGATTTTGGAATAAGCACATTTATCACAGAGCGGATTCCTGTGAAGCAATCTCCTTTATACCATTATCTCGAGAATTTTTTACGTTTGAGTATAGGTAATACCAAGACACAGGATATTTTATCTTTTTTCCGTACTGATTTTTCATTTGCTTCTGAACAAGAAGTCGACAAGTTTGAAAATATTTGCTTGGAATATGGCTTTCGTTATCAAAATGAATTAATTGATGATAAATACCAAGAAAGAATTAAAGGCGATTATCATAAAACATGGTTCATAAAGTTCAAAGAAAAACACGTCATACCTCTGTTTACAGCTCTTCAAAAAATGAAAGCATGCAAAACAGCAGAACAAAGAGCTGATTTTGTAATTACCTTCTTTAGCCGCAAAGAACTGATCTCCGGGATTGAACAAAAAATTGAAACGTTACGTGGCTGGGGTGAAGATGATATTGCACTTTCATTAGCCAGAACATTTGACATCATCTTACAAGCAACTGAGGAAATAAAATCTGTTTTTGCAAACCAGAATATGCCGCAAAAAACATTTGTAGATATTTTGCTCGGAGCATTATCAGGGCAAATTCCGAGTTCAATTCCGGTAGGAATTGATAATGTCCGCATCGGACAAGCCAGAACAATGATGTATTATGATTGCAAAGTTTTGTTTATTACTGGCATGACCCAAAAAACCTTTCCAATACAAATAGGCACTGACGGTTTCTTGCAGCCAGTCGAGTTAGATTGGATTGAAGCAAAAAGCGAGCGAAATTTGCCGCGCTATAAAGAAAATCAAATGTTGGCTGGACAGGTTAGTGCAGCTGTTTTACTTGGAGCAGCAAAAGAAAGACTCTATTTATCTACACCAACATTAGATCACGAGAGTTGGACAAATCTCTTTTCGCTTTTACAAAAAGAGATGAATCAACAAACTTCAATGGCAAAATCCTTCCGTATTTCGAATGTGACCCTTGGGCATATGATTTCCCCCGATCAGCGTTGGCTCACGGAACATCGAGCTTCGTGTTATTTGAAAGCAAATCAGAAAAAGGACAATTTAGACGGATATAAAAGAACAATTATTGATGTCACTGAAAAGTCAGAACAAAAGGATTTCTTACCACAGGAATTGACCTATTGGCAGATTGCAATAAAAGATTTTGAAGAGACAAGACAGAATACACTAGCCAAAGACCCTTTGGAACAAATTCGGCCAATTATTTTCCTTTCAAAGTCTTACAATCATTTGCAGTTAAAAAGCAAAAAATACTTCTCGGCGAGCGCACTTGAACACTATCAAAGCTGTCCGTATCGATATTTCGCATCGTACAGTATTGGTATGAAAGAACGTCCTTTATTTGCAGCGGATCAAAAGAATCGCGGAACCTTAATGCATGCCATGATGGAAACAGCATTCAGTGATTTATATGAAAAAATAAAAGAAACACAAAGTTTAGATGAAAAACAGCAAGTGTTTTCGGAGTGGAAGGAACAGTTACTAAATCAAGACTTTTATGACAAGCTTTATCATCAAAGTGCGATAGAATCAGGGTTATGGAGTTATCAAGATAAAGTGATTGCTGCGCATTTAGGAGAGCGCATGAAACGTAGTATCAGAGCGGCGATGATTTATAATGCAAAACAAATCGCGGACCAAGATTTCATACCTCAGTTTTTCGAATGGACATTCCCAAAGAGGAAAGAAGATTCCGAGCTCAATGAATTCAAAGATTTACCGTTAAGCAATGACGAATATCAATGGAATTTAAGAGGAATCATTGATCGTGTAGATATAAATAACAAATTCTATCGCCTGTACGACTACAAAACAGGGAATAAGAACATCGATTTCAACAAAATTTATCATGGTCTTGATATGCAACTTGGTTTGTACCAAAAAGTATGGCAAATCAATCATCATGGGCAAGAGATTGATGCGATGGGATATCTGAAATTCAGTAATCAACTAGAGGATTCCAAAAAAAATAAAGATAGATTATTTGCGTTAAAAGAAGATTTAATCACGCGATTAGAGAAACAAAATTTAAGTAGTGAATTGCGTGCAACTAAAGAAGAAATCGATGCTGTTGGAGAGTATGCTTATGAACAAGCAAAACAAGTGGTAGAGCGTATTAAACAAGGCGATATTTCTCCAATCCCAAAAGCGATGAAAATAGAGGATGTTTCTTGCCAATATTGCCTACATGCAGAAATGTGCCGCAAAGATCAACGTACGATTGCTCAAAGAGCTGATATCAAAGAACCAGTCCGAGACGAATTTGAGCAGAAAAACAAATCGACAGATAAAGTCGATATCGTTATTAGGAACTTAAAAAAAGAAGAAATTCTTAAAAAAATTGTTGAAGAGCAGGAAGGAAAACATTAATGACAGTTTGGACAAAAGAACAATTACAAGCACTTCAGTATGATATTCCTGCTCCGCTACTCATTTCAGCAGCTGCAGGATCTGGTAAAACAACAGTGTTAATAGAACGCATTTATCGCCGTGTCATGGAAGGTAAAATTGAACCAGAAAATATTTTGGTGATGACGTTTACGGACAAAGCTGCCCTTCAAATGCGCCAGAAAATTGAAAAAAAAATCACAGATGAAATGATGCAAACAGATGATCCAGAGAAACTAGCAAAATTGCGTGATTTAAAACGTCGTTTTCCATTGGCAAAAATATCAACGATTCATTCATTCTGCTTAAATTTGATTCGTGATTATGCAGCTTTCTTAACAGATGAAGAAAATAATTTATTACTGAATCCAGGATTCACTCCTTTGTCGAATGAACATGTAAAAATATACTTGGATCAAGCTATCGATGATGTACTCAATTATATTTATGAACAAAAAGCAAATTTAGAAAATAGCCCAGAGGCACAGAATACGGTTGTTCCATCCTCTTTACCTAGACGTAATGACGACATCTCTTTATTTTCCTTAATTGACGAAAAAATCACAGTTTCAAATTGGATTTCTGATTTTTATAACATGGCTTTTATCATGACAGAGTCACTCACAGACGATCAGCTCCGGATAAAAATTGCATCCTCATGGAAACAACTACGAAGCATTGCTTATTTTGATAGAGTTATTCAAAAAGCCGTTTTGAATTATCAGAAAAAGTCACAAGATTTTTCACAGAGCAAGGCTTTTCAAGAATATATGTCAAGTTTGGAAAAGCTAATAAAACCTGCATTAAGTGCGATATCTAAATGTGAAAAAACGGATTTTGTGAAAAGAGTTTTATCAGGTAAACAAAAATCAATAGAAACGAAATATTTACCCGAAAAATTACTAACTGAAAAAAGTGTTTTACAAGAAATTCAAACTATTTTTGAAAAAGATATACCAGAAAAAGAAAAATGGAATCTCATTCATGAGCAGAGTCAACGCTTAGAGGGATTAATTAGTTTAAATGCGCCGAAGTCGAATGCAAAAAATCCTGAGATAAAACAAGAATTCATTAGTCTATATGAACCGAATGTTTTTCCTGTTATGGCTCTTCTTAATCCTAATTTTGTCCCAACAGGAACGACTGTAAAAAGAAATTTTTTGGAAAATGTTAATCCCGTTTTTTCTCTTTCCACAGAACAGATTGAAACAGATATGCAAAGTATGATTGGAACAATATCGCGTTTTTATGAAGTCATATTGCTTGTCGAAAAACGGATGCAACAAATTAAATTCCAATATAATTGCGTAGACTTTAATGACTTTGAACACTTTGCATTACAATTGCTGGACCAAGAAACGATAGCAAATGCTGTGAAATCACAATACCAAGAAATTTACTTAGATGAATATCAGGATACCAATCCAATCCAGGAAACGATTGTGCAACGCATTCAATGTCCGCGATTATTTATGGTTGGCGATTTGAAACAGAGTATTTATCGTTTCCGTCATGCTAATCCAGGATTATTTAGACAGAAACTGAAACAATTTACTTTATTCGATGAGATAATGCAGGAGCAAGCGACAAATTCTGAAAAATTGGCGCAACAAGACGGCTATGTCATTCTTCTAAACAAAAATTTCCGAAGTGCAGAAACAATCCTTAAAGGGATTAATGAGGTTTTCAGTTGGTTCATGCAAGAAGAAATTGCAGAAATCACTTATGACGAAACACAAAGATTAATTCCAGGTAATAATGATTTAAAAGAAAGCGAGATTAAGAAAAGACCAATTCTTATCGAACATCTGGTCTATCAAAAAGAAGATATTGAAACGGTGAAATCTATTTTTCCAGCACTTTCAGATATTGATGTATCAACTGGAACGAAAGGAGCTTTTATTTTAGAGGCGCTTCAAGCAGTGCGTTTGATTAAAGAAGAAGTAGCAAAAGGACGTAGGTATAAAGATTTTGCAATTTTAGGACGAACGAACCCAATTTGTGACATTTATGCAGAAGTTCTTAGAGCTTTTCAAATTCCGGCCTCTGTTGAAAAAACAAAGGAATTCTTAGATTCTACTGAATTACGCTTCTTAATTCGACTATTTGAGTTATTGGATAATCAAAGACAAGATATCCCGCTTGGCGCTGTTTTACGTTCGCCAATTTTTGGATTATCGATTTCAGAAGATGAACTTTTGCTTTGTAAATTACTTATCCCGGAAAGAGTTTTTTATCATGAAATAGTTGAAAGCCTTGCGCAAATGAGTGAAGAAAAGCTGATTGATAAAGCAAAAGAAATAGTAGGCGAGATTGTTACAAAAGAAGATCTTTTAGCATTGCAGGGTAAATTAAAAAAATTCTTATTCTTGCTCGCAGAGATCAGAAAAAAAGCGAGATGGTTTTCACTCGGAGAATTATTAGATTATATTTTTTCGATTGCAGATTATCAAGGATATTTGGCAAGTTTACCGTTTGCAGAACAAAGGCTTGAAGATATCGAAAAATTCAAGCAATGGGCAAATCAATTTACCAGAGAAAACGGTGGAGGTCTCCATCAATTTGTTCTTTTTATCAAACAAATGATAGAGAAGAAGATTGTAGTAGAGAATTTTGCTGTTCCTCCTTCGGAAAGCAATAGTGTTTCCATCATGACCATTCATGCATCAAAAGGCTTGGAAGTTCCGTATGTTTTCATCGCTGGAGCTAATTATAAAAACGATGGCAGTAAGGGTGACCCAATCATTACATTTAATCCAGATGATGGAATTGCTGCTTATATTGCAGATGCTAACAAACAAATTATTTTTAATAATCCAGAAATGCTTTGGTATCAGCAGCAACTCAAAAATAAAGAATGGGCAGAAGAATACAGGCTTCTTTATGTAGCCATGACCAGAGCAAAAGAAACTCTATGTATTCTCTCCAATCGTCCAGAAAAAAAAGAAGATGTACAGTTTCAGACTTTACACGCAGCATTATCTGAATCATTAACACTTAATGCATTTCAAAAGATCAGTACTTTCTTTGAAATCATCGTGGCTTATTTGGCAACAAAGAATCAACAAATGTTGCAGCTTTATACAGAAGAACATCCATCGAGTGAAGGAAACAAAATTAATTTTGAAAATTATCAAGCAACGATTTGGCCAACAAAACGAGTATTTGATTCTTTGCAAAGAGTGATATCACAAGAGCAAGCAGAAGCTGAATTGAAAGGTGCTGAAACACCTACCATTGCTTTTAGTGGATCTGCACAGCAAGAAAAAATTGATCGAATTAAGCATTTAATCACCGATTTTTCAGAGCAAGATCGACTTTCTCAGATTCCAGCAAAATTAACGGTTTCTGAATTGAAACGCATGCAGGAGCACAGTGAGGAGGACGAAGAGGCCAAATTGTATCCACAAGGCATGGCGGATATGAGCTTTAACATTCGTAGAAAATTGCAACAACGAGAAATTGAACAATCAGAGAAATTGAAGTTCTCAGGAGCTGAATTTGGAACGTTGATTCATAGTATCATGAACTTTTTGAACTTGCCGGTTTTTTATCAAGAAAAAGAAGAAAAATGGCACGAGATTTATCATGAACAAATTGAACAAATGATTGCTAAACAAAAAATGACGGAAAAAATTAGACCACAGGCTGAATATGCATATCCTTTTGTCGAACATTTCCTGCAATCTGATATAGCAAAACGTTTGGCGAAAGCAGAAATGGAGCAAGCTCCGATTTATCGAGAAATTCCTTTCACCTTGGCGGTGCCTGCGATAGGAATCGATCAAGATTCTCTGAACATGAAGGATGAAAAAACCTTAGTACAAGGGATTATCGATTTGTGGTTTATGGATCATGGAAAAGCAGTATTACTCGATTATAAATCTGATTATATTCCTGGCGATGAAACGCAAGTGCAAAAAGTTCTAGAGGAACGCTACAAAGTCCAACTTGACTACTATGCAATGGCCATAGAAAAAATCATCGGACTGGAGTATCCTGTTCAAGAACGTTACATTTGGCTTTTGCGTGAAGGGAAAGCATATCAGATTTAGGAGCATACATGAAAACATTAACTTCATCTCAAATTGATCAAGTGCGCCTCATTATGTTTGAGGCATCGAACATTATTTTTGAGGTAAAAGAAAAACATCAGCAACTTGAAATTGCAAGCAAAGGCTTCGGCGATTATGTAACAGAAGTCGATGTGAAAATACAAGAATTCATCGAAGTGAAAATTCTATCGATGTTTCCGGAACATCAATTTTTTGGCGAAGAAGGCGATCAAACGGAATTTGATCAGACAAAACCTTGCTGGATTCTTGATCCAATTGATGGCACGACAAACTTAATTCGCAACATGAAACATTCCTGTATTTCACTCGGTTATTGGAATGGCCAAGAATTAGAATTAGGAATGGTTTATAATCCGTTTTTAGACGAATTGTTTGAAGGGAGAAAGGACGAGGGTGCGTATTTAATTGAAAACGCCAAGCGGCAGTACGCTGAGGGAACAGACAAGATTGTGAGAGAAAAATTACAATGTAGCCAAACAGAAGAACTTTCTAAAGCACTTTTAATATTCGGAACTTGCCCACATGATAGAGGCGTCATCGATCATCGCAAAATTTTTGCGGTGATGACGGAAGCGTTTGAACAGGCTGAAGATTTGCTAAGAACTGGATCGGCAGCTCTAGATTTAGCCTATATTGCAGCGGGAAGAGCCGATATTTTCTTTGAGCTTAAACTTCGTCCTTGGGATTTTGCCGCAGGGATATTGCTTTGCCGAGAAGCGGGTGCGATAACCTCAACGATTTCGAATACACCAATCAATGTCTTCGAAACAGGCTCAATTCTTTGTGGAAATCCCGTATTGCATGAACAGTTTTTACCAATTGTAGAGCCATTGACCTTGTAAAATTTTTACAAAATGCCAAAGCAATACAGAAATATTTATTTTTGAAGAAATTAAGTATAGGATACTAATACATTAATTTTTATACAGATTTATCAATTTTTATTATAAGAGAGCACATGAGGAGGCCATATGAAAAAATTATCAGATTTAGCCTTAAACCTAAAAGGTTCAATCATTAGAGAGATGCACACAGCGGCAGCAGGCATGACAGATGTCTTGAACTTCACCGTTGGCGAGCCTGATTTTATTACACCAAAACCAATTATTGATCGTGCATATCAGTCTTTACAAGAAGGCAAAACGTTTTATTCCCAAAACAGAGGGATTTTGCCATTAAGACAAGCGATTGCGAAATATCATACAGAGAATACAGAAGATCCGCTCAATCCAGATCCACAAACAGATATTTTGGTGACAGTTGGTGCGACTGAAGCATTACAATTGGCCTTGTTGGCTTTGCTTGATCCAGGTGATGAAGTTGTTGTTCTCACACCATGTTGGCCTAATTATTTTGGTATGATTGCCATTGCTGGTGGTGTTGCAAAATGTGTTCCGGGCTATGAAGAAAATGGTTTTGCTCCAAATCCAAAAGACATTGAAGCAGCTATCACAGACAAGACAAAATTAATTATGGTCAATTCGCCATCTAATCCAACAGGCGGTGTGATTCCAAAAGAAACCATGGATGAAATCGCAGCCATCATAAAAAAGCATGACATTTATGCTTTGACGGATGAAGTCTATCGCACCATCGTTTTTGATGATCAAAAAGCGGCAACCTTAACCGCATATCCAGAAATTAAAGATCAAGTGATTTTTATTAATAGTTTTTCAAAAATGTTTGCGATGACAGGTTGGCGTGTAGGTTATATGATTGCCAATCCAGATTTAATTGATCGCATGACAAAATTACATCAAAACCTTGCAAATAGCATTTTTGTTCCAGCACAAGAAGCTTGTATCACAGCTCTTGAAGATTGTATTCCTGATACAGTCGCCATGAAAGAAAGCTATGAGAATAGAAGAAATATTATTTATAAAGGTATTAATGATATCAAGGGATTCTCCTGTAATAAACCGGGGGGTGCATTCTATATTTTTGCGAATATTAGCGAATTTAACATGGGTTCCAAAGAATTCTGTCTCAAAGTGCTTGATGAGATTAAAGCGGTCACCGTACCAGGGCTTGGTTTTGGACAATCTTGCGAAGGATTTAACTTAGATCAATTCATGCGGATTTCTTATGCAACTTCAGAGGACAATATCAATGAATTCCTCAATCGTATGAATGACTTCAGTAATCGCTTCTTTGCAAAATAAGATCATAAAAAATAAATGATAAAAACCTGCTTCAAATACTTTGCAAGCAGGTTTATTTTTATTTGGGATAATTGTTTTTCTTTTTAACCGGCGTAGGGCACAACGCACCAAGAGCATTTTCCAAATCTTCATCCTTAAAATAAAAAGAAAGATTGGCTCGCTCACGAACATCTTTTTGCATATAGTTCACGATGAAAGGAATATCAGCTTTTTTCAAATCAGGTAATGCAACATGCATACCATGTTTTTTCAGAAATTCTTCAACCAAAGCCATACATTCGTCAATTCTTTGCTTGTAATTTTGGACGAGGGCATCGGCTTCGTTATTTTCTAACACAGACTGATACAAACGCAAAATCGCGAAACAGGAAACTGGTGAAATCAAATAATCAGGAAGTTGATACAATAAATGCAAAGCATGATTCAAAGAAGAAAAATACCCGCCACTGCTTTTTCGACTAGCTTGTCCAATCATCTGGCTAGCTTGTTGCAATTCTGCCATTGACTCATAAATTGTTTCGATTTGATCAGAAGAGCTGTTCAAAGTTCCGACGGAATCCAAGAAACTCGACTGTTTCCACAATAATTGCATACCTTGATCGGCTTCTTCAATTGCTTTAGTTTGTTGTTTTTGTAAAAGTACTTCAAGAGCTGAACTTAAGGTAGAAAAAAACGACCCAATAAGCACTTGATGAGGTATTTGCAATGCCAACTCAGGACAATACACGATATAATTAGCCAACAATGAACGATCACCCATAAAGAATTTTTGATGATTCGTAAAATCAAGGATATGGCTTGTATAATTCATTTCTCCTGCAGATATTGTCGTCGGACAAACCACGAGAAGAGGATCCAGCTGACGATGACGAAAATTCTTATAGCCAACAAGCTGATAAAGAGTGCTTTCAGGATGATTAATTCGGGCTTTTACTGCCTTAGCCAAATCAAGTGTAGCACCTCCACCAATCGCGACGATGGCATCACAATGACGGCTGAAATACTGATGCACAGCATGTTCAACATCGGTGATAGAAGGATTTGCATTTTTTAGAGCACAAGGAACGATGACCAATCCTTCCTCTAAGGATTTCTCTGAGAAAGAACCAATGAACGGGAGAGCCTCCATTTTTTTAGGAAAAATGAATAGGATTTTTTTCTTTTTTAGGGAAGAGTAAAAGCCAATGATTTTCTGCGTCACTTGCGCTGATTCTGTGACATAAGAAATAGAAGGTTCTCTTAATGTTCCAACCCCGTGAAATGAATGAAACAACATTTTATTAATGTTTTTGCACATTCTATTAGAAACCTCTTCACTCAAATTTCCATTATTATAGCAAATCCATTGTTTTAGCCCAAACTTTTCTCATTTTGCAAGGCTAGAATGCTATAATACAGACTATGTCAAAGATAAATAAACACGCTGTCAAAACGATTTCACTTATCACTATCATCACGATTGTTAGTAAAACCTTCGGATTTCTTCGTGATGCTTTGATTGCCGCAAACTTCGGTTCCAGCACTTTGGCAGATAGTTATTTTGCGGTAGCAGGAGTGACCGTGCTTTTGGCCGAATTAATCGTGAACGCAGCGTTAACGATAGTTATTCCCGTTTTGACCGAGGTAAAAAAAGAAAAAGGGAAGCAGGGAACATATACTTATGTCGGTAAATTTGCAACACTCATTTTTCTCACGACAATGATTTTAACTTTACTTGGAATTCTATTCGCCCCATTCATCATTCGCATCATTGCAAGTGGATTTACGTTAGAGCAAACAATATTTGCGATGCGATTACTTCGTTGGGGTTTACCAAGCATTGTTTTTAGTGGTATTGTTGGTGTTTTTGCAGGGTATTTACAAAGTGAAAATCGTTTCTTGCTCGCTTCTTCAACACGAATGATTTTCAATTCCTTATGTATTCTTTATCTAATATTCTTCTCGGAAAAGTATGGCTTAGTAGGGCTAATGATGATGACTGTCACTGCTTCTATCGTGCAATTCATAGCTGTTCGAATAAGCGTCAAGAGGTTAGGTTATTATTATCAATTTTCGCTAACTTTCAAGGACGAATATATCAAGCAAGCCATTCGTTTAAGTTTGCCTGTTTTCCTCGGCATTGCGATTTATGATATCAATAATTTAGTAGATCGCAGTTTTGCTTCAAAGCTCGATGCAGGAACTATTTCAAATCTGACCTATGCCTCTAAATTAGAAGCATTAATAATAGGGATTTTTGTCACTGCTATCATGACTTATTTTTATCCAATTTTTGCGAAATCCATGAAGGTAGAGAACGCAAATATCGAATTAAAAGAAAATGTCACAAAAGCAATTAATTTGAACATTATCTTAGCCATTCCGGCGACGATTGGATTGATGATTCTCGCTGAACCAATTGTGCAAATGATGTTCCAAAGAGGCGCATTTCATTCTAAAAACACGATTGTGACAGCAGGTATTCTACGCTTCTATGCACTTGCAATTTTTGCCAAAGCAATGCGAGAAGTGGCGATTAGGCTTTTTTACATTCTTCAATTTAACAAAATTGCGTTGCGCAATGGATTGCTTATGATTTTGCTGAATTTTGTTTTGAATATGCTTGTGATTAGTCGCCAGAACGTAAATGAGATTGCTTTCACAACGAGTCTCTCTGTGATTCTGACAACATTTATTTTGTTCTATCAATTATGGAAAAAAGCAAAAGTTTTCGCGTTTCATGAGATCGGCATTTGCCTACTTAAAACAACCATTGCTGCGGGCATTATGGGTGCTTTCACTTTTATCGGCTGGCAGCAAATTCGAACATTAGAGTTGATGCAAGAGAATATATTTGTTTTATTGCTGATTAGCTTATTAATTCTTTTTGCTGTCATTATATATTTCATCACACTCTCCATACTTGGTCTGAAAGAGATCAAAGAAATTTTACAAATGCTGAAAAAAGAGAAGGCATAAAAAATCGGTACCAAGCAAATTTCCTGATACCGATTAATATTGTCTATTATCAATTATCTATTTTTTTCTGCGCATCTTGTTCTTTCAAGATTTGCTCAAGCTCTTCTAGTGATTGTGGCTGATTTGCACAATGCTGACTGGAGACGCAGCCATTCGAAAAAGCACAACCAGCGCAACCTCCGGATTTTTCTCCCTTGTTTAATTTCATCAAAACAAGAATGACTAGAAACAACAGGATAAACCCGATGAACATATCTCCTAAATGTTGTAAAAACCATTGAAACATAGCTTTTCCTTTCGTTTTCTTCTACTTCTCTGCCGAAATACGTTTTGGCATCGGTCTAAAGATAAGATATAACAACAAGACAATGATTGCTACTGCGATTGCCATTCCGAACCAATTGGTACCAACCGACAAGAAATTAGCGATTTGATAGACAGAGAATGAGACGGCATAGGCGAGGACGGTCTGATAAATAATCGCAAACCATGTCCATTTTCTGCTTGCCATTTCTCTCCTAATCGCCCCGATTGCAGCAAAACATGGAGCGCAGAGCAAATTGAATAATAGGAAGCTGAAAGCAGTCACTTTGGTAAAATCTGCTGCCATGTTGCGCCAAATTTCCCAACCGTTTTCTGCAACTTCGCTAGCTCCATATAGAACACCAAAAGTGCCGACAATATTTTCTTTGGCAATTAAACCTGTAATTGTTGCAACTGCAGGCTTCCATCCGCCAAATCCAAGAGGTGCAAAGAGAACGCCGATAGCAGACCCAATTTGAGCTAATAAGGAATGATTCACATCTTCGACTTGATAGAAACCATTGTTGAAACCATAGGCTTGCAAGAACCAAAGCAAGATCGAGGTGAGCATAATGACAGCCGCAGCTTTTGTCACAAAAGACCAAGACCGTTCGATCGCACTTCGTAAGACATCGCGCACGCGAGGCAAGCGATAATCAGGCAATTCAATGACAAAAGGAGTTACATCTCCTGCAAACATTTTTGTTTTCTTTAGAATAATTCCTGAAACAACAACAGCCCCCAACCCGATGAAATAACAAGCGGTTGTAATGAGACCGCTTCCTCCAAAGAAAGCTCCGGAAATCAAGGCGATAACTGGTAATTTTGCCCCGCAAGGGATGAAGGAGGTTGTAATGGCTGTCATTCTACGATCTTTTTCATTTTCAATTGTACGAGCAGCCATAATACCTGGAATACTACAACCCGTCCCAATCATTAAAGGAATGAACGATTTTCCTGAAAAACCAAAATGGCGGAACATTCGATCCATGATAAAAGCTATTCTAGACATATACCCAATCGCTTCTAAGATAGCGAGCAATAGGAACAAAACAAACATTTGCGGCACAAAACCAAGAACTGCGCCGACCCCCGCGACGATACCATCGACGATTAACGCCTCTAACCAAGGACTAACATTCATCGCTTGTAATCCGTTACTGATTAAAACAGGAATACCTGGAATCCATGGGCCGAAATCCTTCGTATCTGGCTCTTCGACCTGTAAAGCGGCAATATAATCCGCATGGTTTACTGGAACAACTTCATCAATTTCACCCTCATCATTATAAAATGTTGCTTCAGCGGTTAAATCGTCGGCCTTAGTTGGATCAAGTTGTTCTTCAGCTGCTTTTTCTTCAAATGCTTCAACGAAAGTTTGCGATTCAGCATAATCTTCAGCTTTTTCTTCATAGGCGGCACGTCCTTTTCCGAACAAAAACCAACCATCTCCGAATAAACCATCATTGGTCCAATCCGTTGCCAATGAACCGACGGTTGAAATAGAAATATAATATACAAGGAACATAACGACAACGAAAATCGGCAAAGCAAGAACAGGATGCGTAACGATTTGGTCGATTCGATCGGATGTCGATTTTTTGGAATAATCCCTTGCCTCAATCGATTCTTTCACATAATTAACGATGACATCATAACGCTGTGTGATAATCAAACAAACCGCATCATCATCTTCTAGTAATTCGACCGCTTTTACGTTTTCATCAATTTCCTCGATTTGCGATTTGGTCAAAGCTAGAGCTTTTTGAATTTTTGTATCACGTTCAAAAAGCTTTATCTGATACCAACGTAGCAAAGGAGATTGTTCCAAATTTGCAATTTTCGTAATCTCGGAAAAGCACTCTTCGATGGGCTTTGAAAATTGAATTTTGCGAGGCTCGTTTTTTCCATTAGACTGTTTGGATCCATTCGCTATCGCAATCGCACGAGTGGCTAAAATATCAATATTTTCACCAGTCAAAGCAGAAATCGAAACGATAGGGATAGAAATGTTTTCTTCTAATTTTTTGAGATTAATTTGTTTCCCTTCTTTTTTGAGAATATCCGCCATATTCAGCGCCACAATCATTGGAATATTAATATCTGCTAATTGCGATGTTAAATATAGATTGCGTTCCAAATTCGTTCCGTCAACGATATTGATAATAATATCCGGTTTTTGTTGAATCAGATAATTTCTGGCAATTTCTTCCTCACTTGTATATGGTGACAAAGAATAAATACCCGGCAAATCAATGATTTCAACTGATTTATCAGCTTTCAAACGACCGACTTTGTGCTCAACTGTAACACCGGGCCAGTTGCCAACACGTTGATTGGAACCGGTTAAACTATTAAATAATGTCGTTTTTCCACTATTAGGATTTCCTACTAAAGCGATACGCATATAAACCTCTTGCGGTTAGTATAGGCTAACCGATATATAAAAATTTTTAAACTTCTACTTCAATCAAATCACATTCAGATTTTCGTAAAGATAATTCATAACCACGAACTGAGATTTCAACAGGATCACCGAACGGAGCAAGTTTTTTGACAAAAACTTCACAACCTTTCGTGATGCCCATATCCATGATGTGGCGCTTCAACGCACCTTGTCCATGAATCTTTTTGACAATGGCTGAATCACCAACGGCGACGTTTTTCAAAGTTTTGATTTGCATCGACAAACCTCTTTCTTTACAACAAGGCAAGTAGCATTTTGAATTGCGACTTGTCTTATCCAAATGAATTAGCATAAGCTAACAGACATATCTTAGCATGCTTTCTTCAAAAGTCAATAAATATAATTGACAGAATTATTAAGATTAGCTAATATTATAAAGCATTTTGCACGGAGAGATGGTCGAGCTGGCTTAAGGCACCGGTCTTGAAAACCGGCGTGGGTTCTGCCCACCGTGGGTTCAAATCCCACTCTCTCCGCCATTTTTTATAAAATGAAGTTTTCACCATGGAGAAGTACCCAAGTGGTGAAGGGGACGGTTTGCTAAACCGTTAGCAGGGGCAACTCTGGCAGGGGTTCAAATCCCCTCTTCTCCGCCAAACAAGTTTTAATGAAAAGTCCAAACGCTTATATATCAGGTGTTTCGGGCTTTTTATTATTTAAGAACAATGAAACTTCACATGATATATTGCGTGTTAAATTACGTGTCTTTCTCTCAAATATTCCATTTTCAATTATACTTAATAGATAGGACTTATCATAAAGTTTCAGATTTTCTTAAGAAAGCATTTTATACAGTAAATGATTTGCTTTTTGTGAATTTATTAATCTATACTGCTAAAGCTAGATTTAAATTATGAATGATTATTATCAGGGGAGAATAATCAGGCTAAAGATTAAATCACTACAATTTTAAATATTTTCTTTAGAGGTAAGTTATGGGAAAAGTAAAATTCGTGTCCTTTCGTTAATTTTGTGTATTGGTTTATTATTAGGCATGCAAAGCCAATTTATTCAAGGGGAATCAATTGACCATGATCATGAAGGTGGAGAAAGTTACGGATCAGTTGGGACATTCGTTG
>CAYFSZ010000011.1:0-29048 GCA_964346085.1 uncultured Mageeibacillus sp. | reverse complement strand
GGCAATTAGCTGTAATCTCGAATTGCCACCAGTTCACTCACTTCCCCGAATGGTGGCAATTAGCTGCAATCTCGAATTGCCACCAGTTCACTTACTCCGCCGAATGGCGGCAATGACCTAAAATCCAAAATTGCCACCCATAGACATATTTTCCCACTAAAATCTCTTTACCAAAAACAAAAGAATATGAGACAATATGTAAAAGACTTCGTTATAGCAATGCAAGGAGAATCCACATGGAAATCAATAGAGCAAAAGAGTTAAAAAACAAGACCACTATTCTTGAAAATACCTTAGAGAAATTCAATCTAAAGATAATTCAATTTGCTTTCCGAAAATATGAAGAAGATGATTATGATGCTGAATTAATTGTTGAGTTGCAATCTATAAAAGGAGATAAAATTCCAGAATCTGCCGATATAAAAATTAATTTATATGATGAAGCTGGAGATATTTTTCTGACAAAAAGTTATACCATCTCCAAAACACAATTCGCTATATACGACACCTATCGCATTCCTCTTTATGATGATTGCAAATTATTGTTACGTGCAAAATCAGCTAAGATCTTCATGACAAAAGCTGATTATTAATAGCACTCTAATCTATTTAGAGTGCTATTAATAAACTCATTTGCGACGATTCCAAACTTTGTAGGTCAATTCAATATCCTCATTCCAACAATCGTTTCCTACTGCATTCATGGTCTTCAGTAATTCAAGGATTTTTTGTCTTGAAAATGGTTGCTTATTATTCTTAAATCCACGATATGTAGAGTAACTGACACCTGCTTTCTCACATATGACTCGCATATTAAAATTTTCTGATTGAACAATAAGAAGTTCCTCTAATAAAGAATCATCTCTGTCTGACTGTCCTTCATAATCAAAATCCCAAGCTATCGTATTTAATGCATTTTCTGATCGATATTTCGAGAAATCATCATAATCTAGTGTTCCTTTTTGAAGTAGTTCCATCCACTTCTCATCAGTCACTTCTACTTCCCATGCAGTGACACTGGTGAAGATATTATCATCGTAGTCACTTTCATGAAGTTCTTTATAAAATTTGTAGGCTTCCGAAATACTCGCTGTATAAAATGGAAGTTCAACTTCATCCAAAGAAATAAATGAATTAATATCTTCAGGAAATTCTGCTTCCTCATCCCAACTAGCAATTGCTCCAATTTCAACTTCATAAATATTTCTTAATTTTTTACTCATACTATTCCTTTTTTCTGGTAATGCATTTTTGTATTACAGATATAATATAATACAAATTTGCGTTACTGCCAACAGGTTTATTGACAATAAAAAAGCAACTGATAAATCTTATCAGTTGCCGTATTTTTTGGTGGAGATGACGGGAGTTGAACCCGTGTCCAAAATTGCGTCCATGAGAGTTTCTCCGAGTGCAGTCATTATTTAAAATTCCTTTACAATCATCTCTAATGACAAAGACAATCATAAAGTAGCTTCATAAATACAATCAAATAGCAAAGCTTTTATTTGAAGGTTTACCTATTTAACCTCCGACAGGTAAGGTCTGCAAACTAACATGGTCATCCCGATTGCAGATCATCAGGGACCAAGTGCAGGCTTAAATTAAGCAGCTGCTAATACAGGTTGTTCATCTGCATTTAAATTTTCTCCGCTTTTTAAAGAGGCCAACGGAACCCTCTACTCGCTACCCAGACTTTGACAACCCTGTCGAAACCAGTGCATCCCCATAAGTACATTAGAATATAACAAATACAAAATCAGAATGCAAATCCCCCCAAAAAAACCTATTGCAAATTAGTTTCCTCTTCCCCTATTGCAAAACCAATACAATAGTGCTATTCTCACAGTGAAAAATAACGAAAGGGGGACTGTACGTGGAAGCTCACAGTTTGAACTTACAAAATGACGATCATATACCTCGGTGCAGAAACCTTTTCACCTCGGGAGTTCACATCTGATAATAATTCTTGTCTGCTATTATGTTAATCCAGATAAGAACCTTTTCTAGAGCTCCTATTCTCACCTAAGTATTTTGTCAAAAATGATACTGTTTTTCCCCGTCTTTCCTAAAGGAAACAGACATGTCATTATCCAATTATTTGGAGATTCGTGAGAATCTTCTTGAATTGCTTGAACAAAAGAATTACAGAAAAATCAAAGAAATTCTTTTAGAAATGAACGAGGTCGATATAGCGGATTTCATCAATGAAAGTGAACCCGCGATTGCTTCTATTCTTTTTCGCATGTTGCCAAAATCGGAAGGAGCTGAGGTTTTTTCCTATTTGGATCAAAACACACAAATTGCATTATTAGAAGCATATACAGATGCTGAAATCGAAGAAATCGTCAAAGGACTTTATGATGATGACTTCGCTGATATGCTTGAAGAAATTCCTGCAAATGTTGCCAAACGTTTATTAAAAAACACCAGTCAGCAACGCCGCAGTATTATTAATAAGCTATTACAATATCCGGATGAATCCGCTGGTTCTATTATGACAACGGAATATGTTCGCTTCACATCAAAAATGACAGTAAAGGAAGCGATTGATAAGTTGCGTCATGCGCATCCTAAAACGGAAACAATGTACACCTGTTATGTCACAACTAAGGATTTAATTTTGGATGGGGTTATTACAATTCGCGACTTATTAACGGCGAAAGATGAAGAAATCATTGGAGACATCATGGTTACAAATGTCATTTCCGCAAAAACAACCGATGACCGCGAAGAGGCAACGAAACTTCTCACCCGCTATGATTTTCTTTCTTTACCTGTTGTTGACAAGGAAAATCGCTTAGTTGGTATCATTACGATTGATGATGCGATGGATACTCTATCGCAAGAAACTTCTGAGGATATTTCTTTGATGGCGGCTGTTCAACCATCTGAAAAGTCCTATTTTGAAACAACTGTTTGGGATAATGCAAAACATAGAGTGCTGTGGTTAATGGTGTTGATGATTTCAGGCATGCTAAATGGTGAAATTCTTGCTAATTATGAGCATGCCTTTGTGGCAATCCCCGCTCTGGTTACTTTTATACCAATGTTAACAGATACTGGTGGCAATGCCGGTTCTCAAACATCAGGTTTGTTAATTCGTGCGATTGCCTTAGACCAAGTTAAATTTAAAGATATTGGAAAAATCTTTTGGCGCGAATTAAGAATCGGTTTATTGGTTGGAGGAGCATTAAGCATCGTCAATTTACTCCGCATTTATTTAATTGGAGGACATGATTTCGTTTTGGCACTCACTGTTTCTTTGACTTTATATTCTGCGATTATTGTGGCAAAACTAATTGCTGGTTCTCTCCCTTTGCTTGCTAAAGCATGTAAGCTTGATCCAGCACTGATGGCTGCACCTCTCATCACAACATTAGTTGATGCCGTTGCCTTAATTATTTATTTCAACTTTGCACATCTACTATTACAAATATAAAAAAGAAAAGCCTCTACATTCAAATAATAATGTAGAGGCACTATTTTTTCGCATAAAAAATATTTTCTTAGAAAAGATTAAATAATCGATCCCAGAATGTATCAGGTTCAGCTTCTTCTTGAACTTCTGTTTCAGTTTTTGCTTCATGAATGGCTTCAGACATGATAACAAATTGCACAATGTCTGGGTCTTCATTCTTAGCGGAGGCAAAAGATGGAATTGATTCATCCGCATCATAACCAGATAAAAATTCATTCATCATCTGATTCATCATTTTATCCATATCTGCGGTACCTTCATGCAGCTGAGTCGTACCATCTGCAAGTTCAGAAGAACCTTTATCAACTCCATCAATTCCATCAGCAAATGCATTAAAGCCATCTGCCCATTGTTTGACACCAGATGCATAAGCTGATGTACCTTCAACATATTCAGATAATCCACCTTGTAAAGTTGAGCCATTATTTGACAATACAGACACACCGCCAACATATTGTTTAACGCCATCTAAATAGGATGTTAATCCACCATAAAAACTTTGACTTTGTGGATTTTCATTATAAAAACCACGACTTAATTGATTAAAGCCATTGACATAATCATATAGTCCACTATGGAACATCGAATATTTTGAATTCAGTTGGTCAATACCAGAAAGTAAATCGAACAGCCCAGCAATCTGAGATAACTGTGATAAGCCACTTAATGAGCTTTCCATTTCGCTCAGAGCGGGAGAATTTTGAATACCCGCAATTCCTTGACTAATTTGCTCTAGACCTCCAATTAATTGAGGTAAACTTTGCAATCTCACATTTTCTACATAACCAAGAATAGCCTGGGCTTCTACATTTGTCGTAATTTGTTCCTCGGTAATTTGAGTAGCACCTAAAATCGAGGCTCTCGCAAGTGCAGCGTTAAGTCCTTTTAAACCAGTAATAATCTCAGTTAAATTTGTATTGATCTGGCCTAAGCCACTCACCAGTTCATTCATTTGTGCTTGGAATCCAGCAACTTGATCTGGTAAAGCTGCGAGTTGCGCTTTAATTTCTGCAATTTGATCCGATGACAATGAACTTGCACCTTGTCTCATTGCGGCGAGACCTTTTGAAATTTCTTCAGAGCCACTTAACAACTCATTTCCTTTTGCTAATTGTTGAAAACCTCCAAGGATTTGATCTGCAGATTGTTTGATTAAATCCGCACCACTTAATAGCTCCTGGTTATTAGCGCTAATTTGATTAACGCCAGCAATGTACTGTGCAATGCCATCTTCTAAAGCAGCACCACCTTGTTCAAGTTCTGCTCCTGACTTCGTAATCAATTCCAAATTATCGGTTAATTGTTTTTTTCCATCATTTAATTGATTGATTCCATCAGATAAAGCATTTGCACCATCAGCTAATTGCTCAGTTGCTTCTTGGAATTTTTTGAGTTCTTCATTTTCTTCTAAGTTCGGCAGATCAAATTGAAACATATCTAAAGAAAATGGACTAGCTGCGATTTGAATGGAAGGCATATGGAAATTTTTAACATCAGCTTTGACAGTGAAGGTATCCCCTTTGCTTGCGGTATCTTTGCTTGGAATCATCATGAATGTAATGACTTTGTTGCTACCAGCTTCCGCAATCATTCCATTTTCAGTTGTAATATTCTGAGCGACTTCATTCGGCAATGTCATCGTAATTTGTAGCATTAATGACTTTGCCCAAACATTATCGCCTGGCATCTCAGGATTTGGAGATACATGTAGTTTAATCTCTACTTCTCCTTCAGCCTGTGAAAGCTCTGCAACGGACACATCGTTGCCATTGAGTAAATAATGAATTTCAAATAACCAAGGTAATTCTTGGGATTTCATTTTACCTTTGTAATAAAAATTCTCTTCTACTTTTTGAATTTGAACTTCATCTCCTGAGAAGCTTGCAGTACCAGAAAGCGCTAAATCTTCGACTTCTGTATAATCGCCATAATCAACGATGTTCTTTTCAGTATCTGCCGGAAAATTGTTCACGATATAAACATCTTTTGTTTTACCTGTCGAATCCAGAGAAGCATAGACAACTTCTGCTTTATCAGATTGTACATTGCTATCTTTTGATGCATTATCCGAATTCTCTGCCTGCACAGAAATCGGTGAAACAAATGTAAATGTAAATGCGAACAAACAAAGCAATATAATGATTTTCTTTAACATCTTTTTATTATTCATAATTTTCCTCCAGGGAATGATTTTCTTGTTCCAATGTTTTTGAATGAATCAAATCTTTTTTGTGTAAAAAACGAGTACCCAAAGTTGTCTTCTCTATCACTTTATCAAAGATAAATAATAAGCCAGGTAGAACGAAAACAACTAATAATAATGATAAAAATCCTCCTCGACCAAGGATTAAACCTAATTCACTAACAATGGTAAGCGAAGAGATAATACTTAGAACAAATCCAGTCAGAGAGAGAATTAAAGCTGGTGGCAATAATGACGGCACAGTTTCTCTAATGCTTTGTGTCAAAGCCTCACCTTTCAATTTCGTTTTTCTATTTTCTAAGTAATGTTCCGTATACAAAATCGCATAGTCAACAGTTGCTCCTAATTGCACGGTGCTGACAATTAAATAACCTAAATAGCTTAAATCAACACCAGTGAAATATGGAATAGAAAGATTGATCCAAATTGCAATTTCAATTGTTAGAACGAGTAGAATCGGCAATGTCAAGGAACGGAATGCAAACATAATAACAAAGGCTATTGCTAAAATTGCAAGTCCATTAACGACGAAGTCATCTCTTTCAATCGTTGTTTTCATATCGTACATGCTGACACTTTCACCGATTAAAGAATATTCATCACCATAAGATTCATGTGCAATATCTCGAATCGATTCGACTAAACTGAAGGCTTTTTCTCCTTCCGCAGGAATCGTTGCCGTAATGATAAATTGACTATATTTGTCAGATAAAAGCATTTCTAATTGCTGTTCATCTAGCACTTCTTGCGGTATCGCTTGATCAGCTTGATTCGTGTATGTGATAACAGAGAGAATATCATCGTGTTTTTCTAGTTCATCCAATACAGTTAATTCTTTACGAATATTGCCCTTTGGCACCAATAATGAAAGTTGTTGTTGCTCACCAAATTCACTTTCAATGTATTGCTTATCCTGTAAGATTTTTGAATTTTCTGGATAGGCGCCCATACCATAAATAAAATGATTTGCACGACTTCCTAAAAATCCTGGAATAGCAAGCACCAAAGCCAAGACGATGAATGGAATTTTCATTTTGCGAACAAAGCGTCCTAAGAAACCAAAATCTGGTAAGAATGAACGATGTGTTGTTTTATCGACTAAACGGTATACCAATAGTAAAAAGCATGGCATGAAAACAATTACTGATAAGAAGGAAAATAAAATTCCTTTTGCCATGACAATCCCGAGATTAGGTCCAATTTTAAACCGCATAAAAATCAAAGCTAAGAATCCGAAAACGGTAGTCATCGCAGAAGATGAAATCGCTGTGAAAGCTCTTCGAACAGCAAGTATCATCGCCTGTTCAGGATCTATTCCCTGTTTTCGATTTTCATTAAAACGATTCAGCAAGAAAATGGCATAATCCATAGAAACCGCTAATTGCAAAATCGCTGCAATGGATTGCGTAATAAAAGAAATGTCCCCAAATAAAATATTGGTTCCCATATTAAGAATAATTCCAACACCTATAGTGAGTCCAAAAATAATGGGCTCTAACCAAGCATGAGTTGATAATAATAAAATCAAGAGAACCAGTGGAGCGACAAACACAGATATTTTAAAAATCTCAGATTGAACAGAATTTTGGGCATTTGCTAAATCGATTAATTGCCCAGATACTTTGACATCTTCCTGTAAATCATAAATGCGATCAAGAACAGCTGGTGCATTCTCGGTTTCCGTTGTTAGCTGAAACAAAGCAGTATCACCCGTATAGAAGGCTTTCACCACATCTTGATCTTGCATTTCTAAAGGCACTTCTAAATCGGCATTATCATCAAGCCAAAGAACTTGATAAACACCTTCTGTCTGCTCTAACTTCTCTTTGTACTCTAAAGCTTCCGTCAAAGAATCTACCTTAAACACGGCTCTCGCATTAGGAATGGAAAAGTCATATGAATTTTCGAGTTCTTTGATTCCAGTTGTAGATGGTACATCCTGTGGCAAATAATTTTGCATATTGTAGTTGACTTTCACTTTGGTCATCAACCAACCACAAATCATCACCATCAAAAGAATAATCAAGAGTACAGTCTTTCTGTTTTTAATAATTTTTTCGATGATCTTTTTCATATTAAACCAATATCTATTTCCTCTCCGTTTGAACAGAGGTTCACGAATTTAAAAATATTATAAACAATGATATGTTTTTTTAAGCAACACTTTTACGGCAGAGTGTCTATTATCTTTACAAAGATGCTATACTATGAATAACAAATCTAGATGAGGTGTGAATATGAGTCAAATGAATAATTCAACCGATCCTCGTATTGAGAAAACAAAAAATACTTTACGAGAAACTTTATGTAAATTATTGATTAAAAAACCATTGGATCAAATTTCCATCAAGGAGCTTTCGACCAAAGCAAAAATTAACCGCTCTACGTTTTATCTGCATTATTCGAATGTCAATGAATTATATTTGGAATTAAAAGAAACATTACTAAGTGAATATCAACAAACTTTACAGAAGTTTTCCGTTAGATTTACTTCTTCACACTATGCAACAACAGACACAACATCTTATGCTGCAGAGCATGATTTATTAAAAGAAACCTTTTTATTCATCAAGGATCACAAGATGTATGCACCTATCATTCTTGCAAAAGGATATGGAGATCAAATTCTTAATGAGCTTGTTAGCTTAGGCGAGCAAATTTTCATGAAGGATTTACATTTACGAAAAAATCAAATTTCTAAGGGTGAAGAACTGTTTTACTTTACTTACATTGCGAATGGGATTATCGCATTGATACAAGAGTGGGTAAAAAATGGTATGAAAGAAAAACCTGAGCAAATGGCTGAAATGATTATACGATTTATCTATTAATGCTCAATCTAGTAAATAAATAAAGCTCCTGTTTTTACAAATATAATCAGGAGCTTTGTTTTATATCCGATTAAAACGATTTCTTATTTATTCACTTGATCAAATTGAATACTACTTTCATTTAAAACATCCAAAACTTCTTGATATGCATTTTGGACAGCTTCATTATCAGTCAAAATAACTTTTGTATTTTCTTCGAGCGCGTCAAGATTTGTTTTGATTGTATCCAATGTCACTTCTTCACCATTCCAAAGATACTGATCACCAGCAACCTCAATATGAATTTCTTGACTTGCTACTGTTGTCTGCTCCTCGGATGTTGAAATTGATTGGGTTTCCTCAGCGTTTTGCGTATCATTTCCTAAGCCTAACCCTGATCCTAATCCGAATCCCTTAAGTAATCCAAATTTCCAAGCTAGCACTAATGCCAGAATGAGAATGATCAAAATTAACCAAGGAAACTTAGAACGTTTTCTTTCTTTTTTTGCCATATTCTTCTCTACTTTCTAATATTTATTTTGAAATATTCTCTTCTGCGAAGAAAATTCTGAGATTATCACCATTTATCTTCTCTAATGCTTGTTTCACTTGAGAATAGTCTCTCCATAAAATTCTATCTCCAGAATATTTTAACAGAATAATAAACATATCTGTATTCTCAGTATCCATTTTATTTTCGAGCCAAGTTTCAACTGACATCGATGTTGGCTTAACTACCGTTTCGCCTTGATTAATTGTCAACTGTAATTCAGATTCAGGATAAGAATTCGGAATCTCCACAAGAAAAATTGATGTTTGATCCATAACTTCTGAAAAGGCTTTTCTTTCTGAATCTGTCAAGCCCAATATGGATTCTGCATCATTTAATGCATCTTCTAAATCCCCTTTTTCCTTTTCTAAATCACTAAGTTGTAATTCATTCTCAGTATATTTTTCTTCTAATTGATTAATTTCAGCCAAATAGGCTTTCTCTTGTTCTTCTATTTTATTCGTCATCTGATTCTGATTATTCACTAAAATTAAAAACAACAAAATAAGAATGACATCAAGAAGTGGTGTTAAATCAATTAGCAATTGTTTCGTTTTGTTCATAGAGTTTTATTATTCTAATTCATCAGAAGCATTATCTGTTGATTCAAAATCAGAATCATTTTTTAAGTTTGGATAATCTAAACGAAAATCTTCCAATTTTTCTTGTTGCTTTGGATTGATTAATCGATTCGATGTTTTCTTTTCATTTTGTATTTGTGAATTAAAAAACAATGTATTTCTCTCAATATATAAATCAACTAATTTATTACAATACTCCAATTCAGCTTCCAAAAATCCATTAAAGGCTTTGAAAAGAATTGCAAATACAATACCCCAAAAAGTTGAAGTTAACGCAGAAAAGAACAATCCAGTTTGCGCATTCACATCGCCTAATTGATTAACCATCGGAAGCAAAGAAATAACAGTTCCCAAAATACCCATCAATGGAAAAACTGCAGTAATATTCAAAAATAAGGAATAGCTGAAATTACTCTTACGATGCTTTTCTTGTAAAATTTTTTCTCCTTCAGGATTGAGATATAAATCATAATGCTCTTTTAATTTTGCAGAATCAATTTGTCCACCAGGCAAATATCCTTCAGGTTTTAATGTTTTAAGCACTTCTTTGACAAGTTTACGTGTGCGAAGAATGATAATAAATGAAAAAATCGCTAATATAAAAATCAAAAAATCAAAATGAATAAAATTGTCAAAGAAAATGTTAAACATCCACTACAGCTCCTTAAAATCCAAAATAATAAAACCAAAAGATGACTAGCAAAATCAAGCCGATTAGAATACCAATTCCAAAACTTTTGAAAAATGTTCCAAGACCTTTCCATAACTTAGATTTCCCTTTTTGTTCATAAACATAATCAGGATTATCATATGGGTTGGCATATTCTATAGGTTCTTCCTCTTTTGGAGTTGGCTGATGATTACTTTCCGGAACGGTTCTAGCCAAAATAATTCCTTCCGTATTTTTAACCTTTAATCCTAGAATGGTTGTATCATCCGAATATTTCACTTGATTGATTTCTTCTTCAAAGGATTTAATCGCATCAACAAATGATGATTTAGAAGTAATTCTTTCTAAAATTTCACGATCAGATAAATGCTCATAAATTCCATCAGAAACAATCAACAAAGAGTCTTCTTTTTCCAGTGCTAACTTATTCATGTTTTGCGGTTCATATTTTCGAGGGTTTGATAAATTACCCAAATATAATGCTGGTTTATCGGAAGCATCTTTTGAATGATCCTTTGTGACTCGATGCAATTTTTTATTACGAATCAAATAAATACGATTGGATCCCATTGAAAACGTATAAGCTGTTGATCCATTAATTAACACGAACGCCAAAGAACATCCAACATCGATTGTTTTGTACTTGGCTAAACGTTCATCTAATCGTTCATTGACATCAGCTAAATAATTTTGGGAAAATGAAGCAAAATCAAATGTTTGTGGATCTGATACTCCTAATTCTGCTACATGCTGAATGAGCATATCTTGTACAATACGTCCGGAAATATCCCCAACGCCCGATCCGCCCATTCCATCAGTGACACTGTATATTTGCCAATGATCTTCACATTTACCATATTGCAATTCATATCTATCTAAAGTATCTGGATAAATTCTTTTCATACAATGAAATGAATCTTCGTTTATATTTTTATCAAAACCTGCTTTTGTTAATCCTACTGCTAAAACCTGACTAATAAAAATCACCTCTTCATATATGCTGTTCAACCGCATCAAGACGGATTGAATGATTAATTTTCTACACGCA
Organism: uncultured Mageeibacillus sp.; assembly: GCA_964346085.1. Lineage (GTDB taxonomy): Bacteria > Bacillota > Clostridia > Saccharofermentanales > DTU023 > UBA5436. The sequence continues at coordinate 17,705 of CAYFSZ010000011.1, read as the reverse complement.
TTTTAATTTGTCGTTCAATTTCTTTTCTTTTTAAATCTTCACGTTTATCAAAATTCTTCTTTCCTCGTCCAACAGCTAACTCGACCTTAACCAAATTATTCTTAAAATACAGTTTGGTAGGCACCAAGGTTAACCCTTTTTGTTGTACTTGTTGCTCGAGTTTTAATATTTCTCTTTTTTTCAACAATAATTTCCTTTTGCGCATTGGATCAACGTTAAATTGACCAGCTTGTTCATATGGGCTAATATGCATTCCGAACAACCAAACTTCATTATCAATGACTTGAGCATACGCATCCGCCAAGCTGACATTATTCAATCGTAAAGATTTTACTTCTTTACCAAACAATTCTATTCCTGCTTCATAAGTTTCCAGAATATGATAATCATGTCTAGCTTTTCGATTATTAATTATATCTTTATATTTTATTTTATCATTCATAAAAAATCTAATTTTCTCTCTATTACAAAATTATAACACAATTAAAACACAACTATTTCTTTCCTCTATTTTATAAACATTATCCACATTTTTATTAACTTATCATCATAATAAACCGCATTATTCATCGCCTTGAACTGACTTATTCACATTATTCACATTACGGTTATTAACATAAATGTAACATTATTCTGCCATATCAATCATCGCTTTGGCATTTAACGTTAACTGTTCGGGTTCTTTAATCAAGGAATGATAATACCCTTGTGCTGCAATCATAGCTGCATTATCTGTACAATATTTCAGCTCTGGCAAAAACAATTGAATATTTTCCTGTGAAGCCTTCTGTTCAAAGGATTTCCTCAGTTCGCTATTAGCTGCAACTCCACCAGCTAATACTAGCTTAGTTTGCCCTGTTTTCCTCAATGCTTCAAATGTATGCTCTAGTAAAATATTGACGAGCGATTTTTGAAAAGTTGCAGCGAAATCAGCAACAGGAATTTCTATTCCATTTGAATCATTTTGCATTTTTTGTTTCATATTATGTAATTTGTTCAAAGTCGCTGTTTTTAATCCAGAAAAAGAAAAATCTAAACTATTTTCAAAGCGTGGATTTGGCAATGGGAACAAATCGGAACTACCTGCTTTTGCCATTTGATCAATAATTGGCCCTCCAGGATAACCTAATCCCAATTCTCTAGAAATTTTATCAAAGGCTTCTCCAGGTGCATCATCCCTAGTTCTTGCAATGATTTCAAAATTACAATAATCTCTGACAAGGACAATATGACTATGAGCTCCCGAGACAATTAAACTTAAGAAAGGTGGTTCTAAATCTGGATAAGTAATATAGTTGGCTGCAATATGACCTGCTAAATGATGAATTCCATAAAGAGGAACTTTCAATAAATAAGCAAGCATTTTAGCGGCAGAAACGCCAACCAGTAAGGATCCAACAAGCCCTGGTCCTTTTGTCACCGCAATAGCAGAAATATCTGATTTTTGAATTCCCGCTTCTAAAATTGCTCTTTCCAATACAATGGGCATTGCTTCCATATGTTTGCGAGAAGCAATCTCAGGGACAACTCCACCATAAATCTTATGCAAATCAGCAGAACTAAAAATCACGTTAGACAAGACCTGACGTCCGTTTAACACGATAGCAGCAGCTGTTTCATCACAACTTGATTCAATTCCTAAAATAATTTTATTTTGTGTATTTTTAATTTTTCTCACTTCCTTTATTGCTTTAATAGTATGCCTTTTTTATACTAAATTAAGCAAATAATTTGAGGTCATTTATGAAAAAAAACAGAGATTCTAAAAATTTAGGTTCTATCTATGAGAAAAAAAGAAAATCAAAACTATTTCCTATCATTTTTGGAGCCTTCGTCATTACAACTATTTTAATTTTCATATTGCTTGTTACAAAAGTATATCAACAAGCGAATGAACTCATTAATGTTCCCTCAGATCCATTCCCTGATGTATCTGAAAACGCCATGCCAGTTCATAGTAATGTTAGTTTTCAAACTGAAAACAATACAATCACCTTAGAAGGATGGTTGTTTAATAGAACTTCTGAAGAATCACGCGGCAATATTATTTTTGTTCATAATAATCACGCGAATCGAGTTCAATACGGATTGGAAACTGCAGATTTATTTTCAAATTTCATGAGTAAAGGATTCAATATCTTGGCTTTCGATTTACGACATTCAGGACGATCTTCAGGCAGTGTTTCGACATATGGTTATTCTGAATACAAAGATGTCATATCCGCTATCGAATACATGAAAAAATTAACTGGGGATTCGCGTACCATTCTATTCGGTACTGGATCAGGCACCGCTACTAGCTTATTAGCTTGGCATCAATTAGAATCTCTTAATCATGCAGAAAAGAACAGTAATTTTTCAGCATCTACACCTGTCCAAGAAGATATCATCGGTTTCATTCTTGATACGCCTACATTAAGTGCTGATGATTATATTCGTGCTGATATTCCAAATTATAATTTATACGATAACCTAATCGCACAAAAATTCGTTCCTGCTGCCATCAAGGCAACGACTGGATTCAACGGCGAATCCAACAACATTTCAATTATTAGCCAAATACCTGTGCCTGTACTCATCACCCGAAATATTCCTGATACCAAAATCGCTGCTTATTCACTGGATGCTTTTACAGATGAAAGATTAAGACTACATCCTGAAACAACAAGTGTCTTTGAAACATCCCAAGAAGGACATATCAACGGTTTTAATTTAGATCAGGAAATGTTCCTGCAACATTTGGATGAGTTCTTAGACATTTGGTTTGCTGATAATAGTGCGCCAGAAGAAATTACGGAATAAAAAAAGCTGCCCTCGAGCAGCTTTTCTGAGCACGATTATCCTTTCACACCGGTAGAACCAAATCCTCCACCGCGATTATGGCCAATCTCAGAAACATCTTGTACCATTTTAAATTCCGGATTCACATATTTGGCAAACACCATTTGAGCGAATCGTTCATTCTTTTTAATCCGAATTGATCCATATGGAATACCTTGCTCATCAACATAGATCATTTGATGTTGCAAAACTTCTATTTGGTTTTCAGATAATGCTGTAAGTTCTTCATCTTGAGATGAGTTTTGAATATAGTCATAATAACTTATCTCTTGATAATTCTTTAATTCATCCATTAATTTAGGATTCAGTAAAATATCCTCTTTCCAAGTATCAAATCGTTTATGATTTTGGCAAATGACTTTGATTTCATCACGATAATCCGAATCAATTGTCCCTGGACTATTAGGAATGCGCAAAGATGTCTTCAATGACAATCCCGAGCGAGGTCTGATTTGAATTTCATAGCCTTTAGGAATAGCCATTTTCAGCGAAGTGCTGACAAGTTTTGTTTGTCCTGGCAATATTATCGCATCTTCTGCTGCAAGAATATCTAAACCAGCAGCTCCATCCGAACCAAATTGTGGATATAGATTCTGTTCATTTTCTTCTAAAAAAACGATTAATGTTTCCATATTACCCTCTTCCTATTGATGTTCTTATATTCAATGTTTGATGTTTACTATTTTTTAATTTTTCCCATATATCTTGATGCCATGTAGTCGCACGTAATTGGCTCACACATATTGCTGGATAAGTGATTAGTTGATGTTCCGTGAAAGGCTTTTGCATGGTTTTAAGCTGATAAGTATTGGACCATTGTAGGTTTTGATCAAAGACACAAAGACGACACCCTTCTTTATTCTTACCTACCGGACAATAATTTAAAAACATTTCTTGTGCATAATACTGATTTGGAAAGTATATTCTAGATAACTGATTATCTTCTAGTTCGTTGATAGCACTAATTAAAGACTCATCATTCCATTCAGGACTAATACTAATATCTGCATTTGTATACTTCAAGAATAAATGCAATGTTTCACGATTAATAATATTTGCTTGCTCATTAATATGTTTAAGTTTAAAAATTGATGATTCATTGATAAATGCCGCAATTGAATTTCCGCTGAAACCAACATTTTCTTCACTGATAAACATATCTCTTAGCGATTCAAAAAGTGAGAGGCATTCCGCAGACATCATTTCTGGCAATCTGATTAAGATTTGTAATGTCGATTGTTTTTTCCATAACTGATCAAACAAATCTTTTGTTCTAGTAAGATTTGCCAAATATAACATCGGGATTTCGACGCTATTTACATTTTCTAATGATATTTTATCTATATTTTTTAGTTCATGAGCTGTCGCAATGCTCAATAATGTTTTTGCCTCTTGTTCAGCACAATGGGCAGGCTCAATTTTCGAAAAATGAATGGTTCTTGTAAATAAATCTTGCTGATTCAAAATAGCATGTTCAATTTCCGACTCAATTTGGTTAATAAAGTCTCGTCTAATTTCATTCAATGTCGAAATCCGAATTGCAGGTAAAGCTGCATTTTCTGCGTAATGATAATCAATTGATGACAATGTAAATTGCGTATTGCCTAACTTCGACATTTGTTGTGAAAAACGATTTTCTTCTAATGGTATATCAATTAACTCTAAATCATTTAGAAAATAAGTTTTCTCAACTGTAAGAGTCTCTCGATTTAGTTTCACCTCTGCTTGTAATCGCAGTGAATCTTGATTGATGAAAGCATTAAAATCCAATGTTTTTTTATGGATTGATTGTTTTTCTAGAGTTTTCTCAAATTGGTCTTCTTTCAGCATGAAAACCTTATCTTTTATCTCCATTTCTTCTAACTTTTTAGGATGAAAACCTTTGACCGTATAGAATCCATTTCCTTGACGAAGATTTCCAATAGGAGAAACTGCAATTTGCTTTTCAGCTCTTCTTACTGCAATTGTATCTTTTACGTGGATTTCTTGCTTACTATCTTGATTTGTTGAAATTTCAATTTCACCTGTTTTTGGAGTGATTTTTTTGATTTCACCAATTTCAATTCCATGACTACCTACAAACTCTTTGCTGACAAAATTGGAATTTGATCTTTGCAAAAAGGAATGTTGCGTAAAAGCCCCTCCTCGATTAAATACTTTTAGTAAATTTAAATTTTCATCGAATACGAATTTTTCAAAATCTTGTACATTCTGATTTTCTGCCCAAAAATCGACAGCTTTACGAAATGAATGCGTAGTTGCTCTCACGTAAGCAGCATCTTTCATGCGCCCTTCTATTTTTAAAGAACTAATTTGATGCTCACTAAAAAACGGAATTTCAGCCAATAAGGATTGATCTTTCGCACTTAATAACGCTCCTTGATCAATCATTTTTTGTTTTTGATTAAATAATTGATATTGCAAACGGCAAGCTTGTGCACAAGAACCGCGATTCGCACTTCTTCCACCTTGCTCGAAACTCATTTGGCAACGTCCAGAAACCCCCATACATATCGCTCCATGCACAAAGAATTCCGTTTCCATCTGCATATTTCGAGATAGTTCACTCCATGAAGCTAATTGCTCTTTTGATGTCTCTCTTGGTAAAACGATTCTTTGAAAGCCTAAATTTGAAGCAGCTAAAATATCATAATCAGAATGAATATTCATTTGGGTGGAAGCATGCATTTCTAGCTTTGGATTCACATCTCTAAAGATAGGAAGCCACACCAAATCTTGAACGATGACTCCATCAACACGTGCTGTTTCACAAATTTTTAAATATTCTTTTGCTTTCTCAATCTCTCGTTCATATAAAATCGTATTCAAAGTGATATACACTTTTACATGGTGGCGATGCAATTGTGAAACTATCTTCTCTAAATGATTTGGGTCGATATTTTTGGCAGAACTTCTTGCCGAAAATGAAGTTAATCCCATATAAACAGCATCAGCACCAGCCTCAGCAGCGATTAGTGCTCTTTCTTCATCTCCTGCAGGAGCTAATACTTCAGGTTTAAAAATCTGATTTTGATTCATAAAGAGATTATTCGATTTCTCCAAAAGAAGTTTGCAGACGGTCTAAGGGTTTCTGATCTTTTCTAGAAATGATTTTTTGACTATTCTTTTCTTGTGCAGATAATTGATTCAATTCATTGATGCGTTCTTCATAAACTTCACATAAATTCTTATAGTAAAGTAAATCTTTCTTTAAATCCCAGCAGGTTTCTCTAAGTTTCAATACTTCTGCATTTGATGCATCATATTGTTCTCTATAATTTGTGAACTTTTCGTCAGAAGTACTATTTGCTACCTCCAACTTTACTTTTTGATCCAAGGCATTAATCAAAGCTAGAACTGCAACATTAATCGTATTTAAGCCTGGATTTTCCGCACGAATTTGCTTCATAATTTCATTTGCTTCTAAAGCGATGTCCTGTATATATTGAGGATTTTCAGCTGCAGATAAATGATATGTCATATTCCCAATTCTGACAGCAACTGTTTTCTTATTTTCCATCTAAAATCTCCAAATTATTTTAATTCATTACTATTTTGCCATAGAAAGATATAATTTCCAAAAGGCTTTTGCCGGGATTTGCTCCGGTCGACTTTTCAAAGAAATCTCATGTTTTTGCAATATTAATTCAATCTCTTGGACAGACCATTCAGGATAGTTTTTTCTCAAATTGTTAAAAAGTGTTTTTCTACGCATCGAAAAAGCATTTTGCAGAAAATCTTTAAAATGCGAGATTTGAAAATCGGGGTTTTGTTTTTGATATTCCATAAAACAATTATCGCTATCATTCTCGATATATAAAACGACTGAATGAACTTTCGGTCTAGGATAGAATTTATCGGCAGTAACTTTTACTTTTTGCTTCACTCCCCCGTATAGTGAAATCAATATCGCAGTCACCCCAAATCTCGAATCATTTTCTTTAATCAGCAACCGCTCTGCTGCTTCTTTTTGCATCATTAGGCACATCGACTGACTATGTGGCACTTCACAAATCAATTTTTCGATAATTTCGCTTGTAATGTAGTATGGTAAATTCGCAATGACTTTAACCGATTCTCTTGCTTTGAATTGTTCGGATAAATCTTCTTTCAAAATATCGTTTTCTACAATGACAAGTTTCTCATTAGAAAATCTACTCTCCAACACTTCAACCATTCGATGATCAATTTCATAGACAATTGCTTGCTTTGACGAAGCAACAATTTTCTCTGTCAAAGCACCAATGCCTGGACCAATTTCTATCACAGTATCCTGCGGTTCAATTGCACTCAGATTGACGATTTGCCTAGAAATTTCATCTGAAACAAGAAAATTTTGCCCCAACGAATGTCGAGGCAAAATTGAAAAGCGTTCTAAAATATGTTTTGTTTCAGCAAGATTCATAATCACGGAGTAGATAGAACATAGACTGTTCTTGTTGATCGACCAGGTGAAACCGAGCCATTGGCTATTTCGCCATTATTGTAGCATACGTCTAACCAGCTAGCGTCTACTTGTCCCATGCCATTTCTATCACCAACAACGCCTAATCCAAAGCCTTCAATGAAAAGAACTGTTCCGAATGGATATCCTCCATATTCAGTAAATACTGAAGCAAAAACTCCCCGGCTAGTTGGCATACCACTTGCTGTCCTATAACTATTAAGGAGCACTCCGTCATAGCCTGTAACAACACTGGATGTCGCATAATCATATGCGAAAGTCACACCATCCACAGTAATGGTATTATTCCCATTATCCGAGAAATTATAATAGCTAGCATTTCCATTAATTTTCAGCAACCCAGCAATTAAAGCATGATTCGTAAAGGCTGAGTCATATGACCCCGCAGCTACAAATTGAATATCACTTGAAGCAGGAGGATTAACGACTTGTTCTTGCGTTGGAGCTGGTGCAGGCTCTGTTGGCGCAGGCTCTTTTGTAGTAACTTCAGGTTGAACCTCTTCGGCTGAACCGTTGTTTACATTTTCTTCTACTGGAACATTTGCCATTGCTCTGCTTGCGCCTACCGCAACTTCTTGTTTAATTGGATAAATGATAACTTCGCGACCAGTTTCTATCCGACTGATTAGCACATCATTTTCATAAGTATCTTCGTAATACACGATTTCTAAACCATCTTGTCCGGCAATTGTTATGACTTGTTCGCCCTCTTCAATCCAATCTGCTTCAAACTCCAATGTGTCAAATGGAATTGCTACTTCTTCTGAAGAAGTATAAATACCATTTGCCATTTCTTGTTCAGTTGGTGTTTCAATGATCTCTGTATTCGCTTTTGTTGTAGCTGAAGTTGTTGATTTCGTAGCATCTAAAGAACGATTGAATTCATCGGAAAAACTAGATTTATCAAGTGAACTAATGTCTAATGTAGCAAGTTCTCTCTCAGATATTTGAGGAGTCTCTATCGTGTTTTCGATTTGTTCATTGATCTTGACTTGCTTTTTCTCAACTTGTAAAAAAGCAGCGCTTCCTTGTTCTTGTTGATTATTAAAGATGGATACAAAGACAACAGCCATCATCAAAGCTACCGTTATTCCCCCTAAAGCCATCATTATCTTTTTATTTATCACAGAATACCTCTCGTTAATTTCAATTAATCGTGCTGTTCATTATAGGAGTGTCTAATAAACACCGTCAATTTGACTTCTCTAATTGTTCTCTTTTTAAACAATAGTAAAAAACGGTAGTCTATTTCTTTGTCATATCTGCACAAACAAAATCATGAATAATTGGAATTATCTTTTCTTCGACAGCAACTTCGTTTTGAACATCAAAAACGCCTAAAACAGAATGGTTTGTACTGATATGTACCAAAATAGATAAAGTATCATCAGAATCATCGGATAATTGAATCAGTTGTTTTTCCGCATATAGATTCCATAGATTTGTTGGTAAATCAAATTTTTCGACAATTGAATCGTTTTGTTTTTTCAGATAATAATATCCTTGCTCATCGCCCCAAGCACGATATCTCCCATAAGGTAACAAACCACATTCAACGAGTGCTTTATTACCTACTCCTATCCCAATTATCTTGCCATTTTTCAGGATGAACTTTTCAATACTTTGCTTCATTGTGGAATGCTCTAATAGCGCTGATAAAATCTTGTGTTCTGGAACGCATTTTTCAGACGGAATGAAGCTATCTGGAATCAAAACTAAATCAATATTTCTAATCTTCTTGGCAATACTCTCAATTGAATTTTCAAATTTTTCTTTATTGGCAATACTAAACGCTAAGGGAACAATCTCTATCTGGCTAAGAGAATTAAGCAAGCCCAATTCATCTGCAGTATATTTTGCATCATATGCTAATACTCCTAAACGATATGGTTTCGCTAGATTTTCTTTTGTAAACATCTTATTAAGATGTTTGCAAAATTGTTTTTCCATATCTAAACGATCGTTTTTCTGAAGATGAGATCCATTTATCTCTTGTAAAAAAATTCTCTTTTTCTCTGATTTCTCTTTTTTTATTAGAGTGGAACCAATTTTGAGATGATGATTAATTTGTCTTTTTATTTGTCCGATCACTCGAATATGTATATCTGTTGATTTGAAAGCAGAAAATAACGTTCTCATATCCTGCTTGCTTAAAAATAACATAGCATAATTCTCTAATGGTCGAATTAAGATTTCATTTTGATATCTATATAATAAATTTTCAGGAAACACTTGTAGATTAAGTGATAATTCATTTTGAACTTCATATATGATCTGCCAGATTGAATCCTCCAATAATGAAAACAAAAAGCATCGTTCTTTCCAGTTTTCTTGTTTTAGATAGAAATTAATGGAATCGAATATATGCTGTCCCAGCTGAGGCTTCGTGGTATTTTGTCCCAATAAAACGATGCTGTATTCATCTTTTTGATTTGCACGATAATAGTTTTGCTGAAACGCAGCTATTTCTTGCTGATTATACAGATTGAGAATGTTTTGATGAATCAAATTTGATGGCTCTATTGCTGACAAAACATCTTTATCTGTTGGCAGAGATGTTTCTATGTTATACACTTCATCGAGCGACTGCGAGATTGGAATAACATATCCAAATTGATCCTTCTTTATTCTTCTAGAAATTTCTTCTATCGAAAATTCTGAAATTGTATCATAAAGCAGAAGAAAATCTGTCTTTCTTATATCGAAGTATCGATACGGATACTTGATTCTTAAAAATGATAATTGATCTGTATACTGGACGACTTCTCTCCATTCATCCTTAGTGACACAAATGATTCTGTTTGCCTTAAATAATAACAGAGGACTTCTAACAAAATCGAGTCCGACTGTTGAAAACAATTGATAATGTTCAACTTCTAACTCGGATTGACTAAGACCGATCACTTCAATTCTTGTAAACAAGCGCAAGTGACCAGAAAAAGATGAATCGATTTTTTCTATCAGATGTCGATAACTCGATAGCCGTTCATCCTTCTCTGGAAGTTTTTCGACAAAAATCGTTGCAACGTTTACCTCATTGCTTTCTGCTTTCATTGGATTCAAAAGCATATTTCGTACTTGCTCCTAAAAACTCAATTAAATCTTGTCCTTCTAATTCACCCTGTCCCAATTTTGCCAATTGATAAAGATAATTCACAAATTCTTTTGCTTGTGCATCTTCTAGCTCTGTTACAGTTTGTAATACAGGTTGGTCTAAATTAATAATCAAATACGGTTTTTGATTCTCTTGTGCAAACATGTTTTTGAAAGAATCAATGGTTGCTTGATCACCACTCGCCTCAATTTGTTTTAACAATTCTTTCATACGACGATATTCTTCATTTTCACGGATTAGAATTGGCAAAGCGTCTTCCCCGATATGTTGATATTTCACATCATATTCCGAAAGTTCTAGAGACTCAATTGCTTTTTGCAAAGCTTCTCGATCTGTCTCTTCTACTGCTTTATCTTCCCCATTTTCATTCATCGAATCAACACGAGTGAATTTCAATTTCCCTTGTGAATGATACTCGATGAAAGACATCCACTGAACATCAATATCTTCGGATAAAACATACACTTTTTGGTCTTGTTTTTTCGCCATATCAACATAAGGCAATAGACTATTCTCGCCAGGTGTATAATAAACGGTTCCCTCAGCAATATCATTTAATTGCTGATATTCACCATCTGTATCTTTGAGCAAAGCATAATCATAAACTTTTTCTGCAAACTTGCTATCTTTGAGCATTCCATATTTAACGAAAAGCTGAAGATATTGCCACCAATTTGCATATTCTTCTGGTTGATCTTTTGCCACTTTAATCAAACGATCTGCCACTTTTTTAACAATATGACTCGATAATTTTTTGACATATTGATCATCTTGCAAAAAGCTTCTTGAAACATTTAATGGTAGGTCTGGACAGTCAATACAGCCTTTTAATAAAAACAAGAAATCCGGAATAATTTCAGGTACATTATCCGCCACAAAAACTTGATTATAATAGACCTTAATTCTTCCTTCTAATTGTTCATATTTCAAATCAATTTTCGGGAAATATAGAATTCCTTTAAGTTGGAACGGATAATCTAAATTCAAATGAACCCAAAACAATGGTGCCTCTGTACCAGGGAACATTTCTTGATAAAAGTCTAAATACTCTTGTTCTTCAACTTGACTTGGTTTTTTATTCCATAAAGGGTTCGTATTGTTAATTGGCGTTAGATTTTTTTCAGCCTCTGGTTCTTCCGTCTTTTCTTGGTCCTGATTAGAAATCACGTCAAAATAAATCGGATATTGTAAAAAATGACAATATTTTTGCACCATATGTTTAAGTTTAAACGAGGAATATTCTTTGGCAGCTTCTTCAGTCATGTGCATGACAATATTCGTACCAATTTGCGTTTTTTCCATTTTATCCATGGTAAACTCGATGCCTTCTTCACTTTCCCAGCGAACAGCTTCAGTTCCTGCAAAAGCAGATAAACTTTCAATTTCAACTTTATCTGCGATCATGAATGAGGAATAAAAGCCGAGACCAAAGTGCCCAATGATTTGTGCTTGCTTTGTATTATCCTTTTGATACTTTTCAACAAAATCTACCAAACCTGAATAGGCGATTTCATTAATATATTTATCGACTTCTTCTGCTGTCATTCCAATTCCATTATCAGAAACAGTCAACGTATTCTTTTTTTCATTTAACAATATATGAATCGCTGGTTCTTCTTCCATTGCAGGCACTTCACCGATAGAAGCCAAATGTTTTCTTTTGGTAATCGCGTCTGCTGCATTTGAGATTATTTCTCTTAAAAAGATATCTTGTGATGAATATAACCATTGACGAATAATTGGAAATATATTTTCAGTTGTTACAGAAATTTTTCCTTGTTTTTTCATGTAAACCTCCAAAATGTAATTATTAATAATATATCATATTTTCTTTATTCATTTAAAACGCTTTATCTCAAAATTTGTTTTTTAAAGCAATATAATTATAATACTTCTAGATAAGTTTAAAAATTAATTGAGAAATTTTATATAGTAGGAGTTATTATGGCAAAAGCAAAGGGTAAGAAAAAAGGTATTTTGATTCTATTAGATATTTTGATTGTCGCCTGTTTCTTAGGTGCGTTGTATTTCTTCCTAGAACCCAAAATTAGATCTAGACGCCAGTTGGAGGTAGAACAAGATGCGGTTAAGCAAATCAATTCTCAACTCAAAGTTGTAAGTGAAGAAAATAATAATTCAGCTGAACCGCTTAGCCAAGTTACAATTGCTGTTGACCCTGATGCGAATAAAGTTCCAGGAGAAGCCTATGATAATTTTGGCGGAGAAGCGATTGAAGAAGAATATGTCTATGATGAGTATGGCAATATTATCATTCACTATATCGGTTCATTATCCATTCCAGACATTGAATTAGAAACACCTATCGCAAATGATGATTCGCTCGTTGCGATTCGCTATGGTGTCGGTCACACACCAGAATCTGCAAAAATTGGAGATCCTGGTAGGGCCTTATTATTTGGTCATTGGTTCCAAGAATATGGACGTGTGTTCAACCGATTGGAAGAAATTAAAGAAGGCGATGAATTTTCCATCGATATCTTAGAAAACCGTACACGATATCATTATAAAGTTCACAAAGCAGTTGCTGTGACAACAGAAGAGTTATATGATCGTCTCTTCAATGATCCAGTTGATGTGGAAAGCGAAGTTGTTCTTGTCACCTGTATTGTTCGAAACTATGCCTGGTGGGCACCAAGCGGAAGATATTTGGTTTATGGTGAATTGATTGATTCTGAGAAAGTGGATTAATGATTGATTGTTAGTGAATATATTTTCGAAATGCAGGTCAGAACATACCTGCATTTTTTATTTTCTGTGATTTTGCAGGTCTGAGCATACCTGCAATTTTTCATATCTGTCATTTGGCAGGTTTGAACATCACTTATCCCACAAAAAAAGGAACCACCTATCAAGGCAGTTCCTTTATTAAGTAAAATCCAGAATCAAAAACTATGCTTCGAAAACTTCGTCGAGGTCAACTTCGTTTAAGATTTCTCTTAAGATTGATGCTTCCTCATAGCTGAGAGAAATTCCTTTTCTCATTCTTTCATGTTCAGGAGCCCAATCTCTAATATCCATTTTTGCAGGATTGTCATTCCAACTTACCATGTTGACTTCTCTTGCCCAACCGGTTCTGCCTTCACTTAATTGTCCGATAGTTTTTTTGATTTCATATTTGAATTCTGCCATCTCTATTTTCCTCCAAATTATATTTTTTGACTTTCTAATTTCCAAATTTCTTCGGCATATTGCTCGATTGTTCTATCCGAGCTGAATTGACCACTATTACAAATATTATGCCAACACATTTCTGCCCATTTTTCTTGATCTAAATATGCAGCATGTGCTTTTGCTCTACATTTTCGATAATCATCAAAATCACCAAGCAAATAATATACATCAGCTTTTTCCCAACTTGATCCTTGTAATAAACTATTATGCAATTCTCTAAACATGCCAGTTCCTTGATCATCGAAGGTTCCGTCAATCAAAGAATCAACAACTCGTTTTAGGCCAGGAATATTTTCATATTGCCATTGTGAATGATAATAATCGAGAGTTGCTGGGAAATCTTCAATGCTTGAACCAAACATGAAGTTATTCTCTTCCCCTGCGTATTCAACGATTTCGATGTTTGCACCATCATGTGTGCCTAAAGTTAAAGCACCATTCATCATGAACTTCATATTACCTGTTCCTGATGCTTCTTTCCCAACTGTTGAAATCTGTTCAGAAATATCTGATGCTGGGAATAATTTTTCAGCATAAGATACATTATAGTTTTCAACAAAAATGACTTTCATTTGATCATTGACATCTGGATCATTGTTAACTTTATTGGCGATTTCGTTGATAAACTTGATGATTGCTTTTGCTCTGAAGTAACCTGGCGCAGATTTACCACCAAAAATGTATGTAACAGGTGTAATTTTCATTGTCGGATCGTCCTTCAAAGCGAAGTATTGATCTAAAATCGCAAACGCATTCAACAACTGACGTTTGTATTCATGCACACGTTTGATTTGAACATCAAAGATAGATGAAGGATCAACTTCAATACCTTCTTTTTCTTTAATATATTCAGCTAAGCGAACTTTGTTCTCATGTTTAATTTCTTGTAATCTTTTTAAAATATCAGCATCTTTTGCAAATTTATCAAGTTTCTCTAAATCGGTTAAGTGAGTAACCCAATTTTCACTACCTGCAAGTTCTGTTAATAAGGCAGATAATTTCGGATTCGAAGTACGTAGCCAACGTCTTGGTGTGACACCATTCGTTTTATTGTTGAATTTATCATTCCATAATTTGTAGTAATCAGCAAAGGTCATATCTTTCAAAATATTACTATGGATTTGCGCAACTCCGTTGACGGAATAAGATGCATAAACTGCCAAGTTTGCCATATGGACCATGCCATCATGAATGATAGAATTCTTAGCCACATCATCTTGCAAGAAATGTTTATCTTGCATTTCCTGACGCAAGCGCTGATCGATTTCTGTGATAATAGTCAGAATTCTTGGGAATAAGAATTGGAAAATACTAATTTCCCATTTTTCTAATGCTTCTGCCATAACCGTATGATTGGTGAAAGCAAATGTATTCTTTGCAACAGCAAAGGCATCGTCAAAGGACATTCCCTTTTCATCTACTAATAAACGAATAAGCTCAGGAATTGCTAAAACAGGATGTGTATCATTCAATTGAACACTGTTAAACTCAGCAAATTTTGAAAAATCGTTACCATGAGCTTCTTCATATTGTTTTAAAATATTTTGTAACGATGCAGAAACGAAGAAATATTGTTGGCGAACGCGCAATACTTTACCGTCATAAGATGTATCATTCGGGTATAAAACACGGTAAATATCGTTGACACGATTTCTGGCAATTACCGCATCATCAAATCGTTGTGAATTGAATAAGTTAAAGTCAAATGCTTCTGCAGTTTCAGGTTTCCATAAACGTAAAACGTTCACATTGTTCGTACCAAAACCTGTAATTGGTAAATCATAAGGAACAGCAATAACATCAAAATCTTGATAATGAACTTTGACAATATCTTCTTCACGACGAACATTGAATGGATAAGGATATTCCATCCATTCATCTGGGAATTCCTTTTGGAATCCATCATCAAAAACTTGTTTCAAAAGGCCGTAGCGATACAAAATACCATAACCAGTGACTGGATAATTTAATGTTGTACTTGAATCTAAAAAGCAAGCTGCCAAACGTCCCAATCCACCATTACCTAATCCTGGATCAGTCTCTTGTTCTTCTAGTTCATTTAAGTCATAGCCCATCTCTTTGACAACTTCTTGCATTTCATCATAAATACCTAAATTGACAAGATTATTAATCAAACTACGTCCTACTAGAAATTCAGCTGAGAAGTAATGGGCACGACGTCCCGCACAGTAAGTTTCTCTTGTTTTTTCCCAATTTTCAGTAATCACTTGCATAACTGAACGTGAAATAGCTTGCCAAAGTTCATGTTTAGTCGCATGCTTTAGCTGTTTCCCAAATTCAGCAGATAAATTCGCTTCAATTTTTTGCATTAATTGATTTTTCATATTTACTCCTAAATAACGTTATATATAAATATAAATATATATATAACAAAAAATTCCTTAACCATATTACCAAATTTCTCAATAATCACAAAATTTTTTCAAAAATAACTTTTTTCATCTTATAGACTATCAACATGAACACGTTATTGTTATTTTTAAAATTTATACCTCTACTTCGCTTTTCTTATACAGATTTTCGCGAGCAAAGAATTGATAATGCTGAACTAATTGTTAGTTTCATCTGGGCTTTATTGATATTTCACTTAGAATATTCTTTTTTCGAATTGGATTTATTATTTAGGAAATTCTTAATATCGATTGTCTTCTATTTCCTATTACTTTGTTCTGTCTGCTTTCTTGAGGCAATTTTCAATTCATTTCTTTTTGGAGGTGGAGATTTAAAGGTTATCACTTATATCTTATTTTGCTACGAAAGAAAAACATTATTGGAAACATTATTCGTGACGCATGTTTTAATCGCTATGTATTATTGGAGTATAAAGCGTTTCCCCTCAATCAACATATTGACATCAAATCATGTAAAAAACAGAAAACATTTTCTTATTATTTATATTCCTTTTTTGAGCTTAGGATGCTTGATTGTGCTTGTATTGCAACATTTTCATCGATAATTTAAAATACTCAATATGAGGTATGGCTGTGGAAAATAATAACAACAATAAAATCCGTCCGGTAAAAATAAGAATTGTAAACCCGACTCCAAAATCAATTGCATCACCAGCAACATCTGTTTCACCGATAAAACAACGAAAACGATCACTTACATTATTGTTTTATCTGTTGATTGGTTTCATTATGTACTTTGCAATAACAGTTTCCGGAGTATTTAACTTTTTCAGCAACTTATCTGAATGGAAACAACAAAGTATCCAATACTTGCTACTCTTGTTACTGACCTTTATTATTCCGTGCTTCATTTATTACATGGTCAATCAGAAAAGAATATATTTCACGATGAACAAACCGTTGTTCTCAACGTCTTTTTTCAGTTTTATCCTCGGTTTTCCACTTGCTTATTTGGCAGGAACGGCAAATTACTTCGTTTCAATTTTTTTACGAAAGATTGGTGTAATTGATTATTTATATTATAGCGATTCAATTGCAAAATTCTTTCGTCTTAACAACCCAATATTTGCAGTCATTTTCATCATCATTATCTGTATTTTGCCTTCATTGATTTTCGAAATCACTTTAAGAGATTTTTTCTTTCAAGAAAACCTCAAGAAAATGAAACAACGCCACGTCATTTTTATTTCATCCATTTTAACTGGTTGTTTCATGCTGAATCTTGAATTATTCTTGCCTTATTTACTTTTAGGCTATATCGTCTCATCTCTAGTTATCAATCATATTTCAGCGTTTTATGCAATTTTATGCCACTTCAGTTTTTCCTTTACTTATCATATTCTAATGAATCATATAAATTGGTTGAAAATTTCACAGCAATGGCAAGTAAACTCTGATTTAAGAAGTATGTTTCCTATCATTTTGAAATTCTTATTAGCTTCTTGTCTGTTTATTCCTATTTTTATTGTATTGAGCCAGACAAAAAAGATAAATCCATTCACACAATCTGATGAAATGGTCGCTCGCCATATCGGAAAAAAAGAGTCCTCAACCGGACTCAATTTTTTCTGTTTATTTATGATTTTTATTTTGTATATCACAATACAATTAATTTAATTTTTCTCTAATTGACGTACATACGACCCGACAGGAATTCGAT
>CAYFSZ010000010.1:0-29529 GCA_964346085.1 uncultured Mageeibacillus sp. | reverse complement strand
TGTAGCCACAGAATTGTGATCTGCATTATCACGGCTCTATTACTATCTGATTACTAATTTCCTTATCAAATTGACAGAGCAAAATAACTCTGCTATATTATTTCAGTAATTCGCCGGAGTGTCGGAATCGGCAGACGAGATAGACTCAAAATCTGTTGTCCGCAAGGGCGTATGGGTTCAAGTCCCATCTCCGGCACCATTTAAGTCAATCTTAAATAAATCTTATAGGGGAGTGGCTCAATGGTAGAGCAACGGTCTCCAAAACCGTCGGTTGCGGGTTCAAGTCCTGTCTCCCCTGCCATAGACGAAGACTTAATACTAATGTATTAAGTCTTTTTTAATAAGTATCGGCTTGTGAGGTTTTTATGCATACGACTGATTCTGGAAATACTAAAGGGAATATTTTACTGAATAAAATTGAAATAAGAAGAGCAATTACTCGTATTTCTCATGAAATTTTAGAAAAAAATCAGAATGATTTGAATATTGCTTTGGTCGGTATTAAAAGAAGGGGTGTTCCTCTAGCGAATCGATTACAAAATCGAATCGTCGAATTTGAAGGGTTAGATTTACCTACCGGTGAATTAGATATCACTTTTTATCGTGATGATTTAAGCAAGATTTCCGATACTCCAATTGTTAAGAATAATAATATTTCTTTTGATATTGATAATCGAACGGTTGTCATCGTTGACGATGTTCTTTATACAGGAAGAACTTGTCGGGCAGCGATCAATGCGATTTTTGATTTAGGAAGACCCAAATCAATACAGTTGGCTATATTAATCGATCGTGGCCATCGAGAACTTCCTATACGTCCTGATTTTGTCGGAAAGAATATTCCAACTTCTAAGCAGGAACAGGTCCTTGTTGAATTAGAAGAAATTGACGGAATTGATCAAGTCATATTAAAGCATAACGGAGTTTATTGAGATTGTAAGCCTCCTGTAATACGCGAGTAATCTTACAAGCGTTTTTTTCATCTTTTATCTTATTAATCAAGAAAATATACGGTATAATATATTAGAAATTAGATAAGGATTTACGATGCTTTTTTTACATATATTAATGCTAATTGCGACTTTATTTTTAATTTTTTACGCGAATCTAAATATCTGGATTGGTGGACTGTTATTTATATATTCTGCTGGATACTTAATCATTCAGTTTACACTTGCTTTTTTTAGAAGAATGCAAGTCAATAAGTTAAAGCAAAAGTTTAAACTTAAGTGGATTGGTGTTTTTGTTTTGCAGGAGGGATTTGATTTAGTTCCTAATCAATATATTTACTTAGGACTGACTAGAAAAGATACTTTAGCGTTTTTGACAGAACAAAAACAAATAACAATCAGCATCGAAGATATAGAAGGAATATTGTTATCAAAAGGTTCTGTTATTTCTTATTTATCGGATTTTTCTTTGAAAAAATTGCTGAATCGAAATTCTAAAGCGAATGTTTTTCTTAATATTCAGAATTTAATCCAAAAAAATATTTTTTTAAAATCTAAGTACTTTTTAATGATGTCACTGTCAAACGAATATAATACAAATCATTATATTCGTTGGACTCAAGATTTGGTCATTTTAAAATCATTGAATCGTTATCACTATATGATTAATTTTATGAAACGACCTGAGATAAGGTCGAAAGCAATGATTTATACTGCTAAAAATGAATTGAAAAATGTTAATAAATAATCAGAAAAGGATGAAATATGAGTAATATTCAAACAAATAATTTTAGAGAATTATGTGCTCGAATTGAGCAAAATGTAAATCGAGTGATGATCGGTAAAGCTAATGTTATCGAGTCATTACTTATCGCACTTGCTGCAGGAGGGCATGTTCTTATTGAAGACGTACCAGGGATTGGCAAAACTACTTTGGTATCTGCATTAGCCAAATCTTTGAATCTGTCATTTAAAAGAATTCAGTTTACCCCTGACTTAATGCCTTCAGATATTATGGGATTTAATTTATATAATCAGAAAACGGGGACTTTTGAATTTCAACCTGGATCGGTAATGAGTCAAATTGTTTTAGCTGATGAAATTAATCGTACATCGCCTAAAACACAATCTGCCTTGTTGGAAGTTATGCAAGAAAATCAAGTAACAGTTGATGGCGTTTCTTATAAAATGCCTGAGCCTTTTATCGTTCTTGCTACACAAAATCCGGTTGATCATGTGGGAACATACCCTTTGCCAGAAGCACAAATGGACCGTTTTATGCTAAAAATTAATCTTGGATATCCAACAGTTGAAGAAGAAATTAAAATTTTAGAATTATATTCTGACTCAATCGAAGTTCTAGAAATTAATGCTGTTGCGGGGAGTAATGATGTTATTTGGATGAGAGAACAGGCTGCGAAAGTTCATTGTGCTGCATCTATCAAAAAATATATCAGTGAAATAACTTCTGCAACAAGACGACACCCTGATATAAAATTAGGTGCGAGTCCTCGTGCTTCTCGCATGTTAATGCAAGCAGCTAAAAGTCGTGCTTTAATTAAAGGAAGAGATTATGTGCGTCCTGATGATGTACAGGCACTCGCGGTTTCTGTATTAGCACATCGTGTTACATTAACTCCAGAGAGTCGATTAAAAAGAATTAGCTCAGAAGATGCAATTTATTCTGTCATAAAACAAGTACCAGTTCCGGAGAGATAAAATGTTAAAACCGCGACTGCTCTTTTGGTTATTAGCAGTGATTTCATGTTTCATTGGAAATCAATTGATCTCACACAAATTTATCATGATTGCTATGATATTTTTACTTTCTTTGCCTGTTTTTTCAGTAATATATACTTTTTTTATTAGAAAAAAATTACATATTATGATTACGGCTGAGCAAGAATTTATCGAACGAGGAGAAAATGCAGTTTGGTATCTCGCTCTACATAATGCAAGTAAATTACAAACGATGATGATTCAGATTTTGATTCGTGAGAACACCTTACACCTTCAACAAAATCAAATTAGATCATCAATCTTTGTTCCTCAAAATTCTGTTGAAACGATTAGATTGACTGCATGTCCAGGTTATTCCGGTCCTTTTAACGCTAATAGCATGTCGATTTTCCTACATGATATTTTTGGTTTTTTTCGCTTGAAAGTATATACAGGCAATGAATTAGAGATACCAAATGTTTATGTTTTACCTTTGGAAGAAGAATCTAGTCAATATAAGGAATATTTGATTAATAAGTTAGAATCAGGACAAATACCTTCAGGAAAGAGTATGATCCTACAGGATGAAATTGATCGTTTCAGAGAAATGGCATCAGGTGATTCATTAAAATTAATTCATTGGAAATTATCTGCAAGACTTCAGGAATGGATGGTCAAAGAATTTGATAGAGAAGATGATAAGTCTGTCACGGTCTTATTGAATTTACCGGAAATTTTCTTTAAAACATTAAATGCAAATAGCGATAGGCTACTTCGTTTGAGAGACTATATGTTAGATCATGCTTATACAGCCATTCAGATTTTTCTTAGTAGGGCAGCGACTGTCAGATTGAAAACTTATCAACCTGAATTGGTCATTGAAGAAGCAATACATATGAATGAAGTTGATTTATTGAGAAAACAATTAGCCTATATCCCATATCGAAAAGCAGTTGATTTTGAACAACAAATACACGATGAAAGATTTGGAAATGAACAAAATATTTTGTACATATTGACCCATGAATTGAATGATAGTATTGTTGCAAATTTAAGATCAATTCGTTCCGAAATTGGGGGGATTTTTCTCGTGTTCGTCATCCATGATAATGAACAACTTACCCAAGCAGAAGCTCATTTAAATAAGTTAAAGGAGATTAATATTAGTATAGAAGTCGCAAATGCAAACGAGGTGAATGAATATGTCAAATAAATTCGCTTCGATTGAAGTTAATAGAAGTAAAAGTGATATCAATCAGGGAAAACAGGCAAGTATTATAAAAATTTTGATTGATAATTTTATTTATGCTTCGATATCTTTTATATTTTCATGTGTTTGGTTCTATCAAATAGCAAGTGCCTTACATATAAATGAGCCAGCCTTCTACCTCTGGCCATTAAGAATATTTATTTTATTATATTTTATTCTTCTCACGAAGTTTCCCAAAGTTGTTGGGGCTTTATCTGTAGGGATTATTTTAATCACTTTGTTATTTGGCGTAGTGATTCCAAGCGTCGATGTTTTAACGTCATTTTATACAAATGTCTTTTCACAATTAAAAGAAACATTGAATTGGATGTTATCTCCAATTAATATACTCCCAACAGGATTCTCTGATACTTTAGCAATTGTTTCAATCATTGTTTCAGCAATTATGATTTATATTAAACCGATGCCGGTACTTTTATCTGTTTTTTGGATTATCCCATTTGTCGTAACTGTTAGGAATAATATTTCTGATATTTCATTGATTGTAATTTTTATAGGTTTAGGTTGTATAGCCGTCACATTTGCAAGACAATCAAGTTTTCAGTTTTCTTGGCGTAAATCTTGGCAATTACCGCCAGTCATTTTGATTGTATTTCTATTAGGTAGCATTTTTGCAATGCAGTCCGTTTTGCCTTCGAATTTGTTTTTTAATACAAAACTTAATCGTTACTTAGATCAAGGAATCAAGTCAAATCAAAAAATGCCAGATACAGTTCGATATTATGAATTTAGTATTCGAGATGCCGGATTTTATCCACAAGATTCACATTTAGGTGGGCCTATTGAGAAAACGAATGAACCTTTTATGAAATTTTATGGTCCTAGTGAACCGTTATACCTAAGAGGGACTGTATTCAATCAATTTGATAAGAATATTTGGTATGCTTCTTTGATGGATGAAAATTATTTGTTTTATAACGAAGCACCGATCAAACAGCAATTAGAAGCTTTTTCAAATAAAGAAATCGTCACTGTCGATGAAACAGTTTTCAACCAATATTTCATGGATAGTGTTATTTCTATTCAGCCTATCTATTCCCCAGTACAAGCTATTTTTCATGGTGGAAAACCGGAAAAAATTATTAATCATGACCTCGAAACTAAAAGTATAGAGGATGAATCTACGAATGACTCTGGTTTGTACCTTAATCAAAGCGTAGATGCTATAAAATATTATTTTAATCCTTCGGGACAAATCTATGCTTCTGAACCCGTTTCAGCAGATGGTTATTCGGTTGTTGGACAAGTATCAAATATTACGACGAATGATCAAATTCTACTTAATTTACAAAAAGATACTTATGAAGAGACAATTCATTTTGCTGAACAAACGTTAAGAAATAATGGTACTTATAAGGCAATCATCGAGGATTTAGATCCTGGTTTAGCGAAAATTGTTTATGATGATGAAATGGATGCTGCTATTAAACTTAAAAGTATCATTGAATATTTACAAAATAATTATAACTACAATTTGAATGTTCCAAACATTGAAAGTTCTCAAGACTTATTGGTAGAATTTTTAAAAACAAAAGAAGGATATTGTACTTATTTCGCTACAGCTTTAACTGTTTTAACAAGAGAAGCTGGTTTTGAATCTCGCTATGTTGAAGGATTCATTGTGCAAGGGGTTAATTCCACACATTCTGTTGATGACTATGAAAGAGAAGTCACTTCTGATCAAGCACATGCATGGACTGAAATTAAAATTGATGAATTGGGTTGGTTGCCATTTGATGCAACGCCTGGGACAGCTTTATCTGGTATATATACGGATGAAGAAAAAGAAGCTGAGTTAAATCAAGAACAGAATGAAACAACACAAACCACTCAGCCGACAACGACTCCTACAACAACACAACAAAATCAAAGTCAAACAACAGAAACGAAACCTTCTGAAATCAATGAGCAGGTTAAAGGTAAAGTGATAGCGGGAATAGTCCTTCGAATTCTGATTGTCTTATTACTAATTATTGGAATTATTTTATATATTTTATGGAGAAAGAGATATTTACAAAATATCCATAATCTTGAATGGTTACAAAATCGATTTAATGCAGATAATCGCTTTATTTCTGCTATGGTGTGGAAAGATATTAAGTCAATATATCAAATCAATCAAGAATCATTCGAACAAAGCGATACTGTTTTGCTAGCATTAAGAAAAATCATTCAAAAGATTAATGTCAATCCTAAGATTCGAGATAAAGCATATCAAGCATTAGAGAATAGCTTTTATGCTGAGAAAGAACCGAATCAAGAACAAATGACTGCATTGATGGATTTGTATTATTTAATAGAGAAAAATGTAAAAGATAATACTCCAAAAATCAGATGGTTTTTCGCAAGATTCTTAACTGCAAATTTGAACAAGAAATGATTTAATCATTGATTTGCGTTATAATTAGTTCTTTAGAAATTATATATAAAGGAATAACTCAATGTACAAAATTTATGATAGACAAAAAGAAGTAAATGAAGCTGTAGAAACACAACAACCTTATTTACAAAGTCTAAAAGCATATGTAGAACAAAGAACAATCGAAATTGGGCATGTTCCAACATACTTTATTCAAACTTTTGGTTGTCAACAAAATGAAAATGATAGTGAAATTATTTCGGGTATTATGGAACAAT
This sequence comes from uncultured Mageeibacillus sp., assembly GCA_964346085.1. Taxonomy (GTDB): domain Bacteria; phylum Bacillota; class Clostridia; order Saccharofermentanales; family DTU023; genus UBA5436. The sequence continues at coordinate 22,953 of CAYFSZ010000010.1, read as the reverse complement.
GTGGATTCTTGCGAGTCGAAGATTATGAAGATGCAGATATCTCAATTATTAATACTTGCAGTATTCGTGAAAATGCTGACACTAGATTATTTGGCCATTTAGGTATATTAAAAACATTAAAAAAAGAGAATAAAGAACGCATTACCTTGTTATGTGGCTGCATGATGACACAAGATCAACATGTAGAAAAAGTTAAGAAAAGTTTTTCTTTTGTTGATTTGATTTTTGGCCCTCATGATATTTATCGTTTACCTCAACTATTATGGGATAGTTTATGTAACGATCAAAAGGTGATAGCTGTTTCTAAAGAAAATCATATGGTAGAACAAGAAAGTTTACCGATTTCTCGTTCTCGAAAATTCAGAGCATTAGTTTCAATCATGTATGGTTGTGACAATTTTTGTACTTTTTGTATCGTTCCATTTACTCGTGGTAGAGAATCTAGTCGTTCATTCAAATCTATTATGGACGAAATTCATACTTTAGTGGATGAAGGATATACGGAAATCATGTTACTCGGACAGAATGTAAATGCATGGGGGAAAGACTTTAGGGGAGTCGTTGATGGTCCGAAAAACTTTGGCGAATTATTAGTTGAAGTAGCTAAGATTCAAAAGTTAAAAAGAATTCGTTATATGAGTCCTAATCCGAGAGATATTAATCAAGAATTAATAGATATTCTTGGAAAATATAAGAATATCGAACCACATATGCATTTACCATTACAATCTGGTTCGAATGATATATTGAAGAAGATGAGACGTCGTCATACAAGAGAACGTTATTTGGAAATTGTTGAACAACTTCGTCTTGCGAGACCTGAAATTTCTTTGACTACTGATATTATTGTTGGTTTTCCTGGTGAGACTGAACAAGATTTCGAAGATACATTAGATATCATGAGAAAAGTTAAGTTTGACAGTGCTTTCACTTTTATCTATTCACCAAGAGAAGGGACACCAGCTGCCAAATTTGATGATCAAATTGATCCTGATGTTATTTCTAAGAGATTTAAACGCTTAGTCGATTTACAAAATGAGCATAGTTTAGAGTCTAATCAAAAAGTAGTTGGTGAAACAGTCGAAATTTTACTTGAGGGAATCAGTCATGGAGATACAAATGTATTGACCGGTAGAACTGCTGATTTCAAGCTTGTTAATATTATCATTCCAGATAATATCAAAAATTCCCTGCCAGATGAAGCTTTTGATTCAAACGGCTTAAATGGTAATTTCTTTGAAGGTAAATATTGCCAAGTCAAACTAATAAATGCAAAAACTTTTTCTGTTGAAGGAGAGATGTTGGAGTTAGTATGATTGGTTTTAATCAAATTGACAAAAGTAAATTAACACCAATGATGCAGCAATATGTTGCAGAGAAAAACAATCGACCAGATTGTCTTATTTTCTTTCGATTAGGTGATTTTTATGAATTGTTTTTTGATGATGCCGTCACAGCTTCTAAGGAACTAGAACTAGCATTAACAGGACGAGATTGTGGACTAGAGGAAAGAGCCCCAATGTGTGGAGTTCCTCATCATGCAGCAGATAATTATATTCTACGTTTAGTTAACAAAGGTTATAAGGTTGCTATTGTCGAACAGGTGGAAGATCCTGCAGAAGCAAAAGGTATAGTAAAACGAGAAGTTGTTAAAGTCATCACACCTGGTACTTTAACAGATCAAGGTTATTTAGATGAACAAAAATACTCCTTTATTGCCTCTGTTTTCAAACAAGGTTATCAATACGGCCTGGCGGTTTGTGATATTACAACTGGCTTGTTTGAAACATGTGATATTTTGGACGGTGAAACGAATTTAAAACTATTAGATGAAATAGCAAGGTATCAACCTTCAGAAATCATTTGCAACAAAGAGTTTTCGGAGTCGAGAACTTGTTCTGACATTTTGCAACGAAACTTAATAACGCTGTCATTACAACCAGACAATGCATTCAGCGATGAAATTGTTGATTCATATCAATCTTTTTTTAATTTGAATCAATCATTTTCATTATGGACAAAGGCAAGTGCATCTTTACTTGCTTATATTAAAGATACCCAATTTCAATTGCCGATTGAAATTAAAGATATTATTCCTTTTGAACAAGAATCGTTCATGATATTGGATCAAATTGCAAGAAGAAATTTAGAGCTAACTGAAACGATCCGAGATCGAAAGAGAAAAGGTAGTTTATTATGGGCAATTGACAAAACCTGTACTAGTATGGGCGCTCGTTTGCTTCGTTTTTGGTTAGAGCAACCTTTATTAGATATTAACTCTATTACAAGACGGCAAAATGCTGTAGAGGCTCTTGTTAATCAATTTATTGATCGACAAGAAGTCAGAAGAACCTTAAATGGCATATATGATTTGGAACGTCTTAGTGGACGATTAGCTCTTGGCCAGGTGAACGCTAGAGATTTACTTTCATTATCAACAATTTTAGAGCAACTTGCTCCCTTAAAAGCTGCAATAAGTTCAATTCAAAATGAATATTTCCATGAGCTTTATGAGCAATTAGAACTATTACCCGAATTATCTTCAAAGTTGAGCTCTGCAATAAATGAGAATCCTCCGCTTACCATTAAAGAAGGGGGCATTATTAAAACTGGATTTAACGAAAAAGTTGATCAGTATAGAAGTGCGACTCAAAACGGAAAACAATGGATACTTGATTTAGAAAAACGAGAAAGAGATCGTACAGGTATTAAATCCTTAAAAATAGGATACAATCGTGTGTTTGGTTATTATATCGATGTGCGAAAGACAAACTTAGATGCAGTTCCTGATGATTATATTCGGAGACAAACGCTAACAAATTCGGAACGATATATCACTGAAGAGTTAAAACAAATTGAAGACTCCCTTGTTGGTGCGGAACAAAAATTAATTGCATTGGAATATGAAATTTTTAAGCAATTACGAGATGAAACTTTACAATATGTTGGCATTTTGAAGAATAATGCTTCTGTTATCGCCCAAGTAGATGTTCTGAGTAGTTTAGCTGAACTTGCAGAAATGAATCATTACACAAAACCTAGTATTTCTTTAGATGATGAATTACTGATTTCTGGCGGACGTCATCCTGTAGTTGAGAAAACTTTACAGAATATGGATTTTGTTCCTAATGATACACATTTAAATCATGAAAATCATAAGATAATGATTATTACTGGACCAAATATGTCTGGTAAATCTACATATATGAGACAAGTTGCATTAATTACGCTGTTGGCACAAATTGGTAGTTTCGTACCAGCTGATAAAGCAAAAATCGGAATCACCGATCGCATTTTTACTAGAGTTGGAGCTGCAGATGATGTAGCTGGTGGTCAATCTACATTCATGGTAGAAATGAATGAAGTCTCTAATATTATGCGAAATGCTACGAGCCGTAGCCTTTTGATACTAGATGAAATTGGTAGAGGGACCAGTACTTATGATGGATTGTCTATTGCATGGTCTGTCGTTGAACATATTGTTGATCCTAATTATATTAATGCTAGAACTTTATTTGCTACACATTATCATGAATTAACCGATTTAGCTGATTCTACAAAAGGTGTGTTTAATTGCCATATAACCGCTCAAAAAAATCATGGGACAATAGAGTTCTTACATCAGATAGAAGAAGGTAGTGCTGGACAAAGCTATGGTATCGAAGTTGCTGAATTAGCGGGAGTTCCTGATAGTATTGTCAATCGTGCGCGAGAAATCTTATATCAACTAGAGCGTGATAATCAAGGCAAAAGGTTAACTATTAAAAAAACTGCAAGACCTTTAGATGGACAGGTTGATTTGTTTTCAGCTGCTCAAAATTTGAATCATATTCATAAAGTTGTCGATAAATTAAAGCAAATAGACATGGATTATATCAGTCCTGTTGATGCGAGAAGAATACTAGAGGAATTGATTTCTGAAGTTAAAGGTAAATAAATTGGGGTGTTATGATGATTCATTTATTAGATCCAGTCACCGCTAATGGTATAGCTGCAGGGGAAGTTGTTGAACGACCAGCCTCAGTAGTTAAAGAATTAATCGAAAATTCATTAGATGCTGGTGCCAAACATATTCAATGTCAAATTCTACAAGGTGGAATTAAAAGAATAGTCATTATTGACGATGGAATTGGTATGCTCAAAGAAGATGCTCGTTTGGCTTTTGAAAGACATGCGACTTCTAAACTGCAATCGTTACAAGATTTAGATCATTTAACGACAATGGGGTTTAGGGGAGAAGCTTTGGCTAGTATTTCAGCCGTTTCAAAAGTGAAATTGATCACTCGACAAATAGGACAAGCAAAAGGATATCAAATATCGATTGAAGCAGGAAAAATAATAGAAGAAAAAGAAGTTGGTTGTCCTGAAGGTACACGAATCGAAGTTTCTGATTTATTTTTTAATGTTCCTGCTCGCTATAAATTTTTAAAAAAAGATTCGACTGAGCAAGGATATATAAGTGATCTTATTTCTAGATTAGCATTATCTCGTTCTGATGTTTCTTTCAGATTGAGTAATAAAGATAAAGATTTAATTCATACCCCAGGAGATAACAATTTATTAAGTGCTATCTATGTGTTATTTGGCAGAGAAGTAGCTGAATCAATGTTGTCGGTTGAAAGTTCCCTTGATCAGGTACAAGTTGAAGGTTATGTCTCTAGTCCTAAAATTGCAAGGGGTAATCGTAGTAAACAAGTGGTATTTGTGAATGGTAGAAATATTGTTTCTAAATCAATAACGGCCGCAATTCAAGAAGCAGGCAAAACTTGGTTCATGAAAGGAAAATTTCCAGCATTAGTGTTGAATTTATCCATTCCTTTGCATTTAGTTGATGTGAATGTTCATCCGCAAAAAACGGAAGTTCGTTTTTGGGATGAACAAATTATTTTTAGAGCGGTATTTCATGCATTACGTGATGCTTGGGAACATCATTCAGTTGCTATACATGGAGAAATTGAAAGTAAAAAGTTTAGTAATATTAAACCAATCAGTTTAGATGATTATAAGTTTAATATGAGTATCTCAAAGAGAGAGATTTCAGAGAATCATTTTGAATCAGATGAGAATAGATCAAATTTCACTGAGAAATTAGCAAATGAATCCCCAGAACAGATTGAAATTAGTTCTCCGTTTGTATCATCACATCATGAGAAGATTGATCAAGAAAATAATACTTTTGATCAAAATATTCGCTATGAAAGAGTTATTCCTGAGCAACAATCGAAATTGTTCATTAAAGAAGGTAAACAGAGTGCTAAAGAAGTAGATTTACGTCAAAATACGGATAAAAAGGCAAATGCTTTACAATATTTATTAGAGGCTAGATTAATCGGTCAAGTTTTTAAAACATACTTATTATTAGAACATGACGATAAATTTATCTTAATTGATCAACACGCAGCACATGAGCGTATTTTATATGAGCAATTACATGAGCAACATTTAAAAAATAAAAATCAAGCGTTTTCAAAACAACAATTATTAGAGCCTGTTTCAATTGATTTAGATTTAAAAGAAATTTCGCTATTAGAAGAACATCAGGTTGAAATCGATCGCTTAGGATTTTCTTTTGATTTTTTTGGTGAGAAAACTGTGATTTTACGTACCGTACCTGATACACAAAAGGGGATTTTAGATCCCCAAAAAGCGTTTATAGCAATCGTTGATGCTTTGTTAGACAATCGACTTTTCAATGAAGATAAACAAGATGAACTATTGTATACAGTTGCCTGTAAAGCAGCTATTAAAGCAAATGATAATATTAGTTATGTTGAAATGAAAAAATTAATCTCTGATTTGACAACTTTATTAAATCCATTTCATTGCCCACATGGCCGCCCTTTAATCATTGAATTAAGTAAAACAGATTTAGAGAAATTATTTAGAAGAATTGTTTAATATGAAAAATTATCTACCAATGGTATATTGCATATGTGGACCAACTGCATCTGGTAAATCAGGATTAGCAGTTAATTTCGCGAAGGAAATTAATGCAGAAGTCGTTTCAGCAGATTCGATGCAAATTTACAAACACATGGATATTGGTACTGCGAAAATTACACCATCGTCAGCAGATAATATTCTTCATCATATGATTGATATCATTGAACCAATCGAAAATTATAGTGTAGCTCAATATGCGAAAGATGCTACGCTTGAAATAAATAAAATATTAGAAAAAGGGAAGCCTGTTATTCTATGTGGTGGAACAGGACAGTATATCAATGCTTTGTTAGATGGATTAGTTTTTATTGATATCCCTACAAATGACCAATTGAGGGCAGCAATTGAACAAGATATTACCATTCAAAATCTTTCAATTTGGCATGAACGACTCAATGTTTTAGATCCAGAATCAGGTAATCGTATCGCAAGCACTGATATTAGAAGAATTAGACGTTTTTTTGAAGTGTATCAGTTAACGAATTTGACACAAAGTGAAGTGAATAGAAAATCCAAAGAAAAAGGTCCAGATTTTCAGTTTATTAGTTATTATTTAAAACCAGACAGAGAAATACTGTATGAAAGAATTAATCAACGTGTAGTTGAAATGTTTAAAGAAGGACTAGAATCTGAAGTGAAAATGCTCTTGAATCTTTATCCTGGAATAGAAAATTCACAAAGTTTTCAAGCCATTGGATATAAAGAAACATTATCTTATATAAATCATGAAAAATCACTTCCAGATGTCATTGAAACGATTTCAAAAGTTACAAGACATTATGCTAAGCGACAATTCACATGGTTTAATGCGAGAACAGATCTCATTACTTTAGAAAATTTAGTTTTGGAAGAAAACTTACTGGAAATCTTGAACAATATTTGCTAGACAGTTTATACAAAATATAAATACTATTTTTGACAAATTATATGTAGCAAAATGCTACATATATCGTTATAATATATTACACTTACCAATAAAAACTATTTAATTTGTAAATTTTCAAATTTTTACAAATTTTCAAAAAATTTGTATAAGATATTAATTTCAAATGATGTAAAGTTAATTAACAATCATATTTTAAATGATTAAGTGATGCACTTAATTAAATATAAATTGGAGGATATTAACTTATGAAAACTTTCAACGAAAAAGAAAGTATCAGTAAACATCGCAGAATGCAAGATAGCTTTTTAAATCACTGTAGAAAAGAAGAAATTGAAGTGCTATTAGAAATGAATAATTCTTTTACAGCTTCAGGATACATTATTGGTTTTGATCAAGACAGTATTGTTTTGGAAAGTAACGGTTCACAGCATCTATACTTTTTAGCTTCATTATGTTGTATAAAACCAAAAAAAGAAGTTAATTATATCTTTAATGAAGCTTATCGCTACAAACAAGCATTAAAGAGCTACCCGAAGTACACCTCGAACTATTCCTAATATTCTGCATCCTTCAGAATGGAAGGGAATTGGTTTATAAGAGGAATTTTTAGGAAACAAAAATGGTCGACCATCAATATTACCAAGTTCTTTAATCGTTGCTTCATCATCAATTAAAGCAACGATAATATCTCCTTGTTTAGCTGAATCAGATTTTTCAACGAAAACATAATCACCATCCATAATCGCTGCGTCTTGCATAGAGTCACCTTTTACTTCAAGAGCATAAACTTCATGATATTTATCGAAATAATCGGGGATAGGTATGTTTCTTTCAATGTTTTGAGTTGCTAAAATGGGAGTACCCGCTGTTACTTTACCAATTAATGGAGCCGCTCTAAAAACATTTTTCTCTTGTGAATTATCTAATTCAGGGACAACAATAGCGCGTCTTTTACCATCACTATAAGTAATTCTACCTTCTTTTTGTAAACGAGTTAAATGATTATGAACAGTTGAAGTTGATTTAATACCGATACCTTGACAAATATCTCGAACAGATGGTGAATAGCCATGTTCAATGAAAAAATTTTTAATAAAGTAATAAACTTTATCAGCTGTCTGATCAATATTAGCTTTAGTAAAACGATATTTTTCGCTCATAATAAACTCCTGAAATATGATTAGTTTGATTAATATGTTAAAATGTATTCCATAAACTTTTATTTAATATAACAGAACGATTGTTCGGTGTCAAACGAATGTTCTTTTTAAAGAATATTATTTGTTTTAAAGCGAACAAGTTTTTGTATAATAATTGGAGCAATTATGAAAGAAAATTCATCACGTAATCAACTTAATCATCCAAATTCTGAAAATTCAGCAAAGAATGATAATGCAGATCAGAATCCTAAATCAGGAAATTTATCCATACGAAGAATTGAAAATTCTCAAAATGAAACATCAAATAAAATTGATCAAGTTGATAATCTTAAGGAAAATGATAATCAATCAAGTCATCATAAAGAAATTTTAAAATCTAATGAATCTGCTAATAACATAAATTCAAATCAAGCTAATGTATCATCGCATAAATCAAATAGAAATATTTTAAATGAGGAAACCATTGTTCAAAATAATTCAGTTCGATCTGATTCAAACACTTTGAAACAATATTTTAAGAAAAATACTGTAAAAACAAAAAAGGATATTAATCAGAGAAATCTTGAACAAATGGAGCAAGATATTAAGAATGGTTCAAAACAGTATGAACTTATTGGATATACAACAGTTGGTAAAATAAATCATAACTTTGAAAAAGAAAACAGACAAAAATTTATCAAAAATACTTTGATTACAATTTTATTAATCATCATTATCTTGTTAACAATTCTAATTATGAATCCATTTAAAGATGGAATTGATTTTAATAAGATACTTGGATTGGATAGCAAATATCAGAATCTATCTGAAATCGAATCTGAATCAATACAAAATACAGAAACTGTAGATATCATTAATTAGAATCACGTCCAACTTCGCAAAACTATTATTTTGCGAAGTTGGTAAGAAGTAAACAAAAATTTTCTATACCTTATTCCCTTATTCAAATTTGTGTGTAAAATGATAAGAAAGGTAAAAACAAGACTGTCTTCAGGGAGAAATCATAATGAAGAATTTTTTATTCGTATTTAGTAATCGCAGAGCTCATGTTGATAATGATATCATTCGAAGTTTAGATAATTTCATTGTGAAGCATCGAGATTTAAATATCGAAACTGTCATTACACAACATGCACAACATTTATCTGATGCCATCATCAAATTTTCCAATAAACATGAGCAAGCCATTGTTGTCGTTGCTGGTGGAGATGGAAGCTTGAATGAAGCTGCTAATGCAATAATGAATTTGCCAGAAAACAAAAAAATAGCGTTATGCCCTATCCCATATGGTACTTCTAATGACTTTTGCAAATTATTCTATAAGGACTTTGATTTCGATTGGTTTTTATCAGAACTATTGAATTATGAAATCACAAACATAGATATTCTGAACTTAACTGGAAACATGAGATTATTAGGAGCTGGTCCGGACACTGTTAATTTAGAACATAATGAGTATATTGATCAGATTTATGTATTAAATGTCATGAGTCTAGGCCTAGATACAGAAATTTTAAGAACTGCTTTCAAATATATGGCTAGATTTCCTAAATTAAGAGCTACTTCTTATTATTTTGCTATTTTGAAACATTATTTACGTTTTAGATTAAAGACGATTCCTCTTCAGATTAAATTAGATGATCATATAATAGAGCAAGATAGTCTTTTAGCAGCCTTTTGTAATGGTGGTTTCTATGGAAACGGCTTCAATCCTGCTCCGGATTGTGACTTGCAAGATGGACGACTCAATTATTGTGTTGCGCCTAGATATTCTCATACGCAATTTGCAAAAATCGCTGTGAAATATAAAAAAGGCGAAATTAAAGAAGTCTCTTCTGTAATTCTAGGAAATTCTAAATCTGCACTTATCACTGCAAGTGATAATAGACCAATTCTATCAAACTATGACGGGATTCTGATTGAATCTAATGAGATGAAAATCGAAACGTTACACCAAGTATTACCGGTTGTTCTCGTTGGTGAAAAAGCAAAAACGAGAATTATATCTAAGTAGACTTCCTTTTGATAATTTCAATAAAATTATGGACAAAACTAGCTGTATATCCCCATAACACGTAACGATTATACTCCTCAGGCAATTGGTAAAAAGGAATCTTACGCTGTAAGGCATAAAATGGATAATCAACACCATTTTTTATCTTATCAAATGGAAAAATCGCATCCTTATCACCTTTTAATGGGGTATCATAATAAACTGGTTCATTGTTCATGAAGAAATCCAAAGGAACAGTATATACTTCACTAACTTCATCTTGATTTAGTTTTAATTCTGATTTCTGAAAATGATGGATTGCTCCAACAAAGCAATAGACGATATGTTTCTCACTTGCCGTATAATCGATTTCTCCAAGTACTTCAATACGTTCAGATGGTAAACCTATTTCTTCATAGGTTTCTCTTAACGCAGCGTCTATGGGCGTTTCTCCTGCGTCTATCCCACCACCAGGAAAAGATGTTTCCCCTGCCTGTCTGATTGTTTTACCCCGCACTTCAAATAAAATATGCCATTCCCCGTCTATTTCGACTAAAGGAAGGATAAGAGAAGCTTTTCTTGGATGTCCTAACACATCAGCTTGATGGTTGGATAAAGTCTGTTTAATTTTATCTGCAAACTTCACAATGATTATCTCTTCCCTTTATCGTAAATTTCGCCTAATGCTCTTGGCGCTCTGTTAGAATTTGAGAAGAAGATTAATAAAAGTAATGTCAAAATGTATGGTAAAGTCATAGTTAAGTCTAAATAACTACTCGACAATTGTAATGATTTTGCGAGTGCATTACCTCCTGATCTAGCAAAGCCAAAAATAATACATGCAATAAAAGTAGGCATTATTTTCCAGTTACCAAAGATTAAAGCTGCAATCGCTAAATAACCATATCCCATGTAAATAGCTGGTGAAAAATTAGCTGAAATGGAATAAGCAAAACACATTCCACCAAAACCTGATAAAGCGCCTGAAATGATAATCGCTTTAAATCGAATTTTATGAACATCTACTCCCGCTGCATCAACCGATTGCGGATTATCACCACAAGCACGTAAGCGCATGCCATATCTCGTTTTATATAATAAATACCATGTTAATACTAATAAAATGATAATAAAAATATTAAACAGATAGAAATTATCGAAAAAACCTCCAATAATAGGTATATCTTTTAAGACTGGAATACTGAATCTTGGAAAAACACCAATTTGAAATTTATCTGATGGTTGCCCGAAAACATTCTTGTTAATTTGTCTAGTAAAAAAGCTGGTCATTGCTAGAGATAAAATATTAATGACGACACCACTAATGACTTGATTTGATTTTAATTTAATACACAAAAAAGCAAATAGACAAGCATAAATCGCTCCACCTAAAGCAGCTATGATAAGAGATAAATAGACCGGAATAACACTATTTGTTGCGAACTTAGAACCGAAAAATGCGACAAATAATGCTCCAGAGAAAGCTCCAAAACCAAGAAACCCTTCTAAGGCTAAATTCGTATTGCCACTTCTTTCGCTATAAATACCACCAATAGCGACGATTAACAATGGTAAGGCAAAGGCTAACCCGTCAATGACAATTGTTCTCCACATATTATTTACCAGCCTTTCTATTTAGTTTCTGACTGAATATTTGTTTGAAATAATCACCCATCGCACTAAACAACAAAATTAATCCGCTAATTAATGCAGCAATTTCTTGCTCTACTCCAGAAGTTGTTCTCATATATGTACCACCACGATCAATGATTGTAATGAGTAGCGATGAAAAAATAATTCCAATAGGATGATTATTCCCCAGTAAGGAAACCGCAATAGCGTCAAAACCAGTCGACGGTAAAATACCAGGTGAAATAAAAGCTCTATAACCTAGATAGAATGTAATTCCTGCAAGTCCTGCGAATGCTCCAGACATGACCATGACTGAGAATAATTTGCGGTTTACATGTATCCCTGCATATTTAGATGCACTTTTATTAAAACCAACTGCATTAATTTCAAAACCATGTTTTGTTCGATTGATAATGAAATTAAGAACAATTGCAGTGATAATTGCAATAATAAAGAACAAAGGGATTCTTAGTTTATATGCTCCTACTTCTACATTCATAAGTGTAAGTCTTGCATTCTCACCAATAACACGGGATTGACGAGACACAGGATCAACATATTTCGTATTGATAAAAAAGCTAACGATATATTGAAAAATATAATTCAACATAATCGACGATACAACTTCATTAATGTTGAATTTCACTTTCAATATACCAATTAAGCCACCTGCGAATGCACCGACTAAAACCCCTATCAAAACGACGAGAGGTTTCGCAATAATTGGATTCATCTCCTTAGCATAACCAACTGTGACTGTTGCGATAAATGCTGAAATCATCATTTGTCCAGAGACACCGATGTTGAATAATCCTGCTTTCATCGCAATCGCAACAGAAAGAGCAGCGAATAACATAGGAGTCATTCTGTCGAGAGTTTCCATGAAATCAGGAATCTGACCTTGGAAAGCTGCGTATTTTTCTTTTGCAATGACTCCGGCACCTTGTAATAAGCCTTTAAAAGCCAAAATAGGATTTTGACCAAGAACCAAAATAATTAAAGCAGATAACAATAAACTACATAATACAGCAAGAACTGGAATTGTAATAAATTGATATTTGTTATCACCTAATAAGCGAATGATAGGATTTGATCTTTTTTTAGAATTATTCATGATGTTTTACTCCCATCATCGCTTCCCCAATTTCTTCTCTAGTTAATGCATCTGCATCTTCTATTCGCTGAATTTGTCCATTATAGATAACACCGATTCGATCAGAAAGAGCCATGATTTCATCTAATTCCAATGAAATGAGTAAAATAGCTTTACCCTTATTTCTTTCATTGATAATTTTTTCTCGAATATCTTGGATGGCTCCAATATCAAGACCGCGAGTTGGTTGGACAAATATGATTAATTGGGAGTCAGCTTCAATTTCTCGAGCTACAATTGCTTTTTGTTGATTACCACCACTCATTGAACGGACAATAGTATTTTTCCCTTGACCTGAACGAATATCATAATTATCAATTAATGTATCAGCATTTTTGTTAAATGCTTCTTCTTGTAATACCCCTTTTTCTGCATAAGGTTCACGATAATAATTCTTCAGAGCTAAGTTTTTACTTAATGAATATTCCAAAATCAATCCATAAGTTTGGCGATCTTCAGGAATATAAGATATTCCTGATTCATTTCTCTGACGAATCGACAAATTGTTTATCGATTGATTGTTTAAAAGAATATCTCCTTTATCGATTGGAATCAAACCAGAAATTGCGTCTGCAATTTCCATTTGTCCATTTCCTGAAACACCTGACAAAGAAAATATTTCACCAGCATGTACTGTAAAAGAAACATTTTTGACAATATCAACGCCAAAATCATTTTTTAAATATAGATTTTTTACTTCTAAGATAGGTTGTCCAACTTCAATATTGGGTTTATCAACTGCTAAATTAACATGTTTACCAACCATTAAAGTCGCCATTTCTTGCGTTGAGGTAGTTGCTACATCAAGAACGTCAATTAATTCACCATTTCGCAAAATAGCACAACGATTAGCGATTCGCTTGATTTCATCTAGCTTATGAGTTATTAGAATGATTGTTTTTCCATCTTTTTGTAAATTCTCAATGATTTCTAATAAAAAGTCTATTTCTTGAGGAGTTAACATGGCAGTTGGTTCATCAAAAATGAGAATATCTGCTTCTCTATATAACATTTTCAAAATTTCAACGCGTTGTCTTGTAGAAACATTAATATTTTCAATTAAATCCGTAGGATTGACATCAAGACCATATTTATGCGAAAGATCTTTGATCTTCTTATTCGTACCTTTTATATCAATAAAAGGAATTCCAAGAATCTTACGTTCTGGTTCTAACCCTAATACAATATTCTCGGTAATTGTAAAGTTTTCGACCAGTTTGAAATGTTGATGCACCATTCCAATACTTAGCTCTGCTGCATGACTTGGAGAAGTTATATTTACCTTTTCTCCTCGAATATAAATATCACCTTCATCTGGTTCATACATACCAAATAATATACTCATTAAGGTTGATTTGCCTGCACCATTCTCCCCTAATAAAGCAAAAATCTCACCCTCTTTAATAGACAATGAGATATCATTATTTGCAATTATACCCGGAAATCTTTTTGTGATATGTCGAAACTCGATAATGTTATCATATTCCTTTGACATAGATTTCTCCTCGAAAAATAATATATTACATTTTAACATAGAATGACAAAAAAAGAGAACCTGCATTAACAGATTCTCTTTTGAAATCATTTGTTTATTCAGTTCCAATTATAATCCAGGGAAGCTTTCTACTGTTTCTTCACTGAAGTTTGATGGAGGAACAATACTTCCATCTTTTAAACCTTCTAAAACTTTATCTAATTCAGTTTTAGTCTCATCTGATAATTGATTACGTCCTTCTTCAGAAACATAAGAAACTGAATCAGAATCAGCACCTAAAAGTTCATTTTTACCTACGAAAGTTCCGTTTGCAATTTCTTCTAATTGTCTTTCAACATTTAAATGCATAACTTTTAAAGCACTTGTTAAAATGATATTGGAATCACCATTAGCACCGTCATCATATTGATCAACGTCACAACCGATAACTAACGCATTACCATTTTCTTTAACAGCAGTGAAAACACCATTACCTGCACCACCTGCTGCAACTAACATAATATCAACACCTTCTGCTAACAAAGCTTCACCAACAACTTTACCAGTTGCTTGATCAGCGAAGTCACCAATGTAGTTACCACCAACATCAGCACCAGTAACATCAGTACCTGCATATTGAGCTAATTCAACAACTTCTGCAGTCGCACCTAAATGTTTTACTGCATATGCAACACCAGCTTCAAAACCATATTGATAGTTAACATTACTTGGATAAGCAATACCGTTTACAACTGCAACTTTACCAGATTTTGTTTCTAAAGCAGCAGCAACACCAGCTAAGAAACCACCTTCTTGTTCTTTAAATTGCATTGCATAAATATTTTCATATTCAGCTTCACCTTCACCAGCTGCAACATCAACTGGGAAAGCATCAACTAAGATGAATTTTTTGTCTGGATTATCTACAGCTGCTTGAGAAATACCAGCAAATTGGAAACCAGGTGTTACGATAACATCATAGTCACCAACAACACTACTTGCTGTAGGAACAGCATTTGCTTCGTCAGTTTCTTTGATGTCTTCTACTTTACTGTCAGGATAGTTAGCGATGAAGTTTTGAATACCAATGTAATTGTCTTGGTTAAAAGAACCATCATCAACACCTGATGGACTAGAAACGATAACGATGTTCAAAGCAGCATTGCCTTCACTGGCTTCAGCTGTTTCTTCACCTTCAGCAGGAGCTTCTGTTTCTGCAGCAGTTTCTTGTTCAGTATTCGCTGAAGAACCACATGCGGAAACAACGCCAACAATCATTACGATAGCTAATAATAGTGCAATGATTTTTTTATTCATTTTTTCCTCCTTGTTTGTCACATAATTTAATGTGATTTTGCAAATAAATTGCATGCTTGAATTATGAATTAGGATTCACAATTCAACAACGATTATAGTACCTTGAATACCATAAATATTCAATTAAAACTCAATTTTTGAGCAAAATTGCTTATTCCTCAAACAATGCTTTTAAACTTTCTGTATAGGGTGCTCTGCAAATCCCTTTTTCAGTTACAATACCGGAGATAAGAGAATGATCAGTTACATCAAACGCTGGATTATAAGCGTTTACTTTAGGAGCCATATCTTCTTTATACCATTTTTGACGAATTTCTTCTGCATCTCTTAACTCAATTTCAATCTCGTCACCTGTTGGTGTATTCATATCTATTGTACTTGTTGGACCCAAAACATAAAACGGAATACCGTAATGTTTAGCTAGAATCGCTAAGCCACTCGTTCCAACTTTATTAGCTGTATCGCCATTAGCTGCAACACGGTCACAACCAACAAAACAAGCATTTACTTTTCCTTGTTTCATCACTATGCTTGCCATATTGTCACAGATAAGCGTTAAGTCGATACCATTTTTATGTAGCTCATAAGCTGTTAATCTAGCGCCTTGTAATAATGGTCTCGTTTCATCTACGAAAACATGAATATTCAATCCTTTTTCTTTACTCATAATTAATGGACCTTGTGCAGTCCCGTAAAGCGAAGTCGCAATCGGACCAGCATTACAGTGAGTGATGACACCATCTCCATCCTTCAGTAGACTTAAACCATATTCAGAAATCGCCTTACACATTGCGATATCTTCATCTTGAATAGCGAATGCTTCTTCGCCTAATAATTTAATGATTTCTTGCACCGATTTTTCTGCATTCGCAACAACTACATCTTCCATACGATTCAAAGCCCAGCTTAAATTAACAGCAGTTGGTCTAGACGAATTCAAATATTCCTTATAGTCTCTGAATTCTTTAAAAAACGTATCATAATCCTCAGCTTTGATTTCATTTTTAGCTAAGACATAAATTGCATAAGCAGCGAAAATTCCAATCGCAGGAGCACCTCTTACCTTTAACTCATAAATCGCATCATACATTTCTTTCGCATTATCAATTTCTAAAATTACCTCTTGATTAGGCAATAATGTTTGATCTAATGTGAGCACTGCGGTATGGTTCTCATTCAAATTTACATTATCTGGTCTTTTCATTATTATTCCTCCGATATTCTAAAACCTGCTTTAAAAGCACGTGAAGAAAATGCTTCTTCATAATTTTCTAATTCAAAAAATTTAGCCTCTGGAAGGGTTATCCATTGACGATTCAAAAATTTCAATGCCGGTTCAAAAGGACCACATCTTGTCCCTCTAATTCTTATTTCTCTAACGACTATCTCACTAAAATTTAAACACAACTGTTCTGCATACGTGCTTTTGACAATAATCTCACCACGTGAACGTACAATCTTAACGGCTGTTTTCATCCCTTCTGGTGATCCCGTTGCATCGATAACGATATCATATGCTTGATTCGTTTCTATCTCAGTATTGGCAAATGGTTTAAACTTAGCTAGTTTTTCTTCATGTAATCCAATTACAGTTAAATCACATCCTGTATAAGAAATCACTTGTCCAATCATGTAAGCTAATCTTCCATCACCTATTAAAGCAACTTGATCAGTTGGTTTAATATGTCCAGTATTGAGAATGGAGAAAGCGGCAGCTAGTGGTTCAGTAAACATGGCCTTTTCAGCAGAAAGATCATCGGGAATCACATGTAATAAATCTGTGCGAATGGCCATGTATTCAGCGAAACACCCGTCAATCGACATACCAATAATTTCTCTTTTTTCACAATGCAATTCGAGATTATGGCGACAATAATAACACTCGCCGCAACCTCCATTTAATTCTCCGACAACTCTTTTTCCGATTAGTTGATTATTGTTAGACTCTTCTACGATGCCAACAAACTCATGTCCTAAGATGCCTTTGAAACTGTGCTTATAACCTTTTAAGATTTCTCGATCTGTATTACAAATACCTGCTACAAGAATACGAACAAGGCTTTCATTGTCTTTTGGAACAGGTTTTGCTAAATTTTCGGAATAGTTTAATGTTTGATCAAAATATAAACCCTTCATTGCAATATCCTTTTCTTTTTATGTGGTACCACGAATAATTAATTCTGGTTTGAGTAGTAATCTAGATGGTTTTCTAGTCATATCATCTTCATCAGCTAGCTTTATCTGCGCATCGATTAAATCGACTGCTTTTTGTCCCATATCATCTCTAGGCTGAGCGATTGTCGTCAGATTAATCATCGGTAAAGACGAAAAATAGATGTCGTCATAGCCGACAATACCAAAATCTTCTGGAACTTTTATTTTTTTCTCATGTAAATATTGTAATACACCTAATGCAATGTAATCATTGCCACAAAAAGCAGCATCTGGTTTAACTGGACCATTTTCAAACAGATTTTTTATACGATCATATCCACTCTGTAAATCAAATCCTCCATAGCTGATTAAATCTTGATTGACTTGAATATTGTTTTCTTGTAAAGCTTTTTGATAGGCTAATAATCGCAATTGATTAGCTGGTGATGTTCCAGCTCCACCTAAATAAGCAATATGGCGATACCCTCTTTCGATTAAGTGATTTGTAGCAAGTTCACCTCCAACAGCATGATCCATTTCAATAAAATCGGTATTATCTTTATTCGGATGCCAAAATACAACCAAAGGAACTTTGATTGATTCGAATGTACCAGGTTTATAAAAAGCAGTTGGTTTAATAATAATTCCTGCTACTTGTTGGCTTTGCATATGTTCTAACATAAAATGTTCACGATCTGGATCCCAGCCCGTGTTACAAATTGTAACAACATAACCTGCATTGTTAGCTGCTTCCGTGATTGAACGAGAAATATCTGCAAAAAATGGATTCGAAACATCAGGAACAATAAGTGCAATGTTATTCGTTCTTTGTTTTACTAAATTCTGTGCGATCACATTCGGGATATATCCCATTTCATCTGCAAGTTCCAATATTCTTTTACGTGTTTCTGGATTAACATCACTTTTATCATTTAATGCTCTTGATACTGTTGCATAAGACACTCCAGCTTTTTTTGCAATATCTTTTATTGTAATCATAGTAACCCTTTCCAATGGTTAGAATATCTGTTTTTATCTTTTCGTGATGTAGCCTTTTTTGACTAATAATTCAGCTGTTAATATCGCTCCACCAGCGGCACCTCTGACAGTGTTATGAGATAAACATGTAAATTTATAATCGAAAATTGTATCCTCGCGCAAACGACCAATTGAAATTCCGTATCCATTTTCAAACATAGCATCTAATGTTTGTTGAGGGCGGTTATCCTCTTCTAAATATTGTAAAAATGGATTAGGGGCTGAAGGTAATTCAAGTTCCTGAGCTACTGTGCTAAAGTTTCTCCAAGCCTTTAGTATTTCATCTTTACTTGGACTATTCTCAAATTGAACGGAAACAGCTGCTAAATGCCCATCTTGAACAGGAACACGATAACATTGTGCGGAAATAATCGGTTCTTTTGCTAATTCAATACAGTCCCCATTTGTAGATACTTTACCCCATACTTTAAGCGGTTCTTTTTCTGACTTCTCTTCTTCTCCACCAATATAAGGAATGACATTCGCATTAATCTCTGGCCATTCTTTAAGTGTTTTACCAGCTCCAGATACGGCCTGATAAGTGCAAACTTGAATTTTTTGAATACCAAAATCAAGTAAAGGAGTTAAAGCAGGTACATAACTTTGAATAGAACAATTAGGCTTAACAGCAATAAAACCATTTGTTGTACCTAAGCGTCTACGTTGAGCATCAATTAATTTTGCATGATCTGGGTTTACTTCAGGAATAATCATCGGAACATCTTCCGTCCAACGATTCGCAGAGTTATTCGAAATGACTGGAATTTCAAGTTTAGCAATTGATTCTTCCAACGCTATTAATTCCTTCTTCGGCATGTCGACTGCGCAAAATACAAAATCTAAACCGTTAACAAAAGATTCAATTTCAGATGCATCATCGACTACAATGTCTTTCAAATTCACAGGAATAGCTTCAGAAATTTTCCATTTATTAGAAACTGCTTCAGCATACGTTTTTCCTGCTGAATGAGAAGATGCAGCGATTTTCACAACGTCAAACCAAGGATGATTTTCTAATAGAGTAACAAAACGCTGGCCGACATAGCCCGTTCCCCCAATAATTCCAACCTTAAATTTGTGCTCCATAATGTAAACCCCCTGTAATTGTTCTTTATTTATTTTATCATATAATGAACAAAGGAAAGCAGGTAATCATGAAAAACAGTTTTTATTGGTTAGATGAATTTTTTAGTTATTTTTCCGGAATCAAAGAACGAAGCGAAAATACAATTCAAGAATATCATTATGATTTAGAATTGTTTTTTCGTTTTCTTAAACAATATCGTGGTCTAATCAATCCAAATGAAGAATTTGAAGAGATTTCAATTGAAGATGTTGATCAAAATTTTCTTCAGTCTATTCAACTAAGTGAAATGTATCGTTTTATCTCATGGCTTGGAAATGAGCGTGATAATGGTCCTGCTGCTCGTTCTAGAAGAATCTCTGCTATTCGTACTTTTTTCAATTATTTATTCACAAAAGCAAAAGTCATTGAACAGAATCCTGCAGCTGAACTTGAATCTCCAAAATTAAAAAAGAGATTGCCTCGTCATTTGTCTGTCGATGAAAGTGTCAATATGCTTAGTGTTGCTGCTAATGCTGACGATATGTTTGCAGAAAGAGATTATTGTATTTTAACTTTGTTCCTAAATTGTGGGATGCGCTTATCTGAATTATGCGGGATTAATGTGCAGGATATTAGAGAAGAAACATTAACCGTTCTGGGCAAAGGTGGTAAAGAAAGAACCATCTATTTGAATCGCGTTTGCTTACAAGCGATTGATCAATACTTACCTACTCGATTAGAGCCAAAACCAGATGATAAAGATTCCCAAAATGCCCTTTTTATCAGTAGAAATCGCAAGCGTATTTCCCAAAGAGCTGTACAGAACATGGTCAAAAAATACATCTTAAAAGCAGGTTTAGATCCAGAAAAATATTCCGTACATAAACTTCGCCATACTGCCGCTACCCTAATGTATCAACATGGACATGTCGATTTAAGAAGTTTACAGCAAATCCTTGGGCATACAAGCGTTTCCACGACAGAAATCTATACTCATATCAATAGCGATATGTTACATGAAGCCGTTGAAAACAACCCGTTAAACTCATTTCGCATGAGTGATTTCAAAAAACAAAAAGAAGAATAAAGAAAATTCATGCTTAATTTTGATTCAATTTTACAAGAAAACAAAACATTAATTTGTGCGATTCTGAATATAACGCCAGATTCTTTTTCTGATGGAGATGCAAATCTTACGTTGGATTCAGTATTAGATAAGGCAAATCAATTTTACCAAGAAGGTGCTTCTATCCTAGACATTGGTGCTGAATCAACAAGACCGAATAGTGTTTTATTAACTGCAAGTCAAGAAATTGAGAGATTAAAACCAGTTCTTAATGCTTTGAATGAAAGATATCCTTTACCATTATCGATTGATACGTGGAAATCTGAAGTAGCTAATTTTTCACTTCAAAATGGTGCTTCTATTATCAACGATATCACTGGTTTGTTTGGCGATTCAGAAATGGCGCATGTAATTTCTAAGCAAAAAGCAAATGTCGTTTTAATGTTTAATGCGGCAATTACTAGACCTAAAAATAACCTATCTAAGGTATTCCCTGTTTTTCACATAGAAAAGGCAAATCCTAATCCCATTTTCTCTCAAGCTGAATACGATCGTTTTTCATTATTATCAATCATAGATTTAGCAAAATATTCTTTAGAAAAAAGTATTCAAATTGCATTGGAAAATGGGATACAAGAAAATCAGATTATGCTTGATCCAGGAATAGGGTTCGCACAAAGTCATCAAGAAATGCTAACTTTGATGCAAAGTCTTGATTCTCTTAAAACTCTTGGTTTTCCACTTTTTTTAGGAGTTTCTCGAAAAAGAATGATTGGAACTATCTTAGAAAACAATCATTTACCCAATGATTTATCTACAATAGAAGGCTTGAATAATCGTGATTTAGGGACAGCAATGTGTACATTCTACGCAGCAATGCATGGGATAGAGGTTGTTCGAACACATACAGTCAAAGAACATAAACTAGCTTGTGCATTCGCTGAAAGTCTATTGACTAACCCAAATAAATAAGTTGCCTTAAAGCATTGATATCTTTGATGATGATTGTATGATTTCCAATAAAATCGACTAGTCCTCTGTTCTTAAAATCATTCAGCTTTCGGGTCATTGTTTCTCTTGTTAAACCAGCATAACTGCCCATTTCTTCTCTCGTAATAGTAAGGTTCAAATGAATTACATCATTTTTTATTTTGCCGTAAGGGTCAATCAAACTTAATAATAAGCCTGCTACTTTAATTTCAGCATTTGAAGTAGATAATCTGGTAATTAAATCTTCTGCCCAGCGTATACGATCGTAAGATTTAGCAAGAATTTTATGTAAGCTTTCAATATTTTGCAAAGCATATTTATCGAAAATAGCTTTTGGTATATAACCTATTGTTGATTCTTCTAGGGTCTCTCCTAAGTAAAAGTATTTATCCCCTGAAAGAAGATTCAATCCACCGACGAAATCTCCAGGATTATATATGTATAAGATTTGGGCTTTTCCATCAGGCATTAATTTAGATATTTTAATTCTACCAGCCATCATGAAATACATTCCTGTAGCACTATCGTCAGGACGAAAAACAACTTCATCTTTTTGAAAAGAAAGCTTTTTAATTCTATGCTCAATTTCTTTAAAATCGGGCTCAGTTAAATGTGTGAACAAAGACCAATTCCTGACATCTGAAAAATCTTTTGATTGATTAGAAACACTCGTTTGCAAAGTCATTTACCTTCATTCTTATTCCTTCGGCAATAAAAATATACTTAAACACCCTTTCCCAAAGGATATTGACACATTACTATCATAAAAATTATTCTTATTAACCGGTTCATTGCTAATTCCTAATGAGTCACCGTGTTTCATCATAACATCACTCAATTCATATTTAGCATTATGTATTGAGACATTTTCAGTACATGGTGACATCGAAAGCACTGTAAATACAATATCATGCTTGTTAAATTTACGATAATAGTCATCTTTAAATGTAACATATCTTCTCTGATCAGATAATTGATTTTCAATTATCAATTGATTTTGCGCTCCGTTAGAAAGTAAAAAATCAAATTTATTCGCATATGATTCAGCTAAAAATTGATTTGAAAGAACATGATCAAATCG
>CAYFSZ010000009.1:0-30474 GCA_964346085.1 uncultured Mageeibacillus sp. | reverse complement strand
CATCTCTCCGATACCACCTTTACGATTGCGATTTGAATCGTCCTTTGGCCATTCGTTAAAGTGGACCATTAAATCCTGAATGATTTTTTCTCTAGCCATTTGACATCTCCTCATTTTCAAGAATTTAATTTTAGTATAATTTGACATGAAAACAAGGTCAAATAAAACTTATTTTGCCTATTCTGCATAAGAAATGAATGCATTACAATCCGTATATTTAAAGACTCATAACAGTAATATTTTTGAAGTCATTTTTTAAACAAAAATTCAAGAAAATGAGTTTGTTTCAGTTTGCGAATTTAAAGTTAATCATGTATGATTTATTCACTAATGGAACAGAAATAATTTTTCTCTCTCCATTTTTAAATTGAATAATTCGTTTTTTTATATAGATTTTGAGGTAATCATTTCATGGGTTTAGGAATGAATCTTGGTATAGACCTTGGTACAGCAAGTGTTCTTATTTATGTACGCGGAAAAGGAGTCGTTTTACAAGAACCATCCGTTGTAGCAGTTAATACACGTTCAGGAAAAGTTCTGGCAGTTGGAGAAAGTGCCAGTTTAATGTTAGGTAGAACACCAGAAAATGTCGAAGCAGTTCGACCATTAAAAGATGGTGTCATTTCAGACTTTAAAGTAACAGAAGTCATGCTAAAGGCATTTATTAGTCGTGTTTCAACTGGATTTTTATCCAGATATTTTAAACCGACAATTGTTGTATGCGTGCCGACTATAATTACACAAGTAGAACAAAAAGCAGTGGAGGATGCATGTCGTCATGCTGGGGCGAAAGATGTTTATTTAATTCGTGAGCCGATTGCCGCAGCGATTGGATCAGGCATTGACATTACACAAGCAAATGGCTCCATGATTGTGGACATCGGTGGAGGAACCGCTGATATTGCAGTGATTTCTATGTGCCAACCAGTTGTGCATGAATCTTTAAAAGTAGCAGGAAATGCGTTTGATCAGGCGATTATCAAGTATATTCGTCGCAAACATAATATCTTGATTGGGGAGCAAACAGCTGAAGATTTGAAAATCAATATTGGCTGTGCTTATCCACGAGAAGAAGAATTAAGTATGGAAATTCGTGGCCGTAATTTGATTACCGGAATGCCGGCAACATTAACTGTTACTTCGACAGAAATGTTGGAGGCTCTTGAAGAACCAGTGAATCAAATTTTTGATGGGGTACATGGTGTCTTAGAGAGAACTCCACCAGAATTAATGGCCGATATTTCGCAACGTGGAATCATGATGACAGGTGGCGGATCCTTGCTTTATGGTATTGACCGTATGTTAGAAGCAAAAGTAGGTGTTGAAATCATGATTGCTGAAAATCCGATTAAATGCGTAGCTGTCGGAACAGGATTAGCTTTAAATATTATGGATAAATTTGATGCACTCAATGGGTAGACATATACCCATTGAATGTATCCTTTAATAATATCTTGACCTTTCATACGAAAAGGTATACCATCTGTTTATTCTAATAAGAATTTCATTCTTAGTTATATTCAAATTTAGGATTCAAATAAATAATCGACAAGAGGAGAAATTTATGTCGTCATCTATGCTCAAGGGCAAAACCAAGAGTGATCTTATCGAAATTGCCCATCTAACTGGTCTTCTAACAAAAACACAAATGAATCGAATGACCAAAGCAGAAATTCTTGAATTTTTGGAAAATGCTGAAAACGGAACACCTAAAGATTCGGAACCAGCAAAAATGCAGAAAACAACTGGTAAGAAGAAATCTCAAGAAACCAAGAGTGATCTTATCGAAATTGCCCATCTAACTGGTCTTCTAACAAAAACACAAATGAATCGAATGACCAAAGCAGAAATTCTTGAATTTTTGGAAAATGCTGAAAACGGAACACCTAAAGATTCGGAACCAGCAAAAATGCAGAAAACAACTGGTAAGAAGAAATCTCAAGAAACCAAGACTGAAACAATCGAAAAAGACAGCTCAGAAACAATTGATTTACAAGAAGAAATTTCAACAGATAACCAATCTAATCAAAAAAATACTAATAATTCGAAGACATCAACAAGAACTTCAAAAACATCTACTTCCAAGTCGCGCAAAACATCAAAACAGGATAATAAGAATAAAGAAGAAGTCATAACAAGTTCATTGGAAAATTCAGAAACATCTGATTCTTTGCCAATTGAGAAAGAAACTGATTCTAATATAGAAAAGGAAGCAAAACCTAAAAAGAAAAATACTTCTAAAAAACGAACTCCGAAAAAGAGTATAAGTAAAAAAGAAGAAACAAAATCAGATGGGGCGGTAAGCGAAGTTACACCAACTCCAATCGAAGTTGAGAAAACAGAAGCTCCAGCCAAAAAGAAAAATAATGGACGTAAGAAAAAAGCAACAGAAAAGAAAATCATCGATTTGAATAATGTACAATCAGAAGATGGCATACAACAAGATGATGCAAAGCTTGAAAATTCTGATGATGCGAAACAGGCTGCAGACAATAGACCTAAAGAAGAATTAGAAATTGTTCAAGGTATACTTGAAATCATGCCTGATAATTATGGCTTTTTACGTGTTGAAAATTATTTACAAAGTAATCGTGATGTTTACATTCCACCACAATTTATTCGTCGTTTTTATTTGCGTAATGGTGATGAAGTATCTGGACCTGCAAAAGTACAACGCGAATCAGATCGTTATCGCGCTTTAACATACATTAATACAGTCAATGGTTTATCTCCGGACAAAATGATGAAACGTCAAAGCTTCGATCGATTGACACCTATTTATCCAAATGAAAAATACAAATTAGAAACGCAACCAAAAGAACTCGCGACAAGAATGATTGACTTGATTTCTCCGATTGGCAAAGGTCAAAGAGGGATGATTGTTTCACCTCCAAAAGCTGGTAAAACAATTCTTTTACAAAAAATTGCCAACGCGATTAGTATGAATAATCCAGATACGAAATTATTTGTTTTATTAATCGATGAACGTCCAGAAGAAGTGACTGATATGCAACGTTCAATCAATGGCGAAGTTGTTTATTCTACATTTGATAAAACACCTGAAAACCATGTTAAGGTGACAGAGCTCGTTTTAGAAAGAGCGATGCGTTTGGTTGAACTTGGTCAAGATGTTGTTATTTTGTTAGACAGCATTACACGTATGTCCAGAGCCTATAACTTAACTATCAATCCGACAGGGAGAACGTTGTCTGGTGGTTTGGATCCAGGTGCATTACATGGACCAAAACGATTCTTCGGTGCTGCAAGAAATATTGAAAACGGTGGTAGCTTAACGATTATTGCGACAGCCCTTGTTGAAACTGGTTCTAGAATGGATGAAGTTATTTTTGAAGAATTCAAAGGAACAGGTAACATGGAAGTTTGCCTTGACCGTAAATTAGCAGAAAAACGAGTTTTCCCAGCCATCGACTTAAATCGTTCTGGTACGCGTCGCGAAGAATTATTAATGACAAAAGAAGAATTGAATACTGTTTGGGCAATGCGTAAAGCATTTGCCAACTCTGAACCTGTTGCAGTTACTGAGACAATGATCAACTTATTGTTAAAAACCAGAAGTAATGAACAATTTGCAAATTCCATTAGTGTTTCGATCAAAGATCAAGATTTATTTGAAGCAATGAGAGGTTCTATTTCACCAATGGGAAATAGTGACAATAATAGCTCAAATGGAAGAGCAAATAGTAACGGAAACGGAATCCGATAAGAGGAAAATTAATGAACAAGCAAATTTATTTAGCAGCTGGTTGCTTCTGGGGAGTAGAAGCCTATTTTCAAAAAATCAAAGGCATTGTCGAAACGGAAGTTGGCTATGCAAACAGTTCAGTAGAAAATCCTACGTATCGTCAAGTTTGCTCTGGAGAAACAAATGCAGCAGAAACATGTAGGGTCGAGTATTCTTCAGATGAAATTACTTTGCCTGAAATTTTGGCACATTATTTTCGTATCGTTGATCCAACATCCAAAAACAAACAGGGGAATGACGTAGGCACGCAATATCGTCCAGGTATTTATTATCAAAACACTGAAGATTTTGAGTTGGTTTGCGATTATATTGATGCTCGCAGAAAAGATTACGATAGAGGAATTGTTGTTGAAGTTTTACCATTAGATAATTTTTATCCAGCGGAAACAGAGCATCAAGATTATTTATTGAATAATCCATTCGGATATTGCCATATTAATTTAAAAGCAGCTGATATCCCGTTATCTAAAGAAGAGCTTCCTGAATTGTTTATTCAAGAAACATCCGAAACTTATGATAGATTCTCTGAAACAGATGAGGAATTAAAACAGCGACTCACCCCATTACAATATCGTGTGACGCAGCTTTCTGAAACAGAAAGGCCTTTTGATAATGAATATGATCATCATTTCGAAAAAGGTATCTATGTTGATATTGTGAGCGGACAACCTCTATTTAGTTCAACAGATAAATTTGATTCTGGTTGTGGCTGGCCAGCTTTTTCCAAACCAATCGAAAAAGAAGTGATCAAATATTTTGATGATTATAGTTTTATGCGCCATCGCGTGGAAGTACGAAGTGAAGGTGCTGATTCTCATTTAGGACATGTTTTCGAAGATGGTCCTGTTGAAACAGGGGGATTACGATATTGTATCAACAGTGCTTCCTTACGTTTTGTTCCATTGGAGAAAATGAAAGAAGAAGGTTACGAAGACTATATTCAATTCGTCGAATAATCAATTCTAGAATAATAGACATAAAAAAAGAACTTAGGCGAACGAATCGACTAAGTTCTTTTTGATTTCAATTGAATGATACTATTTTGTTAACAAGTAAAGAACAATAGCTAAGATAGCAAACACAACTGCAACAATAGCGGTTAATCTCTTCTTAATAACTTCTTTGGATTTTGTTTGTCCACTTCCGAAGAAAGTATCTGAACCACCTTGAATGGATTGACCTAATCCTTGTGAATTGCCTTCTTGTGAAATAACTAACAATACTAATACGATTGCGACAATGATTGTCAAAATCCCGATGATAATTCTTAATGCTCCCATGTGATTCTCCTATATATGTATACTTCTATTCATTAAACAGTTACATCAAAGTATTATACGAAGAAAAAGGAATACTTGCAAGTATTCCTTTTTGTGGTTTTTATATTTTCAGCGAGGATTATTTGAATAATCCCCCTAATTTGCCTTTGACATCATCGATGCTTGTTTTAGCTTTAACACCTTCAACAACAGCTTGTACTTGTTCATCTGGTAAATCTACACCTAAAACACCTTCAACAGCTTTTACAGGATTTGCTTTGAATTCTTCTTTAAATGAAGGATTATTCTTTACTTTTTCTACGATTGCATTAATTTTTTCTTTGATATCCATTATGTATCTCTCTTTCTTGTTTCTATATAATAAATACTTATTATATAGACTAATAATAAGTCCTAAAGTTGCAAAAGTTACAAATAAGAATTTGTTATAAAAGAACTTGTTTTTGTGCGAATAATTCCTTCAAATTCTAGAAGAAGAGAGGTTAAGAATGAGCATTTTGTGAATTGAAATATTTTTCTCGAAAACAACAAAAAACATTTGACAGAATAAAATTGCTTTGATAATATACTAAAGCATTCATTAAGGATGTGCGACACGGCGCAGTAGTTCAGTTGGTTAGAATGCCAGCCTGTCACGCTGGAGGTCGAGGGTTCGAGCCCCTTCTGCGTCGCCACAATCGGTTACTCATACCGAGTAACCGATTAATTATTTTAAGCCTGGTTAGCTCAGTCGGTAGAGCAGGGGACTGAAAATCCCCGTGTCGTTGGTTCGATTCCGACACCAGGCACCATCATGGGAGTTTAGCTCAGCTGGGAGAGCATCTGCCTTACAAGCAGAGGGTCACAGGTTCGAGTCCTGTAACTCCCACCACAAAAGCCTATAACGCTTTAGTTATAGGCTTTTTTAATTTCCGTGATACTAGAATAATACTAAAAAAAATTACAATTCTTCTTTATTAATGGGACGAAATACGGCTTAGCGCGGTACTCTGGGAATTTCCGTCCATCGACGTAGCTCACTACTACATGCCGAAGGTACGGCATATAGCGAAATATTCTTGACTTCCGTGCCTAGACTGGAAGGTGTCTTGGGGACAGGTCAGATAGAAGAAAGTGTACATGACAGCATAACGAAAAAACACAGAGAATATTGAATTATTCTCTGTGTTTTTACTACTTTAGTAGATTTACATTCGATTCTTTGTGATCAACCTTCATCTTGAGGGGACAAGAGGATAGGCTAATGTATTGAGAGTTAATTGCTTAAACTCACCGAAAGGGGGGCTGATAAATGTTGGTCTGACACCCGCAGTTTCTTCAATTAAATCATTTAAATTATCAACCTCTGCCATTGTCTGTTCTGCATCTAAATCTCGTAAGTTTGTGTGATAATAGGTGTGATTTCCGATTCCTGAGCCTTGTTCAACAATTTTTTTCATAGATTGATCATAGGCTTCAATTTTATGTCCGTTAACGAAGAAAGTGGTGTGACCATTGGATTGTGTGAACAGTTCTAAAAGTCGCTCATCAGAACCTTCGATTGGACCATCATCAAAGGTCAAAGTAATAGATTTGCATTCTAATACATAATCGAATTAATCATATGATTCATAATACTCTTTCTTATGTTTCCTATTCCCTTTATTTGGAATTTCAAGTCATTATGACATAGAATTTTTCGAAATATTCAGCAGAAACTTAATTTTAATAAAAGCCTAATCGTCTTAAGAGCATTTACAAAAAGATTAAGCAAAATAAAAGCGTAAATGTGACGGAAATGTTCTCAGTTAGTACTTTTAATATTGCTATAACGAAAATAGGTTATAATGAGAAAAAGAAAAAAGTATGAGATTAAATTAGAAGAAGGAATATTATGACGAATTTAGTTGGTGTTTTACGCCAGAACGGAAAAAACGGAATTGTTGAATTAGATAGAAAAGATGAAAACTATGGGAATAGCATCCATATTCCTAGGAACTTTTTAAATGGTGCACCTTTCGATATGAAAGTTGTTGTGGAAGCAAAAGGAACTGGAGCAAATGGTGAACCATATGGTTCAGTTGTAGAAGTCCTAGGTGAATTAGGGAAACCTGATGTCGCAATTTTATCAATCATCAAATACTATAACTTGCCTTTGTCTTTCCCGGACGAAGTATTAGAAGAAGCAAAACAATTTCCGAATAGTTTAACTGAAAAAGATATTCAAGAAGAATTAAAGCAAGGACGAGTCGATTTAAGAAAGATGCAGACAATCACAATCGATGGTGAAGATGCCAAAGATTTGGACGATGCGATTGATTTAGAAAAACTTGAAAATGGAAATTACAGATTGTTTGTTCATATTGCTGATGTGACACATTACATCAAAGAAGATAGTGCTTTGGATGCAGAAGCATTTAAAAGAGGAAATAGCGTTTACTTAGTGGATCGTGTCATTCCGATGTATCCACATCAATTGTCAAATGGATTGTGTAGTTTGAACCCGAATCAAGATCGATTTGCTTTCACAGCGGAGATGGAAATCAATCCACAAGGACTTACTGTAGCAGGTAAGCTATATTCATCGGTGATTCATAGCAAAGTTAGATCCTCTTATCGCGAAGTACAAGGGATACTTGATGGTGGTGAAGTTGATGTAGATCGTCCTGATTGGTTCAAGGATAAAATCTTCTTGATGAAAGAACTGACGGATATTTTGCAAGCGATGAGAACCAAAAGAGGCGCATTAGGCTTCGAATTCCCCGAAACAAAAGTTATTTTAGATAAAGAAGGACATCCGGTTGATATTTTCCCGGAAGATGATTTGTATGCGAATCATGTCATCGAAGCTTTTATGATTGCGGCGAATGAATATACAGGAACTTTAGCGAAAGAAAAAAATATCCCGATTATTTATCGAGTCCATGAGTTACCTGATACAGATAAGCTCTTTGCTTTTAAAAAATTAGCAAAACGCTTTAATATCAAAGTAGATATTAGTGAAAAACCAGAACCTATCGAATTAGCGAAAGCTTTGGAACAAATGCAAGGTAAAGAATTTGGACAAACATTATCGTCCATGCTGCTAAGATCATTGGCAAAAGCGAGATATACAGAGAAGAGTTTGGGGCATTTTGGTTTAGCATCTCAGAATTATTGTCATTTTACTTCTCCGATAAGACGTTACTCGGATACTGTCACGCATCGAAATCTCAAGAAATGGCTCGAAGAGGGCGATGTTTTCACCAAAAAAGATTTTCAACATTTGCATGTTGTGGGTGATTATATTTCTGATACAGAGCGTAAAGCGATAGATGCCGAACGTGATACCGTTGATCAAAAGGCAGCTGAATATTATGCAGACAAAATCGGAGAAATTTATGAAGGAAAAATATCTGGTTTTTCTCCTGCGAGTATGTTCGTTCAACTGGAAAATAGTGTTGAAGGGGCTGTGTTCTTTAGAACATTAGATGGTTTTTATGAGTATGATCCTGAACAATTGATTGCGAAAAATCAAAAATCTGGGGCGATTCTTGCCTTAGGGCAGTCTGTGACAATTCAAGTTGCTGGGGTCGATTTAAACCGCCGCTTTATTGACTTTTCTTTAGTGAAACATGATACTGCTAGAACAGCAAAAAAGAAAAAAGGCAGAAGAAAAAGCTCTAGAAGAAAAGAACAAGCTAAAAAAGAGGCTCAAGACTTTATCAAAAAGCAAAAACAAAAAAACAAGAGCAGAAGTAAAGCCAAAACAAAAGCAAAGAAAAAGCTAAAAAACAAAAAAACGACTAAAGGCAAAAGGAGAAAATAATTGCCAAATCTATATATTCATGCCCTCGGGTGCAAAACAAATCATTATGAGAATCAAGCCTTGGCACAGCAATTAGCAAAGCAAGGATTTCATTTGGTAGAAAAAATAGAGCAGGCTGATGTGGGCATATTAAATACATGTACAGTTACAGCAGAAGCTGGACGAAAATCTCGTCAATTTTTGCGTCGGATGAAAAAAAGAAACCCGAATATTCTAGTTGTGGCGATGGGTTGCTATGCACAATTAGAGGATGTCTCGGATGTCAGTGATCTAGTGATTGGTACAGCGGATCGAAATGCGATTCTTAGCTTGATTTTGCAGCGATTACAGGAGCAAAACAAAGAAGATTTTGATATTCATTTGGAACAAGATTTGCTCCCTTTAGGAAGAGCTAGTAGGGAAACGGAATATGAAGAACTCGGCCTAGTTGAAAAACAATCGGATACGAGAGCCCAAGTGAAAATTCAAGATGGTTGCAACGCTTTTTGTACTTATTGTGCCATTCCGTTAGCGCGCGGGAGAATTAGAAGTCGACTTCGTGAGAACATTCGTAAAGAAGCAGAATTACTTGTGCAAAATGGGCATAAAGAAATTGTTTTAACCGGAATTCATATATGTTCATTTGAAAAAGAACATGGTAGGAATAGTGATGCATTGGCTGAATTATGTATTGAACTGAACGAAATTCCAGGACTGAAAAGAATACGTTTAGGTTCATTGGAACCATTGTCGATTACCAAATCATTTTTGGATAAATTGAAGGTGGCAGATAAAGTTTGCCCGCACTTCCATCTATCTTTACAGTCTGGTAGTGATACTGTTTTGAAACGTATGCGCAGACAATACTTAACAAGCGACTATGCTGAAAGAGTTGAAATGCTTCGTGAGATTTATGATAATCCAGCAATTACAACTGACGTAATGGTTGGTTTCCCAGAAGAAACCAATCAAGAGTTTAACGAAAGTTTTGATTTTGTGAAACAAATTAATTTCAGTCGTATTCATGTTTTTCCGTACTCGATTAGACCAGGTACGAAAGCCGCTGAAATGGCGCAAGTTAACGGAAATCTTGTCAAAGATAGAGTCATCAAAATGCTTGATTTGGGAGAGGTACTAGCCGCTGAATATGCAAAGAGTTTTGTTGGAAAAAAGGATAGCTTCATCGTTGAAGATATTTCTGATGGTTTCGCAAGAGGATATACATCACGATATGTTAGAGTTTTGACGAAAACAGATGATGCTCAAGAAGGAGAAATCTTACAAGTAAATATTATTGCAACACAAAAAGATGACTTAATTGGGGCAGAGTGTGGTAAAATAGAACAAACAGAAAAGTGAGGGAATAAAATGACAAATCAAGAAACTGCAAACTTTGTGATGAGTACTGATCGAAAAGCAGAAGCATCGAAGATTATGACCCAAGTAATGGCAGCTCTTAAGGAAAAAGGATATAATCCCAAAAACCAATTAGTTGGCTATTTTATTTCTGGCGACCCTACATATATTACGAATCATCAAAATGCAAGAGCCATCATTAGCAAGATGGAACGCGATGAATTATTAGAAGTGATTATTACGGATTATCTGGAACGCCTTTAATAATGATGAAACGATATTTGGGTATTGATTACGGAACAGTTCGAATAGGACTTGCCATGAGTGATCCGCTCGGTATCATTGCGACGGGTTACAAAACATTGCAACATAAGGGGAAATCCTTAGAGCAAATGGCTCAAGAGATAGAAAATATCATCGATGAATTTCAAATAACTGATATTGTCCTAGGTTTACCAAAAAGAACAGATGGTCAAATAGGGGAAAAAGAACAGTTAGTGAATGAATTTTCAATTATTTTGACTAACTTGACAGGCAAAAAAGTACATTTTGTAGATGAGCGATATACAACAGTCATCGCGCATCAATATATGAATACAGTTGGTGTCAAAAAAAATAAGAAGAGAAACATTGTTGACCAAGTTGCTGCAGAAATTCTGTTACAAGATTTTTTAAATCGAAATAAATAATTACGATTTGAAAGAATAGAACACATACAATATTTGACAATTAGGAGGAATAATATGTTGAAATATAATATTTTACGTCATGAACATCATGACGAAAATTGCGGTTGCGGACACGATCATCATGATCACGGTGAACATAACCATGAGTTAATGGAAGGTGATCCAGTCATTCAAATCGTAGATGAAGAAACAGGCGAAGCTTATGATTTCTTTATCGGCGATGAATTCGAATATGAAGATCAATTGTATTATGCTTTAGTACCAGCAGCAGATGATGAGGAATTAGTATATGTCATTGCTCGTGTCATTGAAGAAGATGGAGAAGCTTATATTGAAACATTATCTGATGAAGAAAATGAAGAAATATATGATGCTTATGATCAAATTCTCGAAGAATATTTCGAAGATGAAGATCTTGACGATGAAGAATTAGAAGTTGAAGAAGAATAATACTGTCAATGAAACCAAAACAGAATCGTCAACCACAAAAGCTGGAAGGAGTTAAGACTCCTCAATCAAATAATCGAACAAGGAGGTTGCAAACAAGAAAGCAACCTCCAGTTTCTGATACTGCTAAAAAGACGAATCAATCTGCATCGAAATCGGTCAAAACGCCAAGAAGAAGCAAAAGAATAGCAGATGACGAAGTCTTGGCTGTCATTCGTGATATGCGTAGCGGCTCTACTTATTATGTGTCAGTCATTGATAATTTTCAGTTCAACGGTGTTAATTATGCCGTAATGTATAATTACAAAGGTGAAGATTACGATAAAATCGAGCCAGAGATTCTGATAATGAAATCATATCGAGATCGTGATAAACAATTTTTTACCTCTGTTCATGATAAGAAAGAGATGGACACAATTTTTGATGTTTTCTACGATCGTTTTCAACAGTCAATATAAATATACGGGAGGATAAATGAAGTTTGATGAACTTCAGCCTTTAACAATAGAATTAGCTGAACAATATTCACATTATTTTAATTTAAGCAAAACTCGCATAGCGGATTCATGTCCGAATAGCCGTTTTGCCTGGAACTGCGGTTATCAATATCGCTATCTTATTATTGAGGAATGTTTATGTCTTGTTTCTGACGGAGGCGTTTTTACTAACCCTCATTTTACGTTGCCATTAGGAGAACTTTCAAAAGAAAAAATGAATAAAATTCTTCTTATTCTCAATGAAATTTTTGAAACAGAAAATTGGGAGTTAAGAGGAATGTTTATCGATGAAATCTATCAAGAATATTTTGAGAATCTAAGTGATTTTGATGTGAATTGGGAAATGGATGAAGATTTCTCAGATTATGTGTATGAGACAGATAAACTTATCAATTTAAAAGGCAAAGATTACCGTTCTAAAAGAAATCATGTGAATAAATTTATTCGTGAATATCCTGAATTTACATATCGTAAATTACAAAAAGAAGATCGTGAAAAAGCTGTACATTTGGTGCAATCTTGGTGCGAAGAAAAAGACGTGGATTGTTTCGACCCAATTCAAAGCGATCGCACACCAATTGATCAACTATTTTCTTACTGGGATTCATTAACAATATTAGGTGGTGCAATTTTTTACAATGACGATCTGATAGCTTTTTCAATGGGGTCATTAATTAGAGATGGAGAAGAAGCAGTTATTCACTTTGAAAAAGCAGATCCTAATTATGAGGGAGTTTATGCCCTTATCAATCAGATGACTGTTTTATCCGAATTTGATGAAACCCAAATTGTTAATCGAGAGGAAGATATGGGAGATTTAGGACTACGAGTTGCCAAAGAATCCTATATGCCAATAGAAAAAATTCACAAATATAGAGCAGTCCTAAAATCAAAATAAAAAAATCATCTTTGGTTTTTTCTGGAGTTAGTAAATGATAGATAACAATAATGTTGGAAACGAAAATCTTTATGAGGAAATTGAAAAACAAGAGTCCTTAAACGAAATAGCTCATGATTCCTATCAACATAGCTATTTTCAAGATTTAGGTGAGCAATATCAGAATGCCCAAGAAAGAAATATTGATGATGAGAATAATCCAAATAGCAAAGTAAAAGGTTGGCGTGTTTGGCTTGTTTCAATTGGATTTTCAGTGCTTCATGTTTTTGTGCTAAATATGTCTGCAATTGTTGTTATGGTTTTCATGATGGTAGGGCAAGATGTTTCCATTATGAATCCGATGGATTTGAATGAAATTTTATTAGGAAGCAAATTGCAGAACTATGCCTCTATCATAATGGCTATTATTTGTGTTCCAATCTATTTGATTTTTCTGGTGAAACGAAACAAGAAATATTCTCAAAGCTTGGCAAATAGCAAACTATCAAGAGCAAGCTTTATAACAATGAATATAGGATCATTCGGAGCATTGGGATTAGTGACACTTTTCTTGATTATGCTTGAATATATGGGGAAATGGATACCGATGATTACTAGATGGTTCGATAATTATCAGGATTTAATTGATTCTGTTGTGACTGGAGATGAATCCATCATTCTTCAAATTATCGGTACAGTTATTTTAGTCCCCATCGCTGAAGAATTATTATTTAGAGGAATTATCATGGGAGAGCTCAATCTGAGATATTCTCCAAAAGTAGTGGTCCTAGTACAAGCTGTATTATTTGGTCTATTCCATATGAATCCAATTCAAAGCTTCTATACATTTATTCCAGGTCTATTTTTGGGTATTGCCTATTACAAAACTAGAAATATTATCATTCCGATAATCGGTCATATGATTTTTAACTTCTTCGGAGGAATTATGAATTTTCTTGTGTCCGAAGCAACATTGTCGATGATTACAATTATCCAAATTATCATTTCAATTTTCACTTTGCTTGTCATCATTCAATTTTATGTTCCAAAGTATAAATTTAATAGACAGATTGCTTTAGAAAAAGTAGAAAAAGATGTTACGACAGAATAGAAGAATCAAAAAAAGAAGTTTTTTTGTTGCTGGAATTTGTGTTCTAGTTATGTTAATTCCGCTATTTTTTCTATTCCAATACTCAAAACAAGAGGTAGAATCAAATCATATTGCTGATTTTACAGTTCAGAATACGGCCATGGGAAAATCGATTCATGGGCTAGGTATGAATGTTTTGGATGTAAAAAATGGAAACATTATCTTAAATAATTCTTTTGAACCAATCATTTATCGACAAAATTTCGTTGTTGACGGAGGCAATCAACAGATTATTAAAGTGGCCATGCCGAATGATCCTCAGTCTGGAATTTTTCCGGATGACTTTTTTATTAATGCAAAAGTAAATGTTATTACAAGCGATGAGAATGGACAAAGAACGCTCAAAAAAACGGGAGTTATCAGTCGATACGATAAAGATAAAATTGATCAGTTTTATACATTGTCTTTACCAAATGACTTACCAGAAAATATAAAATGGACAGATTTAGCCGATGATAATAATCATATTCTGATTGGAGGAGTTGACGGTTATTTATTATCGATTAATTCTTTCACTGATATTCAACTACATCGTTTAGAAAGCAAAAAAGATATTGTGAGTATTTCTAAATATCAAGATTCTTTTTTAATCATGGATGAGAGTGGTAATATCTACAAAATGTCTAATGAAAAACTAGAGCTTTGGTTTAACGCAAACGCATTAATCGCAGATGAGTTATATTTGTTCAACAATATCTCGACAGAAGAAATTCAAGAAGAAAATAAACTGAGATGGAACGATCTTAGTACAAATCAGAATGATGATTTGGAGTGGTCATTCATGGCAGTAGGAGAAAAAGGCAACTATCTTTTTGCAACACAGAATTCAGTTCTTCGTAGTCGAGTGAACACGGAAGAAACAATCAATTCTATTGCATCAAATGAAGATGGTTATTATTTAGTGGGGAATAATGCGACCGGATTTTATACTCAGAATGGTGAAAAATTTAGATATCTCGATATTTCGGCAAATACAAACTGGAATAGCATTATAGCTAGAGGCAAGCAAATATTAGTCATGGGTGACAATGCGAATGTTTTGAGTAGCGAAGATGGTTTTATTTTTGATTCTCTATACGATGAAAGTATTCGAAATTTATCATTGAGTTACTCTCAAAAAAATCATTCAGAAGAAGAACTTGTTGTTTTTAATCCTAATTTCGTGAACGGTGCCATTTTGAGTGGAGAACAAATTGTGTTACTAGATGATAAAGGAAATATTTATCAAACGGAAAATAGTGGAAACTCATGGGAGAATGCTGAGAATTCAATGAACTTTCCAAATGATGAGAATCAACCGACACATCAATTTGAATTTGTACAGCGTATTTCATCTGGACATATACTAGCTGCGAATAATAATGGAGAAATCTCTTATGCCACGATGGGTTTAGAAATTGAGTTGGATTCTCCTCTGGAGAATAGTCAATATCAAAGAGGAGATTTGCTAGAATTAGAACAAACTAGCGCTTTACCTCTTAGAACATCTTATCAAGCATCTGAGATGCTAGCTGGTGATTGGTTTTTATCAAATAAAGAAGTTGTCAGAATACAATCAGATGAACTTGCCCCAGGCGGAGGTCTCGCATCTTTGGAGGTCGATTTATCGCAGCATAACAAGAAAACTGATGAGTTAATCAGTTTATACCAAAATTCCACGAAGCCGAACACTGCGAATGAAACAACATTTGTTTTGCAACAGATAATTTCGAATGAATATTATCAAATAATCAATGAAAATACTTTTTTTCAATATGAGTTTTGGGCGAAAGCAGATGCAGCTGCAACAATTGATATCAATATCGAGAATTTGAATGTTGCGATAGAACCTAATCACAAAGAAATAGGAACTGAATGGCAAAAGTATCAAGGGGTTCTTGTTTTACCAAATAATTCTTTAACATCCGGTAATAACGCAGTTTTTAATATTAATATACAGGGAACAGCTAAAGTTTATTTAGATCAAATTTGGTTCGGAGCTGTAGAAGATCGAACAACTTTTATTGATGAAAATATAGCAGAATCTTTAAAAGGTTCTATTATGCGTATGCCATATATACCAATTGGCAAATCGGGATATGCAACAGATAGTTGGCTTCTGACAAGTGAATCTATTTCTTCGTTTGTCATGAACGAAGCAAAACCAGAAATTCATCAACAATTTAATTTGGCAAAGCATTTGGAACTTACGAAGTCTCTGAAAATGAATCCGTGGTTAACCATTGATTCACAAACGAGTGATATGGAATTACGTCATCTCATGCAATATTTATTCGGACTTGAAAATACAACTTATGGAAATTTGCGCATCGAGCAAGGCGGAACAGCAAGATACAGTGATATGTTCGATCAGATTTATCTCGAAATTAATGATTCAAATCAATTGCTATCAAGTGATAAGCAAAAAAAATTATATGTCGATTGGGTGATAAAGACGATTAGTGATACACCAGAGTATCAGCAAGTAAAGAATAACTTAATTTTTGTTGATGGCATGATTTATAAAGAAAATGTGATGGAATCGATTGCTGATTATCATGCATCAGATTTAAACATTAACTCGGCGTTTAAGAATACAGAAGAGCTTGAACAATTTAACAATACAGTTTATGAAATGATTCCTCGTAATATCGAAAGAACATTTGATTCTCGCTCGGAATTAATTCGTTCTACTAAAATTACGGCAGGCAATATACGTGTTGCAGATATACTTGCGACATCTTTAAGTTTGTTAGGAGAAGAAAAAGATTTAACACTTATGGATGTAGATTTTTCTTCCGGAAATCGTTCCTATGAATTATATGAAAGTTTTGGCCAATTAGGATTTGAACTCAGAGGTTTTCAACCTTATGATGTCACCTCTAGTATTGAGCAAAATCAAGTTGTTGCCAGTGCTTTTGGACGAGATTATAAGAGAGTGGTTATATTGATGAACCTTTCTGATGATGTTGCAAGCTGCCAAATATCGAATTTAGCACTAGAAAATTACACACAATATATGTATGATGCAGACGGTAATTTGTTAGAAGAAGAACTCATTAATCGAGAGAATAAAGTGTTTTCATTATTACCGGGAGGCGTTCTAATCGTGAGTGGTGAAGAAAATGGTCAATGATTTTAATCAGTTATATTATCAGGATTCTTATCAAAAAGAATTTGATGCGCAAGTGTTGGATTTTCTTGAACAACATGAAGAAAAATGGGTTCATCTTTCGCAAACTTGTTTTTATCCTTTAGGCGGAGGACAACCTGGTGATCGTGGGGTTTTGATTTTATCTGCAGGGGAAACGGATGAAGAATACATCAAAGTCTTGGATACGCGCTGGAAAGAAAATAAAATCTGGCATCAAGTCAATGAGACAATTGCACCCGGAACAAAGGTTCATGGGATTATTGATTTTGAAAGACGATTTGATTTGATGCAACAACACAGCGGAGAACACATTATTTCTGGTATCGTCAATCGTCATTTCGGTTATCAAAATGTTGGTTTCCATATAAGCGAAAAAGAGATGACTTTTGATTTTAACGGAATGCTTAATGATGAAGATATTTTGAAATTAGAAATTGAGTCAAATGATGCGATTCTTAAAAATATCCCAATAAAAGTTCAGATTTTCACACATGAAGAACAAAAAAATCTAAGCTATCGTAGCAAGTTAGATCTAAAAGAAGATGTACGTATTGTTACGATTGATGGATATGATCAATGTGCTTGTGCTGGTACGCATCTTCGAATGACAAGTGAAATAGGACTCATCAAAATTATTCGTAAAGAAAAATATAAAACTGGTGTTCGTTTAACCGTTCTTTGCGGCCATCGAGCATTTTCCTATTTTCAAAAATTAGACGGATTAATGACCCAAATAGGAAGAACATTATCAGCAAACTTAGATGGAATCATGGATTCTTTAAGCAAACAAAAAGAAGAAATTGACACATTAAAACAAATAATACATCAGAAAAATGAAGAGTGGATTAACTTGTATTTGGAGAGTCTCAGTCAAGATAATCAACATTGTATTTTGGAAAACAATAATTTTGATAAATCTGAATGGAAAAATATTGCACAGAAAATTGTCGGACAGACAGAAGGAATAGTCTCCATTATCACATCTATCGAAGAAGAAAAATATATCCTTTTCATGTATTCAGAATCTCTTGATTTACGTTCGTTTATCAATCCTTTAAAGGATGCTTTGCAGTTTAAAGGTGGAGGAAATCAAAACATTATCCAAGGTCCAATTATCGGAAATTCTGCAAAAATAAGAAAAACTCTTTGCGAATTATCTTAAAAAATACTGGATAGAATTTTAAATATTGTTCATATTACACAAAACAATAAAGTTGTATTCATAATATTGACAAAAAAATTTCTAGAGAGGCGATTTGTTTGACATCTGAATTTTTGAAAACTATACTCAAGACAAGCTTCAGGGAATTCAAACGAAAACCTTGATTAAGATTCATCACCTTTTGGATCGGATGGCAGTAACTTGAAAGCTCAATATTTTATTTTTGCTCAGTCATTTAATGAAGGAATTCTTAATAGATGGAAAGTTATTACGTAAAGAAGTTTTAACTGATGAGAAAGTGATTCATAATGATTTCGTATCTATTATCCTTACAGACAGATAAGTCATAAATGAAAAGAAATACAAAAATGATGATTGTAGCAACACAACATTTAAAAGTAATAATAAGAGTGGTTTGTGATAAATGGAATAAAAGAGGTTTAGTACTGCAAGTTAAATAATTAAATAGTATAGGTTCAATAACGAACTAAATTTTTGTAATTAGTAGTTCTGTTGGTAAAAAGAAATTTAACCTCTAAAGTTTAATGTTTAATAATAAAATTCCGTTAATGATGGTATTAATCAAAAAGAATTGTAGGTTCGCTGGAGCTTTTTTTATTTTAATTTTCTAATGTACTTTAAATGTCTGTAATCTTCTTTTGAATCCATTCCGTATCCGACTACACGGGAATAATCAATTTCAAAACCTTGATACGTTAATGGAAGGTCAATCATCATTTGATCAGGATTAACCAGTAAAGATGCTATATTTATACTTGCTGGTTTAAAAGTTTCGATATGTTCAATCATATAATGTGTGGTTAATCCGGAACGAATAATTTCTTCAAGTACGAGAATATGACGATTTTGAATATTGATTTCA
This sequence comes from uncultured Mageeibacillus sp., assembly GCA_964346085.1. Lineage (GTDB taxonomy): Bacteria > Bacillota > Clostridia > Saccharofermentanales > DTU023 > UBA5436. The sequence goes on along the minus strand of CAYFSZ010000009.1, from coordinate 11,471 downwards.
ATATCCTTGACAATATCGATGGTTGATATAGAGTTTTGAATTTTACTTATTGATAGAAAATCAAACTGCAAAGGCAAATCAATTTCTCTGGTTAAATCAGCTAGAAAATAAGTGGATCCTTTTAGCATGGAGATAACAATAAGAGGTAGCTCCTTATCCTGATAGTCTAATGTAATTTGTCTACCCAATTCACGAATTCTATTTTGAATGTTTTCTTCTGAGAAGAGAATGGAGGGATTGTTCATGCTTTACCGCCTTTTTTAATCTTCGAATCTCTGAATGAGAGATAAGAAATCTCTCTTGAAAATAATTTTAACATTGACTCCGGGATATAACTCTTTTAGCTTTGATAATTTCTTTTTTTTGGCACTCACATAACGCTGATTCATTGTTGTCAATTCTAAATAGATATTAAACTTTGGTAGATAAAAATCTGGACTAAATGCCATCGTCACATTACCATCATCATCCCATTCAATCGGGAAGAATTTAGGTTCATACTTCCATTCAATATGATAGAGATCTAATAATTTGGCAAATTCCTCTTCTGTAGAATTTTTAAAAACTGGTAAATCGTGGATTTGCAAACGAATCTGGTTGTTTTCCTGTTCCTTGATAAAGGATAATTCTTTTTGCTTTTTATGTAATAAAAAGAGTATTTGATTGACACATAAGTCAAATGATAATTGCGAAGTGTTCAAAATTGTATGATAGTGAAGTTGAGAGTCTTCATGTTCATGGAATAAAGTTAAGGAAAATTTCCGGTATTGCCTATCGATTCTGTTGACGAGTTCAGTTGTACTTATTAATTCAATTTCATCTTCATGACAAAACCGTTCCAGGAAGTTTAATTCATGAAAGGCGATATTTGACTTCAAGGCATCTAGAGATTGAGACCGCTTTGCTTTTAACCAAAGTTTCTTTTTTTGTCCGAGACGTTGTTCTCGATTTTCTTTCTCAGCAATAATACGTAGATGAATTGCCTCAGGAAAATCGGAAAGAAAATGATGACCAGCTATACCAAGCAAGATTCCATGATTGACATTAGCCCATTCTCTCAAAGCACCCTCTAAGTAGGATTTGAAATTCATCTGCTGATCATCATGAATAGGCTCAAAAAAATATTTCGAGCTCATTACTAATGCTTTTTTCTCTTTTTCAGTAATAATCGGATTTAAAAACAGAGAAATCATTTTGTCAAAATCAATAATTGGATAACCGGTTTTTTGAGAAATTCTTTCTGCTATTTCGTCGCCTAAGCTACCAGCTTCCCTTGAAATTGTAATGATAGACACAAAAAACCTCATTTCAATAATGAATAGGAAATACAAGTTTATTATACCAGTTTATTTGAATACTCAAAATAGAAAAATTGATCAAACATTTCTCTCATTTAATTCTTTGATTTTTTTCTGGTATACCTTTACTTCTTTTTTGAATCCAAATCGAATATTCTTAAATTTAAATTTAATCGGGAAAAATTGCATACGATTTCTCGTATAGGCACGAATTAGCATCGCAATTTCTTCTGTATGTACTTGTCGGTTATAATGCATCATATAATTTTCAGTTCCTGGGGCAGCATAATAAAAACGGTACCAAGCATCATATGCATCATCTAGACCGAATAAATGACCAAATTCATGTGCGCTCAATGACTTAAAATAGCGAAGATTTTGATGCTTGTGAATTCTAGTATATCCTGGAAAATTTCGAGACCAATTTAAGCCGAAAGTAACAATTCGTCCATATCTGAAAAAACCCCAAAATCTGCGTAAAAAACCGCTAGCTACATGAGAAGGGAAAATAGGAGATTTACCTAAAAAGACAGGGATTGGTCTTCTTTTTTTTGCAAGTAATCGTTTTAAATATAAAATGCGAGGGGCATAGACCCCTGAAAGAGGATCCGAATTGAGTTTCACAGTAAATGGAATGTTCCGACGATGTAAGTTGGAAATTTTCTCTTGCGGATAAAATTTCTTGAGAAATTCTTGAACTGATTTCTCTAGTTCATCCGTTAATGGATACTCTCCAGACCATTTTTCTTCGACTGCAGCCTGGATATGCTCTTTGAAAATTTTATTTTGTAAAATGTTTGAATAGGATAAACGATTAAAGCAGACTTGAACATTTAATTCAAAGCCCTTAAAACGATGATAGGTGAGAATCAGAGGACCGGATGTCATTTCGATGAAACCGGTTTGTTAAACAGTGCTTTTATCCGACTGACATGGATCTTTCTAGAGATTCTTTTGTACCAAGGCAATAAAGAAATATCTTGTGGATAAAAAATATGATTATGATTCATATCGATGAATACTGGATATAAGTAGCCCGAACTTCTTGAACAAACAAAATTAACGATACCTGTTCCAGCAGATAAAATTTCTTCTTCATTCTTCATGTCGGAAATTAAGATAAGATCATTTTGGCTAACTGGTTTGACGGACTCATACTGATGTATAAATGCCGAAATCTCTGACAAAATATTATCAACAATAAGCACATTTAGTAATGGACGATAAAGAAGAAACGTACGATGACTTTTACGTTTGAACATCCATGTAATAAAAGGCGTTTTCTTTTCGAATAAAATGCCTAGTTGATGCATGGAAACTTTTTTATAACCTTGCTGATATAGCCACTGTTCGACGTCCTGAACAATTGTTCCAGGTACTGCTTTTTTTACTTTTAATTTGTATTTGCTTTGCTCATTCAAAGTACGTAAACTTTGCGGGTCTGTAGGATTGTAAGAACGAACAACATTAGAAGTTGCAAGTGATTTGACGGTACTTATTACAAGAATGACATAAAAAAGGAAACAAATTCCGAAAATAATCTTTACCCATGTCTCTGGGACAATGGTATACATATTTTCCATGTTTTTGTATACCCAATAAACAGCAATACCTATTAAAATCAAAACAAAAATTTGGCTGAAAATTTTTCTAAATTTCCAATAAAAATGTTTCATTATTTCACCTCAATGTTGGTATTGTAGCATGGAATAATAATAAGATAAATATGGAAATATCAAAGCGTAGATTGGTATTCTTTTCCAAGCAATTCATCATTGCTAATTCCGAAAAACTGAGAAATTTTTAATAAGGCTTTTAAGCTAGGAACTCTTTCACCAGATTCATAGAGCGAAATTAGAGAACGAGATATCCCTAATTCGTCAGCCAATTGTTTTTGTGTAAGATTTCTATTTTTTCTCAAAATTCTCAAATTTTGTTGAAAATACTCCATAACCGTTCCTTATAATTAAATAAAATACTTAAATAACATATGTAGCAATTTGCTACTGTAGCTAATTGCTACTGTAGCTAATTGTAACATAAAAAACTAAAAGGATTAATTCCCAAAAAACTGATTAAATAAATAGATAGAAAGAATACAATATGTTACAATTAGTAACATATAATAAAAGGGAGAAGTTTAATTATGAGAGTTTGGTTAAGAGAAATACGTATGCAAAAAGGATTCTCTCAAGAAAAAATTGCTGAGCAATTAGAAGTAACACGCCCGTATTACACACAAATCGAAATGGGATACCGTAGACCTTCTCCCAAACTTGCGCAAAAGTTAGGCAGTATTCTTGAATTTGATTGGACAAAATTTTTTAACGATAATTAAGAAAATACCAAAATTTAAATAAACGTTTTTATTTCACAATTGTTCAAAAGTTCAACACAAATCGAAAAGAGAGTGCGTTATAATAGATTAAGAAAGTCAAAGATAGTCAAAGTCAAAAGGAGAGAACATGGCAAACCTTAGTGATACTATTGAATATATTTTAAATAAAATGCTCGATGAAAACGCAGGTAGTATTGAATTTACTAGAAATGATTTTGCGGAAGAACTGAACTGTGTTCCTTCTCAAATCACTTATGTTTTACGGACAAGATTCACGCATGACTTAGGATATATAAAGGAAAGTAAGCGAGGAGGTGGAGGTTCCATCACCATCCGTAGAATCAAGTTCGATTCACCGAAAGAACATTTGGCTTTTCAAATTAAATCAATGCCGAAGAGAATGAGTCAGCAAGAAGCATATTTAGTGTTGGATAACTTAATCAAACAAAAATCAGTATCAACTAAGGAGCATCAACTAATAAAAGCTGCAATTTCGCATCAAGCATTGCAATTCATTCCAAGAGAAATAATTGATCAAAATAGAGCAAATATTTTAGCAAATATGCTATTGAGATTGTATCAGAGCGAGTAGAAAGAGGCATAAAATGTTATGTGAGAAATGTCAGAAAAATGAAGCGAATGTTTCAGTGAATATGATGATGAATGGGGTGTCCAGAAGTTATCATCTCTGTTCCGAGTGTGCTGAAAAACAAAATATTTTTCAAAATCATTTTGAAGGGAATCTATTGAATAATTTTTTAGGAAAAACGATTTTTTCATTTCCTTTTGATTCTGCAAATGATTTTTTGACAACTCGACAAAAAGAGTCGAAAAAATGCACATTTTGTGGGCAAACATTAGAAGACTTCAAAAAAACTGGCTTGTTTGGCTGCCCAAATTGCTATCAAGAATTTAGGGAAGTGATTGAACCGATTCTGGATGAAATTCACGGAAGTCACTGGTATTCAAAAGATAATGAGATGAGAGAAGAAAAAGATAAGCCTGGTATTAGTAAAAATGAAACGATAGAGAAGAATTCGAAAAGTGAGTTGCAACAATTATACGAAGCAGAATTAAAGAAAAAGAGAGAGAAATTAAAACTTTTAGTTCAAAAAGAAGATTATGAACAAGCAGCTAAATTGAGAGATGAAATCAAAGCGTTTACGCTAGAAATTTTTGAAAATCAACAGGAAGAGGAGGAATGATATGCATTGGTACGAAGAGCATGGTCCGAGCCAAGATGTCATCATTAGCACAAGAGTTCGATTAGCGAGAAATATAACAGAGTTTCCTTTTCCTCATTTGTTAAAAGAGCAAGAGAAAGACCAGATTATTCAAAAGATAATTGAAGCGGTGAAAAAAATTGATCCAGTATCGTTTCGAATTCTAAGATTAAAGGAACTTTCTGATATAGAGAAAAATACGTTGACAGAGAGACATTTGATTAACCCACAACTAGTTCGCGGAAATGAAGACATTTCTATTCTGGTGAATGAAGAAGAAAACTTAAGTCAAATTATATTGGATGAAGATCATATACGTATTCAATCGATTCAGCCGGGGTTACAAACACAGAAAGCTTTTGAAAGAGCAAATCAATTAGCGATTGCCTTGGAAAGTGTGCTACAAATCGCAAAGGATAAAGAGTTTGGATATTTGACATCGTGTCCAACAAATGTAGGAACAGGATTGAGAATTTCGTCTATCCTTCATGTGCCAGGATTAACCCGACTAGGCCAGATACAAGCTTTACTCGATTCACTAAGAAGATCTGGTTATACAGTAAGAGGTTATTATGGTGAAGGCAGCGAAGAACAGGGGCAAATGATTCAAGTTTCGAATCAGGTTACGCTAGGACAATCTGATCAAATACTCATCAAAAAATTTGAAAAACTGATGAATTTATTGATTGAACAAGAGAGATTTGCCCGTAAAACCTGGTATGAAAGAGAAAAATTAACCGTAGAAGATACGATATACCGGTCGAAGGCTATATTAGAAAACGCAAAACTTATCAGCCATAAAGAAGCATTTCGTAGATTAAGTGATTTGCGCTTAGGCAAAGCCTTAGGAATTTCGGAGATGCCAGACTATCCAGAATTATTAGGATTAACCTACATAATTGGTATCGGATCCATACAAAAGTTAACAGGAGAAGCACTTGATAGTGCTAAACGGGATGAAAAAAGAGCAAAGCTCATATCTGAAATATTGAAAAAAGAAAATGATAAAAATAAGGAGGAATCGTTATGATGATTCGATTATCTGAAAGAGCAGGTAAAGTTTTAGCAATTGCGCATGAAATTGCTAAATCTTATCAAACTGAATATATAGGAACAGAACATATTTTAGCGGGGATATTGGAAGAAGGAGGTTCTGCAGCTCAAGTACTAAATAATTATCAGTTGACGTCTGAAGCATTGATGGAAGTGCTAGACCAATTCAACGGGAAGTCCTCTGAGAGAAGCCAATCAAGCCAAAATTTAGATGCAGATCAAGTTTATCAATTGATGACCCCGAGAACCAAGCAAATCATTAATATTTCTGCAAGAGAAGCGAGTGGAAGAAATTCCAATACGATTGAACCGGAACATTTACTAATGGGAATTTTAAGAGAAGGTGACAGTGTTGCGATTCGTATTTTGAGAAGTTTGAATATTAGTGTACAAAGAATTTACGCAGAACTAAGCAAAATTTTAAATGCAGATGTGTTTGACGCGAATTCTAATTATGATTCAAAATCTTTTGAAGGACAAAGAGGATCGGAAGGGCGAATGGGAGCAAAAGGACAAACAAACTCGGAGACCCCGACTCTAGACCAGTTTGGCATTGATTTAACGAAAGTTGCTGCAGAAAATCGCTTTGATCCTATTATTGGAAGAGAAGAAGAAATCAATCGAACCATGCAAATCCTTTGCAGAAGAACAAAAAATAATCCAGTTTTGATTGGGGAACCAGGTGTTGGTAAAACCGCGATTGCAGAAGGATTAGCGCAGAAAATTAACAGTCATGATGTTCCAGAATTATTAGAAAATAAACGATTGTTTTCACTTGATTTATCTGGAATGCTGGCTGGTGCGAAATATCGTGGTGAATTTGAAGAAAGATTAAAAAATGGTATCGATGAAGCAGCAAAAGCAGGAAACGTCATCTTGTTTATCGATGAATTACATACAATTATTGGAGCAGGTGCTTCAGAAGGAGCAATGGATGCATCAAATATCTTAAAACCAATGCTCGCGAGAGGCGACTTACAAGTCATCGGGGCAACAACAATCGATGAATATAGAAAAAATATTGAAAAAGATGCGGCACTAGCTAGAAGATTTCAACCAGTGAAAGTAGATGAACCAACGGAAGAAGAATCCATTCAAATATTAAGCGGACTTCGAGAAAAGTATGAAGAACATCATCATGTCACAATTTCTGATGAAGCAATTGAAGAAGCTGTTCATCTTTCAAGCCGTTATATTACAGACCGTTTTTTACCAGATAAAGCAATTGACTTAATTGATGAAGCAGCCTCAAAAGCTAGAATGAGTGTTTCTTCAAATACTGGTGAGTTGAAGGAGGCTCAAAAAGAGCTCGAAACAATTATCAAAGAAAAAGAAGAAGCTGTTGAAAAAGAAGAGTTTGAAAAAGCTGCTGAATTATTAAGACAGGAAAATGATAAGAAACAAGCGCTTGAAGGATTGCAAGAATCAGAAGAAAAGGCTGAGAAGATAAGTATTGGTGTCGATGAGATTGCAGAGATTGTCGCGAGTTGGACAGGCGTTCCTGTTATGAAATTGACGGAAGATGATCAAGAAAAAATGAAAAATTTGGAAGCAGAATTACATAAACGCGTCATTGGACAAGATACTGCTGTTGCCTCTGTCGCAAAAGCAATTCGAAGAGGCAGATTAGGGCTTAAAGACCCAAACCGACCAACTGGATCATTCCTTTTCCTTGGGACAACTGGTGTAGGTAAAACTGAACTCGCAAGAGCTTTAGCGGAAACAATGTTCGGAAATCAAAATGCCATGGTTCGAATTGATATGTCGGAATACATGGAAAAATTCGATGTGTCAAAATTGATTGGATCTCCTCCGGGATATGTCGGTTATGAAGAAGGAGGTCAATTAACAGAACAGGTAAGAAGACGCCCATATTCAGTTATTCTTTTCGATGAAATTGAAAAAGCACATCCTGATGTTTTCAATGTCTTATTGCAGGTACTTGAAGATGGCCGTTTGACAGACGGACAAGGAAGAACAGTTGATTTCAAAAATACTATTATTATTATGACTTCTAATATTGGAGCAAGACTATTAACTTCTTCAGCAGGAAACAAAATAGGTTTTTCTGTTTCTGAAGGAAATCAACCAACAAGTGATGATTTATACGGTGGTAGAACCTATGAAGAAGCTAAAGAAATGATAATAGAGGAAGCGAAAAAATCCTTTGCACCAGAATTTATCAATCGTTTGGACGAAATGATTTTCTTCGAAATGCTCAGCAAAGATTCCATTCTAAAAATTGTGGATATTATGTTATTGCAATTAGAAAAAAGAATCGCAGATATTGGGATCAAAATAGAAGTGACAGAAGAAGCAAAGAATTGGTTAGCAGATCATGGTTATGAACCTCATTATGGAGCAAGACCACTACGTAGACTTATTCAATCATCAATTGAAGATGCATTTTCTGAAGCGATGTTAAACAATGTAGTGAAAGAAGGCGACTTAGCGCTTGTCGATGTTAAGGAGAACAAAATAATGATTAAAAAGCAGGAAAATCTCACAAAGCGATAAGTTAACAAAAAGTATATTATTAAATGGTCTAATGGTTAATTAGACCATTTTTTATTGGAAATAAGATATGTTTATGATACAATCTACACAATCTTTTTGATTAAGAGGAGGCTTCCTTGGAAAAGAATTTTATATTACAAATTGAAGAAGCGGAAAGCAAAGCTGAATCAATCATCGAAGAGGCAAAAGCCAAAGCAAAAGACATGATTGAGCAAAGTAATCGAGAATTAAATCAAAAGTTAGAGCGTTCTCGAGAAGAATTAAATTCGCGTCTGCGTACTGAAAAAGAAGAAGCAGAAAAACAAGCTGATGCTAAATTAACCCAAACAATAGATGAAGAACATATTCCGGAGGTTTCTGAAGAGAAAAGAACAGAAGCAACCGAAGCTATTATGGAAAGGATCGTGACATTCCTTGGCAATTCTTAAAATGGATAAAATCCGAATATTAGGTTTGCGTAAGGATAAAGCTGATATCCTTGCTATGCTTCAAGATGATGGGGTTGTTGAATTAATCGAGACCAATCAGGCTTTTTTAGCATCTGAAGAAACTTCAGAGGAGTCTAATGAAGAAGCAGATTCTACAGAAAAAAATGTAGAGAATACCCCAAAATCAGAGAAAGAGATTGAAAATTCTGAGATGGATGCAAATATTCAAGCAGCACAGAATAATCGAGCTCGAATCGAATCAACAATTAAATTTTTAGAAGATAAATATCCCAATATTTCGGTAGATAAAGATAAATTAAAAATTGATGCAGATGATTTTTTGAATATTTCTTCAAAAGAAGAGGAAATATTAGCTTCAGTTGAGGAAATTCAAAGTCTTCAAGAGGAGTTGCAAAATTATGCATCAGATAAAGCTGCATTAGATAAAGAGCAAACATTGCTCCGTGAGTGGCTTGATATTGATTTGAATTTAGCAGAAAACAAAACTGAAAAAACTTGTTATTTTGTAGGGTCTGTTGCAAAAGATCATTTCGAAGATTTTCAAGATGCATTTAAGGAAGCAGAATTTCCAAATTCTGTGATAACCTTAAAAGAAAATGAAAATGCTAAATTCATTGCCGTTGTGACTATGAAAAAAGATGAGCTAGAAGCAGACCATTTGTTAAAGCAAAGTGTTTTCCGTTCTATTCCTATTACCAAAAATGGAACCCCGAAACAATTGTATGCTAAGAATGAGTCATCGCTATCTGATATTCAAACTGGGATGACCAGAGCAGAAAATGAGTTAACTGAATTAGCAAATCAAAAATTACAATATTATGTTCTTTCCGACTATTATACGTCGATGATTGAAAAGTATGTTGCTACTGGATATTCGGATAACACTGCTTCTACATTTGTTGTTGAAGGGTATGCGCAAAGTGATCTTTCCTCAGATGTGAAACAAACAATTGAAAACAAATATACAGCATTCGTGGAAATAGAAGAATTACCAGAAGATGCTGAATACCCAATTTTGTTGAAAAATAAGCCTTTTTCAAGTGCATTTCAATCGATTTTAGAGATGTTCGGAGCACCCAATACGAGAGAAATTGATCCAACTCCAGGGTTGGCACCATTCTACTTTATTTTCTTTGGCATGATGTTATCAGATGTAGGATATGGCGGATTACTGACAATCGCCTGTGCTTTTCTCCTCTTTAAGAAAAAAGTGGATGTGGATTCTGAAACAGGAAATCTAGTTAAAATGCTCTTCTTATGCGGTATTTCTGCAACCACTTGGGGATTTGTTTTTGGTGGATTCTTCGGCGATGTTTTGACCGTAATGACGGATGGCCGTGTGAATTTCCCTGTTTTATGGTTCAATCCGATGGAAGATCCGCAAAGATTAATGATTTGGAGCATGATTTTCGGAGTGATTCACTTATTTGGTGGTCTAGCAATGAAAATTGTCAATGAAATTAAATTTGGTAAAATATCAAATGCCATTTTTGATGTAATCCCTTGGTATCTATTGATAACTGGTTTAGGTTTATTAGCTGGTGGATCCTCAATCAATTTTGGATCAATCGATTTTGTAGCTGTAGGAAAATGGATGGCAATTATTGGTGCAGGCATTATTTTGCTCTTTGCAGGTAGAGATAAGAAAAATCCAATTGCCAGACTGTTTTCTGGGGTTGGAAGTCTGTATAATGCGATTGGTTTCTTAGGTGATATTTTATCCTATACACGTGTCTTAGCACTTGTCTTAGCAACAAGTGTTATCGCAACAGTTGTTAATTTTTTAGCCAAAATGGTAACTGGAAGTGCTATAGGCTGGATTGCAGGATCAATTATTTTATTAGGTGGTCATATGTTGAACTTAGCTTTATCTGCTTTGTCCGCATACGTTCATTCGAGTCGTTTACAATACGTTGAGTTCTTTGGCAAATTCTTTGAAGGTGGAGGGAATTTCTTCAAGCCCTTAAAGTACCAAACAAAGCGTATTAAAATAAAAAAATAAATCAAATCATTAAGATTTGAAAACAGATAAATGTGGAGGTTTATCATGAGTGGATTTGTACAAAATTTAGGCCCGATTTTAACTTTATTGGGAGCAACATTAGCAGCAGCATTGCCAGGTTATGGTTCAGCAAAAGCTGTTACAAGAATTGGTCAAGCCGTAAATGGCGTTTTGTCCGATCAGCCTGAATTGTTCGGTAGAGCATTGATTCTACAAGCGTTACCAGGAACACAAGGTATTTACGGATTGCTAACATTCTTCTTGATTTTGACCCGTTCAGGATTAATGGCAAATGGATTTTCTGCTGATATCAGCGTGACGCAAGGTCTTTTATGGTTAGTAGCTGCTTTACCAATCGTTCTTGTTGGTTATTTTTCAGCACTTGAACAGGCAAGAGTTTGTGAAACTGGTGTTGCCTTAATTGCAAAACGTGGAGATCAACAAGCTCGTGTTATCGTTTTAGCCGTTGTTGTTGAAACTTACGCAATCTTCTCCTTGCTCGCTTCTGTTTTAGCAATCTTTAGCTTAGCTTAATTTGGAGGAAAAAATGGATAAGATTAAAGAAATTCTTGATGTTATCTTATCTGAAGC
>CAYFSZ010000008.1:20229-30891 GCA_964346085.1 uncultured Mageeibacillus sp. | reverse complement strand
GAGCTACATCGAGGGACGGAATGCGAGGTAATCCGGCGTTAAGCCGTACTTCTGAGATCATTCATTGGCGACTATTGACAAACTCCGCAGAAAAAATCCCAAAAATAAAAAAAGCCGACAGGATGTCTGTCGGCTTCGAAGAATTTTTCAAGGATTATCAATCAAAAATTATGTATTTCTGATTAAGTAATCAAAAGCACCTAATGCTGCAGTCGCACCACTACCCATAGAGATGATGATTTGTTTATAAGCTACTGTTGTACAGTCGCCTGCAGCGAAAACACCTGGCATACTTGTTTCGCCGCGAGGACCGATTTCAATTTGTCCCATGCGATCAACATCGATTTTTTCTCTAATCCATTCAGTATTTGGCATTAAACCAATTTGGATAAAGACGCCAGCTAAATCAATATGTGTTGTTTCTTGTGTGTCTCTATTTTGGAATGTAATACCATCAACTTTATTTTCACCTGTGATTTCAGTTGTTGCTGAATTTGTGAAAATTTCTACATTTGGCAATGAACGTAAACGGTCTTGTAATACTTGATCCGCTTTAAGTTCTGGCAGGAATTCAATAACTGTAACTTTTTCTACGATACCTGCTAAATCGATGGCAGCTTCAACACCTGAGTTACCGCCGCCAACAACAGCAACATCTTTACCTGTGAATAAAGGACCATCACAATGCGGGCAATAAGCTACGCCTTTTGTTTTGAATTCTTTTTCACCAGGAACGTTGATATCTCTCCAACGAGCACCTGTTGCTAAGATAACTGTTTTTGAAATCAAGCTTGCGCCAGAAGCTAAATGAACTTTGATGCGTTTGTCTTCTAATGTTTCTAAATCAACAACATCATGACCTTCAAAAATCTCAACATTGTATTTTTCTACGTGTGAACGAACTTGGCTCATTAATTTAGGACCTTCAGTGTATTCCACGCTGATGAAGTTTTCGATAGCTAAAGTATCATTTACTTGACCACCAAAACGTTTAGCAACAATACCTGTACGAATACCTTTTCTTGCTGCATAAACAGCTGCACTACCGCCAGCAGGACCACCTCCAATGACTAAGACATCAAATGGTGCTACATCATCAAAGGACACTTCCTCATCATCAGAAGAAACTAAAGAAATTAATTCGTCCAAAGTTTGGCGACCACTAGCCACCATTTCTTCACCATCGAGAACTGCTGGAACTGCCATGATACCTTTTGCTTCAACGACATCTTGGAACATTCCACCCTCAATCATCGTATGTGAAATATGTGGATTTAACACGGACATAATGTTCAAACCCTGAACAACATCAGGACAATTATGGCATGTTAAGCTAGCAAATGTTGTAAAATGATGATCATCATGAATTGCTTCAATTCTTTTTCTTTGTTCATCAGAAATTTTTGGAGCACGTCCACCAACTTGCAATAATGCTAAAACCAAAGATTCGAACTCATGACCTAAAGGAATTCCCGCAAAAGTGATCCCTGATGCTTGTTTTCCTTTTTGATTAATTTCAAAACTTGGTGTATATTGCAGTGCTGCTTCTTCCAAAGTGATTTTATCTGAAAGTTCAACGATTTCATCCAAAAAAGCTCTTGTCTTTTTTGAATTTTCGCTATCATCTAAGCTTGCTCGAAAGATGATTGGATTTTCAAGCAATTGTAAATATTGTGATAATTGTTGTTTAAGTTGTGTATCTAAGCTCATATCTACTTCCTTAGATTTTACCTACTAAGTCTAAACCAGGAGTTAATGTTTCACCACTATCTCTCCATTTTGCAGGGCAAACTTGACCTGGATTATTTCTAACATATTGAGCAGCTTTTACTTTATCTACAAAGTCTCCACCGTTTCTTCCGATACCATCAGCATTAATTTCAACTGCTTGAACAACACCATCTGGATCGATTAAGAATGTTGCACGTTGTGCTAAGCCAGAAGCTTCATCACAAACATCTAATTGACGAGATAATACTCTCAATGGATCAGCTAACATAACATATTGAATTTTGGAAATTGCATCAGAATGATCATGCCATGCTTTATGCACGAAATGTGTATCTGTTGAGCATGAATAAACTTCAACACCTAAACTTTTAAATGTTTCATAATGATCTTGTAAACTTTCTAATTCTGTTGGACAAACAAATGTGAAGTCAGCAGGATAGAATGCTAAAAGGCTCCATTTACCTAAAAAATCTTCATGAGTTACTTCAATAAATTCTTCATTGTGATAAGCGTTTAATTTAAATTCTTCTAATTTTTTTCCTACAATTGGCATAGTAAAAACCTCCATATATTTTTTATTAATAACAGAGGAATTATACCATATTCGACTAAATTAGGGACTTAAAAACTGATTTCCGTATCATTTGTATCGGAGATCAGAAGTTTACACTTTCGATTGTTTCACCATACTTGTTCTTTTATGCTGTACTTTGTAAATAATCGCATCTACACATCTTTGCAAAATACGGAACAGCATGAGGTACACTAGAGGCAAGAAAACGCTAAACAAAACAGCTAAAACAGCAATAATCCCGCCGATAACAATGCCGCCAGCAACTGAGGCAATTGTACTACCTAGTCCACCTAAAAAGTTGAATAGATTCCCACTAAAAACCATGATTTGATCCAACATTTTCAGGAATAAATCTGGTAAAGTTGAAAAATCAATCGCTAATAAATCTGCAAAAAATTGAACAAACGAAATCAATAAAAAGAAATATTGTAAACAGTACAACAATAATATAACAACTCGCACAATTGGATGCATTCTATAAAATTTAGAGGCAATTAAAGGCAAAACCAGCAGTAAAACTAGCCCTATCACCAAATGTACGGGTTGCGAAAAAGGGAATAAAAAGTCTATTTTGGAAGGTATAATAACTTTCGCTGCCGTTAATAAAAAAACAACAAAACTAATACTCAAAAACAAAAAGCGATGACGACTATCATGATAATCTGAATCTGTCCAATATTTACCTAGAAAAAAACCTTCCCAATATTCCATTTTACGCTCCACTAATTTAATTTTTTATAGTCTGAATTCATGCCTTGATACTTTTTCAATTGCGGCAGCTAGTTCATACCATTCTGTCGTTTGTATATCGTAACCTTTATATTCGATTGTCTCTTCATTCTCACCAATTTGAATTGTCCATACATATTCTTGCGGAGAATCAATTGTCGTTTCAGTTTTATCCTGATTGGCTTTAATGAATTTTATCAAGCTATTCTTTACCGGATCGATTTGAGAACTCGGTAACCCTCTGACAAAGTTATTATACCAATGATTGCTGTCTTTCCATGACAACACATTCGAATTAAAGTCTATGTGAATCGAGATATATCCTTTTTTGTAGCCAGATAACTCACAGCAAGCCCAATCATATTTTTTTACATTCATGTCTATCAATACTTTCTTTTAAATCATATCTGGAAAACCCTGTTGTCTTAATGCTTCATATAAAACAATGGATACTGAGTTTGCTAAATTCAATGATCTTTTATTTTCAGTCATAGGTATTCTAATACAACTATCTAAATGCGTAAACAGTAGCGGTTCAGGTAGTCCCTTATCTTCCTTGCCGAAAAATAAAACACAATCATCCGGATATTCTACATCAGTATAGCTCTGTTTTGCTTTCGTTGTGACAAAATAGGTCGGTTTTCCTGATAATGCTCTAAGACAATGGTCTAGATCCGGCCAAATTTCCATATCTAATTCAAACCAATAATCAAGTCCTGCACGTTTGACAGCCTTGTCAGATATAGAAAAACCTAAAGGTTCAACTAAATGCAGCTTTGAATTTGTTGCCACACATGTTCTAGCTATATTTCCAGTATTCTGTGGAATAACAGGTTCCACCAACACAATATGATTCATACTTTATTACTCCATTTAATTTTCCAAATTATTATTCTTCGCCCGGAGTTCTTCCGCAAATTTTTCGATTTTTTTGAGTCGATGATTGACTCCTGATTTCCCCAAAGGAGGATTTGTCATTTCTGATAACTCCTTCAATGAATATTCCGGATACTCGATACGCAAATCCCCTATGTCTTTCACAGGATCCGGTAACTCTCCCCATTTTTTTAAGGACTTAATTAATTGAATATCTTGAATTTGTTTTGCCACCGTGTTTGCAATTCTCTGTGCATTTGCATTATCACAATTGACAATACGATTGATTCGATTTCGCATGTCTTTTTGCACGCGAACAGTCTCAAACTCAAGCAGCAATTGATCTGCGCCAATATAACGTAGAAAATCTGCAATTTTTTCTCCGTCTTTTAAATATAATAGTTCGCTTCCTTGATGGACGATACGCCCAGGTTCTAAATCAATTTCAGATAAGAATAGTCCATACCACAATGAAGTTGAGCGTTTCGGAATCGCAAACTCTAAATCATATCGTTCTTTTGGATTCGCAATGACACCGCATCCAAGATAGAGGCCAGATAGTACAGCCTTTACCGTTAGATATATTTCTTCCTCTGTTAAAGCAGTAGAAAAATTCGCTGGATTATTCAAAAAGAACTGTTCTAAATCACTATTAAGTTGAGTGAGTAATCTTTTTTCAGAAAGAGTGCATGTTATCATTTCTTTATGTTTTACGATTCTGACTCTGCCATGATATTCTTCTGAGATGATACGCTCAATAAAATGCACCAAATCAAAAGAATATGTTGCAAAACGTAAACTTCTCCCCTGATCTTTAAAAGAAACACTTGCGAAAGCCAAAAATAGTAATCTCTGTTGTGACTTATCGAAAGAATATTCTTTCATAATATAATCACGAACTTGTGCCGAAAAAGTTTTAACCTTTTCTTTTTGATTATTATCTTCGACAGGAACCTGCGTCATTATAAACCACCTGCTGGATCGCGCCTTATATCCCTATGTTCAAGTAGAACTCGATATCCCATATTTCGAATCATCGAAGCAACTTCTTCCGCAAGTGCAACAGAGCGATGTCTGCCCCCAGTACATCCAACAGCTATCACAAGTCTTACTTTGCCTTCTTTTTGATAAGCTGGCAAAGAAAATTCATAAAATTCTCTACTAAAATCCAGGAATTTTTGCACTTGTTCAAAACTCAAAACAAAATCTTTGACGGGTTGATCTAATCCAGATAAAGGTCTTAGATTTCTGTCATAAAATGGATTTGGCAAAAAGCGAACATCTGTCACAAGATCGGCATCAAGCGGAATACCATACTTGAAGCCAAAGGATTGAACAAGAACTGTCATCATATAATCATAATTATCGACAATCAAAGACTCATATAATAGACTTTTCAAATCATTCATCGTCATATCTGTAGTATCGATGACAATATCTGAAATTGCTCGAATTTCTCTTAGCTGTTTTCTTTCTTCTTTGATTGCATTAATTAGCGTTTGCTTACCTGCTAAAGGATGATTTCGGCGACTCTGTTTGTAACGGGATACTAAAACATCGTCGGCAGCTTCCATGAAAATAATCTTGTGTTCGATGCTATCTGGAAATAGTTTTTTGAAATCAGAAGTAATATTTCCAAATCTAATCAAGCTGCGAATGTCAATTCCAATTGCCATTTTGGGAACATGAGATTTATCGACATTATCAGCATCGTTCTCTTCCTCAGTTTCAGCAATGGAACGCAAAAGGCCAGGCAACAATCCTGGCGGCAAATTATCAATACAGAAGTACTCCATATCCTCGAGAGCCCGCATTGCAGTACTTTTCCCTGCGCCGGACATACCAGTTAATATGACAATTTCCATGCAGTCTCCTCTTCTTTCCAATCTCCTAACCAACGTACTTCTGTTTCAAGCGAAACATCGAATTTTTCTTTTACTGTTTTTTTGACATGAGCAAAAATATGATTGATTTCACTTGCAGTTGCCGTCCCATGATTCACGATAAATCCTGCATGCTTTTCAGAAACACCTGCATCATCGATTCGAAAACCTTTTAGGCCTGCATCAGCAATTAATTTACTTGCATAGTATCCAGGCGGTCTCTTAAATGCACTTCCTGCACTATGTTTATCAAGCGGTTGGCTTGTTCTTCTACGCACTTGAAAATCATTAATTTTTTCGTATATTTCAGGTTTACTTCCCGGAGTCAATTCAAGTTCTGCTTCTAAAATAATCGCTTTCATATCACTGTAAATGCTATGACGATAAGAAAACGCATGTTCCTCTCCGTGTATCGTTTTTATTTCACCATCTTCAGTCAAATACGTTGAAGACTTTACGACATTCTTTGTTTCTCCATCATAGGCACTGGCATTCATTAGAATTGCACCACCCAAACTTCCAGGAATTCCCGATGCAAATTCCAGACCAGACAAGCCGTTTCGAGCTGCCATAGCAGCTATTTGCGCCAACGATACACCACAATTGGCATAAATCATATTGCCACGACATTCTAACTGATTAAAATTCCGTCGTAAATAAATCGTTAATCCTCTAATTCCTTGGTCAGAGATGAGCACATTCGATCCTCTCCCCAAAATCTGAAATGGAATTCCGTTCTTTTTACAGAGCACAATTGCTTCTTGAATTTCCGCCGATGTTTGTGGATAAAACAATACATCTGCAGGACCGCCTGCATGAAACGTTGAACATTCCTTTAGACTTGCATGATAAAAAATTCTTTCTTGATTTAATCCCGAAAAAACACTTTGTAATTCTCTATCGTTCATTTAATTTTCCTTTTTAAAAATCACCTAAAAACTCTTTCAGTCAAAGCAAGAGCGGCATTATAACCCATTGTTTTTTGGCGGAAATTAATCGCAGCGACCTCAACAATAATCGCTAAATTTCGACCTGGGCGAACTGGTATTGTAATGGAAGGAATATCTATTCCAAGCAAGGATGTCGTTTCTTCAATCAATCCCATTCTGTCATATGCTTTGTTCTCATCCCACAATTCAAAATTAATGGCAAACTGAATGTGTTCTTGCATCTTAACTGAAGAAACACCGTATAATTCTTTAACATCCAAAATTCCAATCCCTCTAATTTCAATTAAATGCCTAATGATTTCAGGGGCTCTTGCAAGCAATGTTTTATCAGAAACTTTTCGAATTTCTACGAGATCGTCGGCAATTAATCGATGTCCTCTTTTGACCAATTCAAGGGCAGTTTCAGATTTACCAACACCACTATCACCGAGAATCAAAATACCTTCCCCGTATACTTCAACAAAAACACCATGAATCGAAATTCTCTCTGCCAATTCAACATTTAAATATTTTGAAACGCTACTAGAGAAAGATGCGGTACCTTCATTCGTACTGAGAATCGGCGTTCTATATTTGGCGGCTATTTCTAACAAAATCGGATCAGCTTGATGATTCCGGCTCAAAACCAGACATGGAATACCTGTTGCCAAAAGTGCATTATAACGAAAACGACGCTCTTCTTCAGTAAGAGAGTTCAGATAAGCCATCTCCATATTGCCTATTAACTGCAATCGATCAGGCCCGAAATGCATAAAATTACCTGCTAATTGCAAGCCCGGTCTGGTTACATCCGGTATGAATAACTCAGTCGAATCTATTCTGTCAAAACCGCGGACAATCTCAAGATGAAATTCATTAATTAAATCTCTTAATTTCACTGAATCCATGACTTTTCCTCTCTTCTTTTGCATACATTTAATTTAGTATAGCATAATTTTTTTATCAAATATCTTTCATCTTATAAGTTTCAAAAAGAATGTTATAATGAGAAAAAAAGTAAAGGATACCCCCTATGAAAATTGATCAATTTACAAAATGGACATTCGCTCACAACCCTCGTGTTGATAAAAATGGAAATGTACTATTATTCCAAACTACCAAAGCAAATTTAAAAGCTAATCAATATGAATCTGACATTCATCTTTTTCATCCTGAAACGAATGAAACTATCAAGTTAACAGGTACAGATCAAGATTCTTTTCTTTGTTTTTATGAACAGAATAAGTTGTTATTCACAAGCAACAGAAATTTACCCGCTAAGTTCAAAAAATCAGCAGAGGACCATAAAACTTATGTCTGGCAAATTGATTACTCCAAGCAAGGTGAAGCAGAACTTGCTTTTGCAATTGATTTGAATGTTTCTGGTATCGATTATTTAGGAGACAATAAATTCCTAGTTTTAGGAAGTAAATATGTTGATCGAAGCAAAGCATGGACAGAAATCGACGAATTGCCTTTTTGGCTAAATGGAGCAAATTTCACAAACGGGATTATTAGAGAACTTTACATTTTTGATGCCACATTAGCTAGACAACAAATGGAAGAAATGCTCGAAGAGGCTGCAAATTCTGAATTAGATACGGTTCTTGGCATACTTAAAAATGACAAAGAAAAACCAGATGCAACAAAGTTCGATCAGTTCACTTCTGGTGTACTCACAAAGATTAGCCAAGACGATGAAAATGTCACCATGTTCTCATTATCTCCAGATAAAAAACAAGTAATTATCGGAAGTACGCAATTAGAGAAAATCATTGTTTTAAAAGAAGATATTTCCACTTTAAATCTTGAAACTAAAAACAGAAATAGTTTAAGCCAAGGAGAGTTTCAAATATACACTTTCCAATTCATCAGCGAAGATAAAGCTTTCATGATTGCAACAAGAGGAGAAAAGCACGGATTAAATGAAGATTCTTTTGTCTATTTAATTGATTTAGAGCAACCAACCATCCGTCAGATTTCAGATGCGAATTTTGATAGTTCTTTCGGAAATAGCGTCGGAACAGATGCCAAATTCGGTGGTGGCAATATTTTTGGTGTTGAAAACGAGGAACTTTATTTCATTACAACTGAAAAAGATAAAGCAGTGATAAAAAAAATCTCCCAAGAAGGTGAAGTTTCAACAGTCATTGAAATCAACGGAGCGATACAAAGTTTTCAATTCCTTCATGGTCAATTATTCTTCATGGCTATGGAAAACCTGCAATTAAGTGAATTGTATTGTTTAGAAAACGGAATTCCAAAACAATTAACAAATTACAGCGCTGTCCTTAATGACACAACCTTATGCCCTATCGAAAAATTCGAGTTTGAATCAAATGGTTCTACTTTAGATGGTTTTGTGATAAAGCCAGCAAATTATGAAGAGGGAAAAACCTACCCTGCTCTTTTAGAAATTCATGGCGGTCCCAAAACCGCATACGGTGCAATTTTACATCACGAAATGCAATTATTGGCTAATCTAGGTTACTTCGTTTTCTACACAAATCCGCATGGTTCTGATGGATATGGTGTTGAATTCTCGGATATTCGAGGCAAATATGGCACTATTGATTATGATGATTTGATGCACTTTACAGATTTAGTATTAGAAAAATATCCTTCCATCGACGATAAACGAATAGGCTGTCTAGGTGGCTCTTATGGCGGTTTCATGGTGAATTGGATTATTGGTCATACAGATCGTTTTGCGGCCGCTAATAGTCAACGTTCCATCTCGAATTGGTTAAGTTTTTATGGTGTTTCGGATATTGGTTTTTATTTTGCAGAAGATCAAACCGCTTCCAATCCTTGGGACAATCCTGAAAAAAGCTGGGAACAATCTCCCTTGAAATATGCTCATCAAGCGAAAACGCCAACCTTATTCATCCACGCTGACCATGATTTCCGTTGTCCATTAGAACAAGGCATTCAAATGTATGCCGCACTAAAGAAACATGATGTGGATTCAAAATTAACGATTTTCAAAAATGAAACACATGAGCTTTCACGTTCAGGAAAACCACAGGCAAGGATCAAGCGCTTATCTGAAATCATTAACTGGTTTGATACATATTTAAAATAAAGGAGATTCAGCATGACTACAAAATTTAAGTCTCCCATTATTGGCATCACAGCCTTATGGGACGATCAAAAACAAAGTTTATGGATGTTACCAAATTATTATCAAGCAATCGAAAAAGCTGGGGGCATTCCTTTGATTCTGCCATTGTTAGAGCAAGAGAATGCAGAAAACAATGAAATCATCTCCTCTTTGCTCGGGGCTTGTGATGGTATTTTATTTACAGGTGGACATGATATCAATCCAGAAATTTATCATGCTGAAAACACAAATACTCGATCGATTTCACTTGCTAGAGATGCAATCGAATTAACCTTATTTCAAAAAGCATATGAAATGGACATGCCAATTTTAGGAATTTGCCGAGGATTTCAATTAATCAACGCAGCACTTGGTGGAACCTTATATCAAGATTTACCCATTGAGCTAGGAACACAAGTTGATCATGAACAAAAAGCTCCATATGACCGCTTTTTTCATTCCGTCAAATTAGAAAATACTTTAGCTGATCTATTTAGTGCAGCTGAAATCGAAGTCAATAGTTCTCACCATCAGGGAGTCAAGGAATTAGCAAATTCTCTTGTTTGCTGTGCTCGCTCAGAAGATGGTTTAGTTGAAGCCTTTTCTGCGCCTGATAAGAACTATCTATTAGCTGTTCAATGGCATCCCGAATATGGGGCCAACTGGGATTCAAGTAAAAAAATATTCTCTTCATTCATTGAAGCAGCTAAAGAAAGTATGTAAGCCAATGAAAATTCGTGTATTTTAGCATAATTACACGGGGTTTTTCCACTTTCACTGTTTACCCGTGTAATCCTGTGCACGGGTTTTTGGCACTTCCTTCGTTCACCCGTGTAA
>CAYFSZ010000008.1:0-20129 GCA_964346085.1 uncultured Mageeibacillus sp. | reverse complement strand
GCACTTCCTTCGTTCACCCGTGTAAACACTGACTTAGCATGGATAAGTGCATAATAGCATTACACGCAATTGATTCGTCGACGATATAAGTTTAGATGAATCCTATAAATCCTTCACCATATCAATCAATCTTGGATAAATTAAATCAGGTACGGTTGGCGAAGATTTTAGTAGTTCCTCTGTCGTTTCTCCCGACATCACTAAAACACCTAATAACCCATTTTGTAAGGCCGCCTCTACATCTGTATAAAGGCGATCGCCGACCATTGCTACTTCTTCCGGAGAAACTTGCATCAGTTCAAGAGCATCTTTAATAATTCCGGCATTCGGTTTTCCGATAATTAAATCAGCTCTTCTACCTGTACTTGCTTCAATATAAGCCATTGTCGCTCCAATATCTGGAGCAAAGCCATACTCCATAGGGCAATTGAAATCCGGATGGGAAGCAATATAAGGCAAGCCTTGCCTGATAAAATGACAAACACGATCCATTTTTTGATAATCAAGCTCAGTATCATAAGTCAGAATGACATAATCAGGATTTTCATTATCTACAAGCAAGCCTTGCGCAGTCATTTCCTCTGTGACAATTTGATTTGCAAAGAGAAAGGCTTTTTGTCCAGCAAAGTTTTTCATCGCATAGTGACAAATCGCATTCCCTGAAGTCAACACTTTAAGAAATGGTTCCTTAATTCCCATGCGCTTTAATTTTTCCACATAATACTCTTTTGATTTAGAAGAATTATTCGTCAAAAATAAAACATCAATTCCACGTCGTTCCATTTCTGCTAAAAACTCTAATGTTCCTGGTAGCAATTGATTTCCTAGATAAATGGTACCGTCCATATCTAAGAAAAAGCATTTTATTTTTTTCAATCTATCTTTTCTCATATCAAGATTCCATCCCTTTTAAGCCAGAGTTTCCCGGAAATTCGATTTCATATAAAAGCCCTAAATCCCATAATAATGAGCTGGTCACATATTTATTACGAACTTCTCTTGAAGCAATTAATGCATCATGGGTATCTTTTTCCGAAAATCCAATTTCTTGCGGAGTTAATGGCATGGAGAATTTTTTCATGATTTCCAAGAGTTCTTCATAGGAAGGCATCTCTTCTTCCACTATTTGCAAAATATCTTGCCAATGATTTTTGATGATTTTAAATCGAGCAGCATGTTGTTCAGCTGAATTTCGACTTTCTTCTCTTGCTGTTTTAATCACAGTCTCACCCGCTGTCTTGCCGTATATACGTAAGACCATTTGCTCCCATTTTTCTTGATCAAAGCTCTCGATGAATGCTTTTGCTCTTTCTTCATCTGGTATGATTTGTTTTAATCCTTGCCAAAGTTTAAATGTCAGCAAAGTTCCTACAACAACTTGAATACCATGTAATTGAGGGGTTTGATTTCGCTCAATTGACATCATTTCCCAGACATGAGAAAAATAATGTTCCAAACCAGAAGCTGGTCTTGAAATACCTGCATATCCCATCGCCAAACCTGTATATAACAAGCCGATGAAGACATCTTCGATTGCTTTCGGTTCGCGGTTCAGCAAGGCATCTGCAGATTGTAAAATATCGGATAAAGATTGTCTTACCAATTCAGCAATATTTTCGCAATAATATTCACCAGTAATGAGATGACTGATTCGCCATTCACAGATTGAACAATATTTCGCTAGCATATCACCAACGCCAGCTTGCAACATTTCAAATGGAGCATTTCTCAAAATCCTTGTGTCTGCAATGATCACTTCAGGACAGCGGTAATAAAGGGAAACTTTCAGACGATCACGTATTAATGAAGCATTATTCGATCCATATCCATCCATTGAAGGAGCTGTCGCGATTGTAGCGAGCGGCAATCCTGTAATATCCGCTATTACTTTACCTAGATCATTGATTACACCAGATCCGACTGCAAGTATACCATCTGTTTCATGATTGAAATGAAGCACAATCTTTCCCACCGATGTTTCGTCTGGTTCAAGATGTTCCTCTGAAAATTGATATATATGATAAGGAATTTCATTTTCTTCCAAAGCAGGGATTAAATAAGGAAAGGCTGCTTCTCTTGTATGTTGATCACAGATAATAAATGGACAAGAAATTCTCATTTGACTCAGAATTTCCGGTAGATTATCAAGCGCATTCTCTCCAACCTCAACTCGCTCAATATGCATGGCATGTGTTTTGCCACAATCACACTCAATTCCTTCTTTACTTATCAATTCTGATAGATTCATTTCAGATAGTTTTCTCATATTCCGCCACCAAATTCTAAAAAATATAAACAGAGTATTAATACCCTGTTTTTTTATTCTAGCTTAATTGCTCATATATGAAAATGTAGTTAGGAGAGACTTTCACAGCTTCTGCTATTTCGATGCTGGTCACCAACTCATTTTCTTGGGCCATATACAACACTGCACGAATCGTGTAATCTGTTGTTAAGTTAAGTTGCATTTATTTTACCTTATACTTTAATCGTGTTATTTATAAGCATATATTAATATATATTCAATTAAAAATCGTAACAACCATTATATCAAAACTATACCTATATAACAATATCATAATATTTGTTTTTTAATCCATTTTAGTTGTTTTATATGTCTTTACAAATATATTCTACATCGCTAGAATTGTACAGTGCACTGTATATTTAAGTATTAAATTCAAAGGAGAATTTATGTTTAAAAAAATATTAATTAGTCTTAGGGAGTTTAAACTTCCTTCAATTTTAACGGGGCTTTTCATCGTCCTAGAAGTTATCATTGAATGTTTCATTCCATTTATTACAGCTAACTTAATCAATAACTTAGAGAATCATAGCGAAAATATTAATCTCATTATCAATCGAGGTTTACTTCTTTTATTAATGGCTTTTTTATCATTAACTTTCGGAGGGCTTGCAGGGTTAACGAGTGCCAAAGCATCCTCAGGATTTGCTAGAAATTTACGAGGAGATATTTTTAGGAAAATACAAGGTTTTTCTTTCCAAAACATTGATCGTTTTTCTTCTTCTTCTCTCGTCACAAGATTAACCACCGATGTCAGCAATGTTCAAATGGCTTATATGTTAATCATTCGAAATTTAGTTCGTGCGCCTTTGATGATGTTTTTTTCTATTATTATGGCTTATCGAATTGGTGGAAAGTTAGCCACATCCTTTGTCATCATATTACCTGTCATGATTATTGGCTTGTATTTAATCGGTCATTTTGCTTTACCTACATTTCGTAGAATTTTCGTAAAGTATGACCATATGAATGAATCCATTGAAGAAAATGTAAGAGCAATGCGCGTTGTCAAAGGTTATGCGAGAGAAGAATTTGAGAAAAATAAATTTGCGAAAGCTGCAGAAGCAATTCGAGTGGACTTTACCAAAGCTGAAAGAATCGTTGCATTGAATTCTCCCCTCATGCAGCTTTGTGTCTATTTTAATTTAATTTTCGTTTTGTATTTCGGTGCAAAATTAATCATTACGAATCATGCAATGACAATCGGAGTCGGAGAAATTTCTGCGATGTTGACTTATGGAATTCAGATAATGATTCAAGTGATGATGTTAACGATGGTTTATGTCATGATTACGATGTCTAGTGAATCAATGAAAAGAATTCAAGAAGTACTAGGTGAACAATCTTCGATTACATCTCCTGCGAATGCAATTACTGTTATCCCAAATGGAGAAGTAATATTTGAAAATGTTAATTTCAAATATTCCGAACGAGCAGAAAAAAATGCATTAAGTAATATTAACTTATCAATTGATTCAGGCATGACGGTTGGGATTCTAGGCGGTACTGGTGACGGGAAATCATCCTTAGTTCAATTGATTCCAAGACTTTATGACACGACAGAAGGCGTCGTTAAAGTTGGCGGCATTGATGTTCAAAAATATGATTTGCTGGCCCTTCGAAATGCCGTATCCGTAGTTTTACAAAAGAATGTTCTTTTTTCTGGAACAATCAAAGAGAATTTGCGCTGGGGCAACGAAGATGCAACAGATGAAGAAATTATTCATGCTTGTCAATTAGCTCAGGCACATGACTTCATTATGGAGTTCCCGAATCAATACGATACAAAAATTGAACAAGGTGGAACTAACGTTTCAGGCGGACAAAAACAACGTCTTTGTATAGCAAGAGCATTATTGAAGCAACCTAAAATATTAATTCTCGATGATTCTACGAGTGCAGTTGACAC
Organism: uncultured Mageeibacillus sp.; assembly: GCA_964346085.1. GTDB lineage: Bacteria > Bacillota > Clostridia > Saccharofermentanales > DTU023 > UBA5436. Next base: position 15,915 of record CAYFSZ010000008.1, on the reverse strand, counting down.
AAAAACAGACTCCTTAATCCGAGAAGGATTTGCAGAATTCATTCCAGATATCACTAAAATCATTATTTCGCAACGAGTTTCATCAATTGAGCACGCTGATATGATTGTGGTCATGGAAAACGGATATATTGTTGATCAAGGAAATCATCATCAATTGTTGGAACGTTGTCGCATATATCAAGAAATCCATGCACAACAAAGTAAGGGAGGTGATTCAAATGAGCAAGAATAAGAAATCCAATAAAAGCAATACGTTCAGCAGATTAATCAAAATGTTATTCTCCTCTTACCCTGTTCTATTACCATTCGTTATTTTTTGTATTGTTGTTTCAGCAGTCGTATCTGCCATCCCTTCAATTTTTCAACAAAAGGTTTTAGCCATAATCACGAAATATGTAGAAGCTGGAAATTTTGATTGGGCAGCAGCTAGTGCCGAAATCATTCCTCTCATTTCAGTTTTGATTGTTCTATACATTATTTCAATTATTCTTCTAACAACTGAAACACAAATTATGGCCGGAATTACACAAGGGTTCTTAGACAAAACAAGAAGAAAATTATTTAACGGGATGCAGAATTTACCATTAAGTTATTTCGACACGCATCAACACGGAGATATCATGAGTCATTACACCAATGATATTGATACCCTGCGTCAAATGATTTCTCAAGCTTTCCCTAATATCATCAAATCAGCCATCATCGTATTTACTGTCCTCTGCATTATGCTGTGGTACAGTTTCATTATGACTGGCATCGTTTTAGTTGGTATCGTTATCATGGTTATTGTTTCGAAAAAAATCGGTGGAGGATCTGCCAAGTATTTTATTCGTCAGCAAGAATCGATGGGTAAAGCCGAAGGTTATATTCAAGAAATGATGAATGGTCAAAAAGTTATCAAAGTTTTTAATCACGAGGACGAAGCGATCGAAGATTTCGACGAAATTAACAATCAATTATTCAATGATGCATTTCGAGCTCATGCCTTCGCAAATTCTTTGGGACCTATCATCATGAATATCGGAAATGTTATCTATGTCATCGTTGCCACATTAGGGGGCTTATATTTATTATCCGATCTTCCAAGTTACAGTATTTCTGGAATGGCTTTTTCAATCGCTATTCTTGTTCCCTATTTGAATATGACAAAACAATTCACAGGAAATTTAAATCAAGTTTCGCAACAAATTAATAATGTCGTTATGGCACTTGCTGGAGCAAAACGAATTTTTGATTTAATGGACCAAGAGCCTGAAGTGGATGAAGGTCAAGTTAGCTTAGTTCGTTGCACAGTTGATTGTGATGAATGCATTCACGAAACAGAAGAATACTCTGGAAAATGGGCTTGGAAAGTTCCGCAAGCTGATGGCTCATATAAACATGTATTACTTAAGGGTGATATGCGCTTGATTGATGTGGATTTTGGCTATAATCCAGAAAAAGAAATTTTGCATAATATTTCAGTTTATGCAGAACCTGGTCAAAAAGTTGCTTTCGTCGGCTCAACAGGAGCTGGAAAAACGACTATCATCAATTTATTAAATCGTTTCTATGATATTACGAATGGATTAATTACAGTCGATGGTATCAATGTCAAAGAGATACGCAAAAGTGATTTAAGACGTTCCTTAGGCATTGTTCTTCAAGATACGAATTTATTTACTGGTACGGTCTATGACAATATTCGATACGGAAATTTGGATGCAACAGATGCTGAATGTGAAGCAGCTGCGAAACTAGTTGGTGCGAATACCTTCATCGAGAGATTGCCTGATGGTTATCAAACTGAGCTTGCTAATAATGGCTCAAATTTATCGCAAGGTCAACGACAATTAATTTCAATAGCCCGAGCTGCAGTCGCTGATCCTCCAATTTTGATTCTTGATGAAGCAACCTCATCGATTGATACACGTACAGAAGCAACCGTACAACGAGGCATGGACATGTTAATGCACGGAAGAACCGTTTTTGTCATCGCCCATCGATTATCAACAGTTATGAATTCTGATGTCATCATGGTTATGGAACATGGCCGCATTATCGAAAGAGGAACCCATCAGGATTTACTCGAACAGAAAGGCACATATTATCAGCTATATACTGGTGCTTTTGAATTAGAGTAATGGTAAATGAGGGACCTTGGTATGACATACGATAATCAAATCATTGTAGGAAATTTACGTTTAAGCAGAGCTATCATTGCCAATAGGAACAAAATGTTAGCTCCTTTGGGCTTAACTTCTTCTCAAGCAGAAGCTCTAATTTATATACTCAAAAAAGGGAAAGAGAAAGAAGTCACTGTTGCCGATATGGTCGAACATTTTTCATTAACACATCAAACGATTAGTGGTATTATTTCCCGATTAATTGAAAAGGGGTTTATTTATAAACAAAAATCAAAACTCGATTCACGATGTTTCATTTTGCTCCCCACTGTCGAAGGTAAAAAAATTGACAATCTGTTAAGAAAGCATGCGCAAGAAACGCAAAACCAGATGATGGAATCTTTCACAGAGCAGGAAATCTCACAATATCTCTCTTTCTTAAACAAAGCGAGAGAAAATTTATTAAAATAATTTTCTACACTACATTAGTAAATTAAAAAGCATTGTTCTCAACTCGGAGACAATGCTTTTCTTGTTCTAAAATTTACCACTCGATCCACCATGAGATCGTCCAGATGAAGAGGTATGCGTCCTTGAACCTCCTCCACCGCCACTACTACCTGAGCTTCCAGAATTTCTTGGAATTGGAACAATCGATAAATTCTTATTCAGGAATAAATCCTTTTCAGTTGCCAGTGCGAAACTCCCTCTTACAATATAGTCATCGGCTGCATTTTGTCTTCTCACTGATTTCAAATTATATTTCATTCCGCCTACAATTGACCATGCAAAAAATGCTGCAGCAGCAAGAGTTACAGGTAACCAGTACCATGCAAGAGGAGGTTTTGGCAATCTTCCATAGTCATATGGCTTACCTTTCGCATATTGCGTTAAAAAATCATCCGATAAATCAATGAATTTTTCGAATCCTTTTGCATATCTTCCTTTACTGATATAGGGCAAAAACTGATCTATCATATAAGCTTGCCCTGCATCCGTAAAAGCAAAAATCCCCTCTCCAGTCGTTGAAATTGCCCAATCACGATATTGCATACTAACTAATAATAAGATTCCATTTGCTTTTTCAGTCATTCCAAATCCGTGATAGTCAAAGAAATCATCAGCAAATTCTGTCGCGGTTTTTCCGTTTAACGAATCAACTGTCACAATCACAACATCATTTCGATGCTTCTCGCTAACTTCATCTAATTTTTTTAATAAATCAGCTTCTTCATCAGGTGTGAGTAAATCAGCATCGTCCACAAGTCTTGGTGATAATCGACTATCTGCTGGAACACCCATTTCTTCATAATCTTCTGCAGTTAAATCATTGTTTACTTGCTTATTGAATGCAGCCGCTCTTATCATTTCCACATCAAATGATAGAATGAACATAAGCATAAATAACAAAAATATAAATACTCTTTTTTTCATCATTCTACCTCCTAAAAAAACAGATGGAAGAGCCAGGCTGCTCCGTAGAAAATCGCAAACATAATCAATAAATAAATCAAAAACCAGCGTCTTGATATCGCTTTATCTTCAGGCAAATCACCAACGAATTTTCCGGTTTGACCATTCATTGCAAAAATATAGTCTTTTTCTTTGTATTTAGAATTCAAAACCCAAACAGGATAAAGAACATATTTCGCAACGCTATCCTTCAATTGAATACTCGCGGCCTCTTTCTGAACTGAGTGATAGCCCATGACGGAATTATCAAAGAGCTGATTTGTACTTTCTTTGATTCTTTGATTGGCCTTATCAATACAGCTTTCTGCATTCTCATCATAACGATCAGCTAAATAACCAGAAAGATAACCTGCATTGAATGGTACTAGATTTGAAATATCATATGGTTCAATACTTTCCATCAAGTCATCAGGCATTTTAGAAGAAGCATCCACAGGTACTTTTTGAAATTGAACTCCTCCGCTTCTTAAAATGGAATAATAGCTAGTTTCTGTATATTGATTGCGACTATCTTGCCAAGTTCTTCTTTTGGTTGCCTTGTAGCGCATATGGCCTTCTGCATTGGCGTCGAAAATCCAAAATGGTACATATAGACCTTGTATTTTTTCAATATGTTTTTCTGATTTGAACTCTTTTGGCAATAATTTTTTTCCTTCTAAATGACGACGAAAAGCGGCCATTGCATCATCCTTTGTCAATTGAAAAGGAATCACATAATCAGGTTTCAAGTCACCAATGACATTCCCCGATAAAACAACTGGATTACCACAATACGGACAGTTTGTTGCAACAGTAGTGGGTTCACTCACAATTTCACCACCACAAGACTGGCACATATAAACTACTAGCTGCTCATCCTCTTCTTGCCAATTTGAACTCGCTTGTACCTCCCAAGAATAATCATCCTGTTCAGGCATATTCTTTAAGGCATCGTCGTATTGTGCAAGAATTGACTGATCGTATTTCGTATCACAGAAAGTGCATTTCATCATTTGACTTTCACTATCAAAGACAACTGCACCGCCGCAAGATGGACATTTAAAATCCAAAATGTTTGACATATTTACCTCATCTGAAAGAAAAATAGGATTTTCATTTGATTGAAAATCCTATTTGATTGATTTTTATCTTATATCTTTTTCATCAAAAGGATCTCCGCATTCCGGACAGAATTTTGGAGGATCATGTGGATCAGTTGGTTCAAAACCACATTTATCGCATTTGTATAATGGTGCCTCTGCAGGTTTTTCTTTGCCGCAGTTATAGCAAAACTTTCCTTGATTGACTGTTCCGCAATCACATGTCCAACCTTGTTCCGGTTTTGGGGTTCCACAGTCAGAACAGAATTTTCCGGAAGCAACAGTATGACATTTTGGGCAAGACCAAGAATCTGCTTTTGGCTGACTTTGTTGTGCACCTGCTTGTTGTTGATTTCTTTGGCCCATTGCATATAAATCTTGAAGATTACTATTTGCACCAGCATTTTGTGCCATACCCATACCAATAAAGCCACCCATTGCGCCGCCTTCGTTGGCTGCAGCTGCTTTCATCGCATCTGCTTGTGCGCCAGCTAAAGTTGCAGCAGCTAGACTTGGGTCTCTGAGTCTTGCACTCATTTGAGCATCTTTAATTGCTTGTGCATCTTCTTCTGGTAAAGTAATCGGATTCAACGCGATAGAAATTACCTTAAGACCTCTTAAATCGCCCCATTTTTTTGTTAATTCTTCATTCATCAAGTCTGCTAATTTACCAGCATGACCTGGCAATTCATTCGGACGAACTTGCATCGAAGAAATTGCTGCAAAAGCTGGTTGTAAAGCGCTGACAAATTCAGTTTTTAATTGTGTATCAATTTGTGATCTTTTATATTCAGAATCAACATTACCAGAAACATTTGTATAGAATAAAATCGGGTCAGAAATTTCGTATGAATATACACCAGAGCAACGAACCGCAACGTCAATATCTAAATTGATATTGCGATCAACGACACGGAACGGAATCGGATTTGGTGTGCCAAATTTATTATCCATAATTTCTTTGATATTGAAATAATAAACTCTTTGGTCTTTTCCTGTATCACCACCATAAGTGAATCTTCGTCCGATTTGTTTAAATGTTTCAAGGATTGATTCACCTAAACTTCCAGCAAAGATACTAGGTTCTGTTGAAGAGTCCCATGTAAATTCACCAGGTTCAGCAGAAAGTTCAACAACTTTTCCCTGTTCAACGATAATCATACATTGACCATCATTGACGACAATACCTGATCCATTGGAAATAATATTATCGCTACCTTTTGTATTCGAGGAACGATTTCCAATTACTTTTTGACCTTTTTTTACCAAAACATCATTTGCTAATGAATCGCAGTAAAAAAACTCACGCCATTGATCGGCTAACACGCCACCAGCAGCACCCGTGATTGCTTTGATTAAACCCATATCTGTATCTCCTTATCATCTAATAATTTTAATCGTTAATTACACATTAATTTTTTATATTTTAGCATATCTTTGTTGAAATGTAATAAAAAAGTCGCCCTGGTATCATCTGTTTCTACCAAGGCGCTTTGAAAGACATTATATTTGCTGATAAATTTACTCTTCTTCGATATATTTCGGTCTCATCACATATTCAGTGTGCAACAAATGATGCGCTTTTTCTCCTCCAACTTCACCGAGGAATTCATCATAAATTTTCTGAATCGATTTATTTTGATAAGAACGGCGAATTTCTTTATTTCGGTCTTCCTGACGAATCCCCGCAACACGTTTATCCAAAACTGATAAATCGCCGTGATGGAACGGTTGCCCACCTCCATCAATACATCCACCAGGACATGCCATTATCTCGATGATGTCATATTGTTTTTTACCATTTCTGACATCGGATAATAATTGTTGGGCATTCCCTAAACCACTAGCAACTGCTACGCGAACTTCACGTCCTTTGATATCAACTGTGGCTTCTTTAAGTCCTTTTACACCATTTAATTCTTCGAATTCGATTTGTTCTAAGTGTTCACCTGTAATCATGTGATATGCAGTTCTTAAAGCCGAAGTGGAAACTCCACCTGATGCTCCAAAAATAACACCCGCACCAGAAGATTCTCCTAACGGATCATCAAAATCTTCATCTTCTAATCCTACAAAGTCCAAAGCATAATCTTTTATCATGAATGCTAGTTCTCTAGTTGTGATAACATGATCAACATCAGACACTTCATCAGATGAAGAAAGTTCTGGTCTTGCTGATTCATATTTTTTTGCGACACATGGCATAACAGATACCACAATCATATCTTTTGGATCAATATTGTGTTTTTCGGCAAAATATGTTTTCGCGATTGAACCGAACATTTCATGCGGTGATTTACATGTACTAGGAATATCGAGCATGTCGCCGAAATTATGTTCAATATATTTCACCCAACTCGGACAGCAACTAGTTAGAATTGGCAATCTGCCATTTCCATTCAAACGATCTACAAATTCTTTTGCTTCTTCCATCGTTGTTAAATCAGCAGCAAAATCTGTATCGAAAACATAATCAAACCCTAAAGCTCTTAGAGCGGCAACCATTTTCCCTGTGACAATTGTACCAGGTTCCATTCCGAATTCTTCGCCTAAAGCTACACGTACAGCAGGAGCCGTTTGTACAACAACTGTTTTCTTTGGGTTTCCCAAGGCCTTATATACTTTTCTGATTTGGCTCATTTCCATCAATGCACCTGTTGGACAAACCGCTAAGCATTGTCCACAGAAAGTACAGTTTGTCGTATGCATCGGTTGATTATATTGGGTTCCTACAACGGTTGAAAAACCACGTCCGATATCTGTCAATGTCCCAACTTTTTGCACTTCACTACACATCGTTTCACAGCGTTTGCAGAGTATACATTTATTAGGATCACGATATATTGAATAGCTGCTATAATCGACAGGATATTTTATCCTTTCACCTTGATAACGAACCCTCTTAATACGAGCCAGCGCAGCTAAATCTTGTAATTCACATTCACCATTTTTGCCACATACTAAGCAATCTTTAGGATGGTTAGATAGTAATAATTCAATGTTCACTCTTCTTGAATTAATGACTTTATGTGTATCGGTACGAACTTCCATACCATCTTTTAGTAAAGTATTACATGCAGGAACTAAGCTTCCATTTTTTTGTTCAACTAAACAAATACGGCAATTTGCTTCTTTATTAACAAACCCTAGCTCATTTAAATCAAGGTGACACAATGTAGGAATATTAATATTTAATTGTTTGGCAGCCTCTAAAATTGTTGTGCCTTTTTCAACTTGAATTGTTTTATTATTAATTTTTACAGTAATCATCTTATCCCCTTTACTTTTTGACAATGGCTGCAACAGGGCAAGCTGTTAAGCAGGCATTACATTTAATGCAAACATCAATATCGATTTCATGTTTTCCTCGTTTTTCACCCGAGATTGCATTCACAGGACAATTTCTCTTGCATAATCCGCAACCAACACATTTATCAAGAACCACATATTGGAGTAAATCTTGGCAAGCAGAAGCTCGACATTTTTTCTCCAAAATATGTTCTTCATATTCATGTCTAAAATATTGCATTGAACTGATAACTGGTGTCGTTGCTGTTTTTCCTAAGCCACAGAGACTCGTATCTGTAATGACTTGGCATAATTCTTCAAGCAATTCCAAATCTTCCATCTCGCCATGACCAGAGGTGATTTTTTCTAGAATTTCAAGAACGCGTTTATTTCCGATTCGGCAAGGAGTGCATTTACCACAAGATTCATCAACTGTAAATTTCATGAAGAATTTTGCAATATCAACCATACAGTCGCTTTCATCCATAACAACCATACCACCTGAACCCATGATAGATCCAATTTCTTCTAAGGAAATAAAATCAACTTTTGTATCGAACAATTCTGGTGGAATACATCCTCCTGAAGGACCACCTGTTTGTACCGCTTTGATTTCTTTGCCATCCGGTGCGCCATGTCCAATACCGTAAACAATATCATTAATTGTGACACCCATTGGTACTTCAACAAGTCCAGCATTGATCACTTTACCAACAAGAGCAAACACTTTCGTTCCTGGGGAATCTTCTGTTCCGATTGATTTGAACCAATCAGCCCCATGTTCAATAATTTGAGCTACATTGGCGAGTGTTTCAACATTGTTGAGAATGGTTGGTTTATCAAATAAGCCTCTTTCTGAGGTACGATAAACTTTGGCTTGAGGCATACCGCGTTTACCTTCAATTGATTGAATCAATGCAGTTCCTTCACCACAAACGAAAGCACCTGCACCAAGGCGAATATCAAGGTCAAAACTAAACTCACTTCCCATGATATTATCGCCTAGTAAACCTAGCTCTTTCGCAGCTGCGATTGCATGACGCAGACTCTTAACAGCTTTTGGATACTCAGCGCGTACATATACATAACCTTTATTCGCACCAATTGCTCTTGCACAAATCGCCATTCCTTCAATAACAGAATGTGGGTCACCTTCGAGAATCGAACGATCCATATAAGCTCCCGGGTCTCCTTCGTCCGCATTACAAATGACATATTTTGTATCTGATTCATATTTGTATGCGGTGTGCCATTTCCAACCTGCAGGGAATCCGGCACCACCACGTCCACGTAAATTGGCTGTAATCATTTCTTCAATGACATCGCCCGGTTCCATTTCAAAAATCGTTTTATAAAGTGAAAAATAACCACCGAAAGCGATATACTCTTCAACGCTCATCGGATCGATGATTTCATAATTCTTTAAAGCGATACGAAGTTGTTTTTCATAAAACTCACCCGCTAAACGAACTGTTTCACCTTCAACGATGTACTTTTCATTGTGCGCAGCTCTGTCCAAAACTAATGGAAGAGTTTTGGATTTAATATCTAATAATGTTTGTTTGAAATCCATCATGCTTCCTCCCCAATATCAGCTAAAATACGTGGCACATCTTCAATTGTCACGTTTTCATATACTCTGTCATTGACTGTAATAACAGGTGCAACAGCACATTCACCTACGCATCTTGTTTCAATCAAGGAAAAAATTAAGTCATCTGTCGTTTCGTCAGGCCCAATATGTAACAATTTGGAAAATTCTTGTAAAATCGCTTCTCCACCTTTTACATAGCAGGCTGTTCCCATGCAAATGCTAATCGAATATTTGCCTTTTGGCACTAAGCTAAACCGTGAATAGAAAGTGATAACACCATAAATTTCAGCGATTGGCATTTTCAAAGTTTTCGCAATCAAAGTCACAATATGTTTTGGAATATATCCATACAATTCTTGTGTTTTATGCAACACTTCGACCAAATCTGACTTACGATTCATCGTTACCATGAAATCCTTGATTTCCTGATAATTCAAATCATTCTCATACATATTGATACCCCCGTTCAATATTCCCATATTAAATTGTAAATTCGATTCTAAAGACAAAAAAATAAATTAATTAACACGTTTACGATTATAAACAATTATTGAGATGAATGGCAATGCTTATTTAATAATCGGATATTCGGTTTTGAGAATTTAATGTTTTGTTTGATAAATCTCTTTTGCCGACAGTTGGCAGAAATCTCCAATTGTCATGTTTGACATAAGAAATGTATATTTTTTATCATTAACACTATTTCATATAAATGACTTGATTCGTTAATAGACGTGCCAATTCAAGTGAATGCAACACAATCACAATTGTTCTTTGTCTATGATGCTTTTTGATGAAATCAATCACTTTATTCGCATTCTCTGGATCCAATCCCTGGAATGGTTCATCCATAAGAATGAGTTCAGCATCAGACAACATCGCACGAACAATCGCACAACGTCTTGCCATCCCGCCCGAAAGACTAGAAACAGGTTTATTAATATTCTCCGTCATTCCAATCTCTCGCAACGCATTAATTATCTCTTCTTCGCTTAGTTTATTCTGATTGGCAATTTGAATATTTTGAACTGCCGAGAACTCATCAAGCAAGCGATTTTCTTGAAAGACAACTGCTTTTTTATTTGGAATACCAGACAATTCACCAGATTCAGTCTGTACTAAACCCATCAAAACTTTGAGTAACGTCGTTTTTCCAATTCCTGATTCACCTAAAATGCATGTTACTTCACCATCCGAAATTGAAGATGAAAAATCATGAAGTACTACAAACGATTCATATTTTACGGTCAGATTGTTGATTTCCACTATGCAAGCCCCCTCAAACGTCGATGAATCCTCAGAATAATAAATGAAATAATTTTTTCGAATAATAGACTCAATAATACAATTGCAATCGCATAAGCAAAAATATCTGCACTTTCCAGAAATACTTTTGCAGAATAAATTTTTTCGCCAAAACTATGTTCTGGGACACCAAGAATTTCAGCAGCAATCCCAGCTTTCCATGCCATACCACAAGCAATTTCCAAACCGGACTGCAAATATGGTTCAGCTGATTTTAAATAAACATATTTCCATTTTTTGATATTAGACCATTGAAAAACCTGAGCTAATTCAAGAATGTTATCGTCATATTTCTCTAACCCTTTCAAATAATTAGTGAAAATAATTGGAAATGACATGATAAAAACTACTGTTGTTGCTATCCATTGATTTGAAAATAAAATCAACAGTAAAATGCTCACAACAGCGATTGGTACGGTTTTAGATAAAAGAGATAATTGTTTGAAAATTGCAGAAAGCCATACATTACTTTTTGCAATAATCGCTGTCAAAACACCTATAACTATACCTAGAATCAGCCCTAATAAAATACGCAAGGATGAAGAAGCAACACTTCTCCAAAACCCTTGCGTAAAAATCAATTCAAAAAATCGTCTTGCTACTTCAATTGGTCCTGCCAGCAAAAACGGAACAGGGAAAATACTTGCAACGAATTCCCAAATCAAAATCAGGATGATTGTTACAATGATATTCGTTCGTATGGTCTGCTTATGGTTTGAAGTATAATGTTTCATTCGGTAATGTACCGCCTACCGCTTGAGGGTTAGCATTATGTAGAACCTCTAAATATCCACTCAATGCTGCTTGCATTTCGTCGCCAGTTATGCAAACAATGTGACAATTTGGAATTGCTTTTTCAGCAATTTTTGCATTTTCTAAAATTTTGAATTTTTCAACCAATGCTCCTGCTTCCGCTGGATTTTCATTAACATAATCGACTGAAGATTTGTAATCAACTAAAAACTGTTGTACCAACTCGGGATTTTCTTCAACAAACGTTTTACTGGCAACAACAACGCCCATGACAAATTCAGAACCATTCTGTAAAGCTTGCCATGTTTGATTGAGGTCAACGGCTGAGCGTAATCCTTCTACTTTACTCATTGCTACCGTTACAAAGGGCTGTGGTAGCAAACCGATTGTTTGTTCAGAGGACGCAAGCGTTGCGACAACTTCTTGATGTTCTGCTTTCCATTCAATCGTGACATCGGTTTCAGGATTCAAACCATTTTCGGTGAGCAAATAATTCAATGCATACTCGGGAGCTGCACCTTTGCCTGAAGCAACAATTGTTTTTCCTTTAAGGTCAGCAATAGATTGAATCGTTTCACCTTTCTCAACAATATTCAAAACACCTAATGTATTAACCGCTAAGACTTGAAATTCTCCTTCACTTTTATTCCATAATACAGAAGCCAAATTGCTCGGCATTGCGATAATATCTGCTTCATTTTTGGTTGCCGCAGCAATTAAATTATCGGGTGCATTTGCAATAGTCATTGTGTATTCATTGTTCATCAAACCAAGCTCCGAATCCTCCAGCAATTTAGAAAAACCCATCCCTGTTGGACCGCTTAGACCGATAATTCGAACTTGTTGCCTTTCAGCTTTCAGATTAGGTTCGATTGTTTGTCTTTCAGAATCTACAGTTTCGGATTGTGTCGCATCTGCTGTTTTCTCTATTGACGATTCAATTGAAACTGTTTCGTTTGTTGTTTTTCCTGTCTTTGTTCCAACTCCACAAGCAGATAAAAGCATCAGCAAGGCAAGTAAAAGAAACAAAGACTTCCTATTTTGTCTTTGTCGCATCTTTTTTCTTCCTATAATATAAACTAAATTCGATTCCAAATTTGATTGATTTTCTCGTCAGCGCTATCTTGAATCATCTTGGCACCATTATTGAGTAGTTCTACACCCTTAACCAAAACACCATGTGCCGACAAAGAAATCATTTCTCCATACTTAGACGATAATACTGAATACCCGTCGATGGCAACTGTGATACCTCCATATTTGTATGGCAAAATTATCCCTTTTTGTACCAGATTGTATAAAAGCGAACCTTCTTTTAAAGACTTAAACGAGCTATCGAGTCCCGTTGCATTGACCACCCAATCAGCTTCACAAAGGGTTTTTCCATCTTCATTTTGAATCAAAAACACAGAGTCTTTTTTGATTATTTTTTTAACATTTTCTAACACATTTAGTTGCTTAATTTCTTTCTTTTCGACTAACATCTTTCCTGTTTTTTCTGGCATCGGACTGAATAATGTCGATAGATACATAGAATAGCGCTCTTTAAACTTATCCTTATCTTCATCCGTTAGCCCTTGCCACATTTTATTAAAAACGATGCCTATATTGAAAGATTGCGCAATCTGAAGAGCCTTATCTTCTTCAAGACAAGTTTCCACCGAATCAAAACCCTGTGTGTATTTTTCGATTAAAGCCAGAATATCGATTCCATATTGCTCGTACTCCTGCTTAATCAAGGTATCTGCCTGTTCGAATGTCATGAATCCATTGTTGTGTTTTTTGATTTCTGCAACATTTTCTCTTGTTAAGAAACGCTCTTCCACATTCACTTCTTTTTGTCTTATCGTAGGAAAAACTGTGTTATTGGAAAAAACCGAAATTTTAATATCTTTTTTATGATTGTACAAATAGCGCATGACATCGATAGCTGAAAGACTTGTTCCAATCACACAGACATGTTCTCCATCTTGAATTTGAGGCAATGTTTTTTCAAGTGGATAAATAGAATGGATATAATTTTTCTGCCCTTTGAGATTATAGTAATCAGCTGTCGGCAACTCACCACAGCATAGATGGACCAAATCATAGTTTTCTTGTGTTTTATCAGTTGATAATGTCCATTTTTGATTTTCTTCATCAAAATCCAAATCTTTGACTTGCTCAAAAATTGCTGTCGCTGGGATTTTTTCAAGAATTTGCATGGTGTTCTCATGAAGAAATTCTCCGTACACTTTTCGAGGCACAAATTCTTCATCTGCATATTCCGGCTGTTTTTTCAGCCAATCAGCAAACTCAGTCGGATTTTCATAATCAAAACCGATAATGTGTGGTCTTACATTCAGAAGAGCAGCATCAACGTCTTCGCGAAAAGGAAATCCCCTGCCAAAACTCTCTTCGCTGTCATAACAGTCGATTTGCACATCTTTTGGGTTCATCTTGTAATAGGCATTCAATACGCCCATTCCGGAAATCCCCATACCTACAATCGCAATCCTTTTCATGTCGTCCCTCTTGTTACTTCTTTTTTCTTATTTTAACATGAAACGCGAGTTAGCAGTAACAAAAAACTGCCTCTTTGTTTGAGGCAGTTTGTGAGGATTCGGTTAACATTTTCGTTTTTTGTTATCAAACATCTTGTACACTACTGGAAAGCAAGACATAATCAACCGTTCTCAATGCCTCTAAATCCTTGCCTCCTGCATAGGAAATCGAAGATTGTAAGTCTTGTTTTAGTTCGATCAGCGTATTTTCAATCGGTCCTTTTTCTAAAACCAATTCTTTTTTTCCTTCAACATTAGTATACTCACCTTTTTGGAATTGCGAAGCGGAACCGAAATATTCTTTGTACTTTTCTCCATCAATTTCAACTTCTTTCCCTGGAGATTCTGTGTGCCCGGAAAATAATGATCCAATCATCACCATCGTTGCACCAAATCGAATCGATTTTGCTACATCACCGTGTTGACGGATTCCACCATCAGCAATAATTGGTTTTCTTGCTGCTTTCGCACAGCTTCTCACCGCAGCTAATTGCCAGCCACCTGTACCAAATCCAGTTTTTATCTTTGTGATACATACTTTGCCTGGTCCAACCCCAACTTTAGTTGCATCAGCACCTGCATTTTCTAGATCTCGTACTGCTTCTGGAGTGGCAACATTTCCTGCAATCACAAAAGTATTCGGAAGATGTTTTTTGATATGTTGAATCATGTTCATCACACTATCGGAATGTCCATGAGCAATATCAATCGTAATATAATCAGGAATCACGTTTTCCTGTGCTAATGTTTCGATAAAATCATATTCTTTATCTTTTACGCCAACGCTAATCGAGCTAATCAATCCTCTTTCTTTCATTCTCTTCACGAAAGGCAAACGATCTTCTTCATCAAAACGATGCATGATATAAAAATAATTATTCTCTGCAAAATAAACAGCCAAAGGTTCATCAATGATTGTTTGCATATTCGCTGGAACAACAGGGATTGCAAAAGTATGCTGCCCTAATGTCACAGATGTATCGCATTCCTTACGGCTTTTCACAATACATTTTGCAGGAATCAACAGTACATCATCATAATCAAAAACTCTCATATTTTTTCTCCTTTGTTTTTTTATCAGACTAAGACTTCTCACACAAAAGAAAATCTCTTAATACTCATTCTCAAGATATATTTCATATACTTCTTCAAAATATGGATTTTCAAAACAATCCAAAGCATCCGAAACAAGTTCTCTATGATTTACTTGACCATTTTTGACAGCATCATGAATAAGTATAAATGCTTTTTCCATGCGATTGAGATTAACATCATCTAATTCATAGTTTATATCAACGTTCTTACTCAATTGATTATAACCCCACTTGATAGACTCTTCCAAATCATCATAAATAATTGTATTCAAATCTATACTATTTTCTATATTTTGATTGACATCTTCTAAAGATATTAAATCCTTATACATGCTTTCCACTAATAAAATAAAAATTCCAATGAACTTACCTTCCCCTAAATCTTCATCGGAAGTTTCTAATACTCGATTTCTAACTTCAAGCGTTTCACCAATTAAATTTTGTTGATGATTCATAAAACTCAAAGATATAAAAGTTTGCTTTAAGTAATCTTTGCCATCATTGTCATATCATTATTATATCTATTTTCCAAATCATCGTACGAAATAGCCGTATCATAATTTTCTAGTTCATTCGTCTTTTCTTCTCCATTACTTCCTAATGCAAAAAGCAATACTAGAAATAAAATTATTAAAATGACTGGTACAATAATAATTATTATTTTTTTTCATAATATCTCCT